>JAEUMJ010000014.1 GCA_016792865.1 Hyphomicrobiales bacterium | reverse complement strand
TGGAATCCTGTGCCCCCTTGTCGAGCTTGGTGGCCGAGAGCACGCGGTTCTGAAGCCACGAGATGATGTAGCGCGTGATGACAACACCAAGCAGCAGGATCACCAGAGCAGCCAGAAGCGAGCCGGGGCTGATCGAGATGTTGCCGATCTGGAAACCGCCCGCGGCACTGCGCACCAGCATCGCGAAATCAACCAGCGACACCGCCCAGAGTGCGCCCAGGCCGAGGATGGCGGCCAGCGACACGCCGACATCGACAACCGTCCTGTAGATCAGGATGGTGCGTCGCATCCCCTCTTCCGACCAGGATGTGATGCGCTGGAACTTCTGGCCCGTGCGGGTATTCGGGTCGCCTGCCGCATCGGCAATCGCATGGGCGAAGGCATGCAGCACGCCAAGAACGACGGCCAGCATGGCGCTTTCAAGGAGGTTGCCGACGATGAAAAGCGACAGGGCGATGAAGCCGAAGACCAGGGCAATGACGGCAATGGCAAGCAGGATCCAGATGAAGGGCGTGAACTTGAGGATCCAGATCAGGAAATAGGTGGTATCGTTCTCGCCCAGCCCCTTCTGGGCCTCCTTCCGGATGATCACCATGGCGAGAGCAATCAGGAGGACAAGCGCGATGGCGCTCAGCGCCGACAGGAAAACCGCAAAGGCGACAGGAATGGACAGGTCGGTTGCGATGTTGGTGAGCGCGGTCGCAGAACTGTAGATGAAGGAGGCAAGCGCGGTGATCACCACAAGACTGCGCGCGGCGGTGGAGTCGACCGCCACCAGCCGGGCCTCAGGGCGGGTCGGCTGGCAGATCATGTAGGCGGCCCCGCCGTAGACGCAGACCAGAGCGATCACTTCGATCAGCCCGTTCACGAGCAGCCTGAACTGCGGCGTCATCAAGCCGGCGGAATCGAGCCCGATGGTCAACACCACCAATCCGATGACGGTCCCGATCACCCAGCGGGTATAGTTGAAGATGCCATGCCACAATCGACGCACCTGGCTGGCCGCTGCGGCATTGCTGGCCGACTCCGTCAGGCTTGGAGAAAGAAGTCCGCGGAAAAGGCTGCTGGCTTTCGAGATCAGGAAAAATGCGAAGGCGAGCGTTGCCACCACGCCCACCAGAACCGCGAAATTGGCCTCCGGCGAAACCCTTTTCCACCACTGGGTGAGAAGGTTGCCGGTACGAAGGATGAATTGTCCGCTGGCGGTGAAGCCATTCCACCAGAGGCGCGGATCGAGGGCCGAACGTTCATAGGCAAAGACACGGTTCAGGAACTGGTCGCGTTCGATGGTGCTGAGACGCGAAAGCTGTTGGTCTGCCTCCACTCCCACGAGTTCCAGTTGCTTGCGCAAGGCCAGGTATTGCGCCGCCTTGTCGTTCAACGCCTTGCGTTGCTGCGAAATCGAAGGCGCTTCGGGTGTCCCATCCTGCGGCGGCGGGCCGACCTGCGCCAATTGTGCGGCGACATCGGCTTGGGGCTGGTCAAGTTCGCGGGCTGACACTTCGGCGTCAGACTTGAGCTTGATGAGCGCGATCCGCGTCTGGTTGATGCTGTCAGCGGAAATGTTGACCGGATCAATGCCGTTGACCACGCCGGTTAGCGTGTCCCGGTAAGAGGCAATGACACCTTCAATGCGGGCAACATCGTTGCTGTCGAAGGCTCGCGACGGGGAAACGGCAACAAGCAGGAGGACGAGGACAGCAAGTGCTGCTGACAGCGCCCGGATCACGCGCGTCACACCAGGCGGCTCTGCACCACGGCCGCCGCGATGAACGACGAGAACAGTGGATGCGGGTCGAAGGGCTTTGACTTCAGTTCCGGGTGATACTGCACGCCGATGAACCAGGGGTGGTCCTTGTATTCCACCGTTTCCGGCAGCAGGCCATCCGGCGACATGCCCGCAAAAACCAGTCCCGCATCCTCCAGCCGCTTGCGATAGGCGGTGTTCACTTCGTAGCGGTGGCGGTGGCGTTCCGAGATCGTTGTGCTGTCGTAGATCTGTGCGATGTGGCTGTCCTTGGTGAGCGTCGCGTCATAGGCGCCAAGGCGCATGGTGCCGCCGAGATCACCGCCGGCCTTGCGGATTTCAAGCTCATTGCCCTTCATCCATTCCTTCATCGTGCCGACCACGGGTTGCGAGGTCTCACCGAATTCGGTGGAGCTTGCATCCTTGATGCCACAGAGATTCCGTGCCGCCTCGATGCAAGCCATCTGCATGCCGAAGCAGATCCCGAAATACGGAATCTTCCGCGTCCTCGCCCACGTGACCGCATGGATCTTGCCTTCCGAACCACGTTCGCCGAAGCCGCCCGGCACCAGGATGCCGTCCACATCTTCAAGGTAGGGGGCCGGGTCTTCCTTCTCGAAAACCTCGCTTTCGATCCATTCGAGATTGACCTTCACCCGATTGGCGATGCCGCCATGAACGAGGGCCTCCTTCAGCGACTTGTAGGCGTCAAGCAGTCCTGTGTACTTGCCGACAACCGCGATTGTCACCTCTCCTTCCGGGTGGGTGATGCGTTGCATGATGTCGTTCCAGCGCGACAGGTCAGGCTGCGGCGCATTGCTGATGCCGAATGCATCCAGCACTTCCTGGTCAAGCCCTTCGGCGTGATAGGCGCGCGGCACATCGTAGATGTTGGAAACATCGAGCGCCTGAATGACGGCTGACGGGCGCACATTGCAGAACAGTGCAATCTTGCGGCGTTCGTTGACAGGAATTTCCCGGTCGGCCCGGCAGAGCAGGATGTCGGGCTGGATGCCGATGGACCGTAACTCCTTCACCGAATGCTGGGTCGGCTTGGTCTTGAGTTCACCGGCTGTGGGAATCCATGGCAGCAGCGTCAGGTGGATGTAGATGCAACTGCCGCGCGGGCTTTCCTGACCGAACTGGCGGATTGCTTCGAAGAACGGCAGGCCCTCGATGTCGCCGACCGTGCCTCCCACTTCGACCAGCACGAAATCGAATCCGTCGCTGTCGTGCCGGACGAAATCCTTGATCGCGTCGGTGACGTGCGGAATGACCTGCACTGTCCCGCCCAGATAGTCACCGCGGCGTTCCTTGGTGATGATGTCCTGGTAGATCTTGCCGGTGGTGATGTTGTCGCCCTTGTTGGCATGGCGCCCGGTGAAACGCTCGTAATGGCCAAGGTCGAGGTCGGTCTCTGCCCCGTCGTCGGTGACGAAGACTTCGCCGTGCTGATAGGGACTCATGGTGCCCGGATCGACGTTCAGATAAGGGTCAAGCTTGCGCAGCCGCACCTTGAAACCACGCGCTTGCAGGAGCGCGCCAAGTGCCGCAGATGCAAGACCTTTTCCAAGTGATGAGACCACGCCGCCGGTGATGAAGATGTATCGCGCCATGGGACTCAATCCTAACCCGCCGCCCTTCCGATTCGAAGCACGGAATCTCCCTGTGTCTTTTTGGATGTGGATGACCGTGAAACACCGGAGTGTTTCACGTCACCCCGCAATCAGTTGTTGGTCGGCACCGACGGGGGCTGCGGCTGGCCACCGAGGTTGGGCAACGCACCTGAATCGCCCCCGGCCGGGGCGGGGGGTGCATCGCCGTTCTGCTGCTGGGTCACGGGCGCAGTTTCGAAGGCCGAACCCCCCGTCTTGCCGCGCGTGGCCAAGACGGTGAGGCCGATCGACGTGGCAAAGAAGGCAATGGCCAGAAAGGCGGTCGCCCGGGTCAGCGCGTTGCCCACGCCGCGGGCCGAGAAAATGCTGCCGGCGCTGCTGTTGCCGCCGCCGATGCCAAGGGCACCGCCCTCGGAGCGCTGGAGAAGGATGACCCCAATGAGCGCAAGCGCCACAAAAAGGTGAATGACGAGAAGGACGGTTTGCATCGGCAGGTTCCGGTCAGATGAGGTTGGCGGGCCTTTAGCCCCTAATTGGGAGCGAGGCAACCCGGCCACAAGGCCCCGCCCCTGCGCCCCTTATTTCTCGAGCGAATAGCGGAAGGTGCAACAGGTGTGCCCTTCCATGATGGTCTGTTTCCGGTCCAGTTTCAGCTTCGGGTCATAGCCTTCGCAGAAGCTGCCGTCCCGGTTGCAGGACAGGAGGTGACCGATCTTTTCGAGGCCCATGTCCCTGTAGGTCTCGGCATAGCGGCAGCGGGTGACATTGAAATCAAAGGCCGTGTCGGTTGCCTGGAGGACATCGATTTCGAGCGAGCCACCGGTTGTCCACAGTTCAAACAGCTTGATGAAGTCCGCCATCGACGGCTTGCCGCCGGGGGCGCGAGCGGCGAACGCCCGTCCCTCGTTGATGGCGGCCTTGCGAATGGCCCGATCCAGAATGTGGGCCGCCTTCTCTTCGCCGATCTCTGCCACCATCTCCGCGAAGATCGGGCCGATGACTTCGGCCTGCAATTTCCGCTTCGTGAGTGTGGGAAGATCAGTGCTCATGGAAAGCTTCCGGAATTACATGTAAGTCTTTATGATCCCAATAAAATCAGACGCCTTGAGAGACGCGCCGCCAACCAGGGCGCCGTTGACGTTGGGGGCTCCCATCAACTCGGTCGCATTCGAGGGCTTCACCGAACCGCCGTAGAGGATGCGCGTCTGGTTGCCTTCACTGCCCATGATCTTGGCGATGTCGGCACGAATATGGGTGTGGGCTTCAGCCACCTCGGCCGTCGTGGGCGTGAGGCCGGTGCCGATGGCCCAGACCGGCTCATAGGCGATCACGGTGTTGGAAGAATTCGAGCCGGCAGGAATCGATCCCTTGAGCTGGGTCGAGAGCACGTCCAGCGTCTTTCCGCCCTTCCTCTCATCCAGCGTTTCGCCGATGCAGATGATTGCAACCAGCCCGGCACGATGGGCTGCGGCAGCCTTCGCCTGCACCGTCGCGTCGGTTTCCTTGTGATTGGTGCGGCGTTCGGAATGCCCCACGATCACCATCGAGGCGCCCGCGTCCTTGAGCATCTCCGCCGAGATGTCACCGGTGTGGGCACCGGCAGCGGCGGCATGGCAATCCTGCCCACCCACCTTGATCTTGCCGCCCTTCATGACGGCCTTGGCACGGCGCAGGATGGTTGCGGGCGGGCAAACCAGCACGTCGCACTTCAGCTTGACACCCTTCAACATGGCCCCCAACAGGCGCGGTTCGCGCAACGCCGCCGTGGTCCCGTTCATCTTCCAGT
>JAEUMJ010000180.1 GCA_016792865.1 Hyphomicrobiales bacterium | reverse complement strand
TCCAATGCGTACTGACGGGTCATGCTGAGGACGATTCCGACCGCACGGGTGTTGCCCTTGATGGCGAGCTTGAAGAGCTGATGCATGAGGATTTCGTGCCGGGGGATCTTCTTCGTGATGCCATTCTCGGAGACAGTAATCTTACCGCCCATTAGTCTTGCGAGAGTTGCTTCAGGTGAGGGCAACACCTTTGGCCGCCCCCGCGGATTACCGGACTTACCTGGCTTGTAGCGGTACTTGGAGGGAGGCCTCCCGTAACCGACTTTCTCTGGTTCTTCCGGTTCGGGATCGCACGCTGCGGGGAGGGGTGTCCCCGACGTGAAGTCCGGTGCCCCTGCCGGACGCGAGGTGGCGGGAGTAGTTGCTCCAGTCGGCGTGGGGACCTGCTGGGTTGCGGGTGTGTTCGTGCGCTTGCGTGTTGCCATGATGGCTCTCCTCAGTTCTTTGCTCTGGTGTTCTTGCGCTTGGCAGGGGCCTCGACCGTGGCATTCTGCCCATTCACCTCACTGAGGAGGCGGAGGGCATCGAAGGTTTCGCCATCGCCCTCCCGAACCGCATCATCTCTGGCGTAGACCTGCCAGCGCCGGATGATGCTGTCGCAGTAAAGCGGATCGATCTCGCAGAGGTAGCCCCGCCGTCCGGTCTTGTGGGCGGCAATCAGGGTGGACCCAGACCCTCCGAAGAGATCGAGGACAATGCCGTTCCGGCTGGAGACGTCCTTGATCGCATCGGCCACGAGCGCCACCGGCTTCACCGTGGGGTGGAGTTCGAGAGCGTTCTTCCGCTCGGCTCCAAACGAGTTCATGCCCTTGTAGGTCCAGACATTGGTCCGGTACCGGCCATGCTGCCCCAGTTCGAAGCTGTTGGTGTGGGGAGCGGAGCCGTTCTTGAAGACAAAGACCAGCTCGTGGCGGGAGCGGTAGAAGGTTCCCATTCCGCCGTTGTCCTTGACCCACACTATGAGATTCTTGAGCTCGCCATAGGCCTTCCCACCCGCCTGAAGCATCTCCTGTAAGTGCCGCCAGTCCATGCAGATGAAGTGGATGGAGCCGTCCCGGCTGTGGCGGGCGGCGTTGCCGAGGGCCTGCTCCAGGAAGGTCGCGAAGGCCTCGGGCGACATCTCACCCGCCGCCATGGCGAACTCCCGGTGCCTGACAGACCCCAATCCGCTCACGTGGCCATCGATCGGCACGTTGTAGGGCGGGTCGGTGAAGACCATGTCGGCACTCTCGCCCGCCATCAGCGTGTCGATCACCTCTCCGGAGAGGGCGTTCCCGCAGATGAGCCGGTGCGGACCGAGGCGCCAGATGTCACCCGGCCGTGTGAGCGGTGGTTCGGTCGCCGGTTCTGGCAGCTTGTCCTCACGGGGGGCGGGAGCGTCCTCCACCGCCAGCCCCTCGATCAGCCCGTCCACTTCCGCGATGCTAAACCCGGTTATCCCAACGTCGAAGGTCTCGTCGACCTCGAGGAGGCCCTTGAGTTCGAGCGCCAGGATCTCCTCGTCCCAGCCGGCATTCAGCGCAAGCTTGTTGTCGGCCAGCACGTAGGCCCGCTTCTGCGACGGGGTCATGGTCTCGATCCGCACACAGGGGATCCTGCCCATTGCGAGAAGCTTCGCGGCTTCCACCCGGCCGTGACCGGCCAGGATCATGTTCTCCTTGTCGATGATGATGGGGTTGATGAAGCCGAAAGTCCTGATGCTGCTGGCAATCTGGCCTATCTGCTTCTTGCTGTGGGTGCGCGCATTCCTCGCAAAGGGCATGAGTTCTGCGGGCTTGAGGTGCTCAATAGCCATGGCGTTCACGGCAGAGATCTCCGTGTTGAAAGTCCGATTGGGGATGCTTTTCTCAGCCGTTCTCATTCCCGGATTTTCATCCGGGTCGAGATCCGGCACGCTGATTTCAGGTCTGATCTGCGAACCGGGTGACCCATTTGTTTGGAGAGTCAGCGCCGGCTGCTATTCAAAGGTGACGCCTTGCCCTGGGGCTTCTGCCAGTTCACGTGGTCATTTGTTTCCCGACCCGTGCTGGCTGCCAATCGAAAGCGGCAGCTTCAATATTGATCCACTCTACGCCAGACGGATTGCATTTTGCTTCATCCGGCCTTGGCTGCAGGACCTGTACGCAAACCACATTACATTGATTGTCAGGCTCAACAGGGGCCGCTTCAATGAGCGTTTGCCCGTCACCCACCACCAGCTTCATTGAACCGGAATGCCTTCCGTGGGGTTTTCTTGATTGATGTGATTCGTACCACAGATCCGTGTTCTGTCCAATCCCTCGAGAGGGTTAAGAGATGTTCAGCCTTCAACGAGCATCTGATGCTCATTCTGAATCTCGGTGCACAATGACCCGAAAGCCGCGGCATTCCCTGCGGATCGATATTTGCTCCCTGATAACGTAACGAAAATTCCCTGTTTCGAAACTCAGGGAAATACTCACTAAGCAACGGCAATTGCGCGGGTTTCCGCCGGGTGCGGTGCCGAGTAGAGCGGCGTTTTTCGAAGATTCCCTGATTTTTTCCCTGTTACCAGGGAATTTGGAGCAGAGACCGGTTCGAGGATGACTGCGTCCACCGCCATTTTCCCCTGAAAAGATTTGAAATTCCCTGCGGGCCGTTTCGGTCTTCCGGCTGGCCCCGTGGCCACATCGCTTGTCCAGTATTCTGTCCGGCCCTGCTAATAGGTGGGCGGGGTGACGGCGCTCAGGATTTCGCTGGGACCGTTCTCCACATTCCGGAAGCGATGCGGCTTGCGGCTGTCGAAGTAATAACCGTCCCCGGCGCTCAGCACCCGGGCGTGATCTCCGACGATCACCTCCACCGCGCCGCTGATCACGATGCCAGCCTCATGCGCGGCATGGGAGAACACCTCGCCCGTGTCGGCTCCCGGCGCATAGGTTTCGCGCAACATCAACAACTGCCTGTTCGGCTGGTTGATGCCGATCACCTTGTACGAAATTGTCTGCGGATTTCCGATCTCGGTCGCCTCGCCGGACGGATAGAACGGCGAAAGGTCGGCTGCCGGCTCTATGCCGGAGAAGAATGCCGTCATGGTGCCGCCCAGGGCATCGACAATGGCACTCAGCGTGTCCACGCTGGGGCTGATCATGTCCCGCTCGATGAGGGAAATTGTGGAGTGCGATACGCCTGACCGCGCCGCGAGTTCACGCACAGCGAGATTGCGCCGCCTCCTGAGTTCACGCAGCTTGGCCCCGACACGAGACATGGGACAGAAACTCCATCGTTGCAGATGTTCATTATTATAGACATCCGTGAAGTTGGCAATTGTCACCCCCAGATCTTTGCCGGAAGATGATCCTTCCAACCTCAAGCGGGATTGCCATGCAGGAACCAGCAGGATTTGAAGATCGGGTGAGATTCATCAAGGCGCCTGAAGCCGGCGCGGAGACCAACCTTGCGGCCATCGAGGCGACGGTGCGAGAGGTTCTTGCCAATGTGCGGGCCAAGGGCGATGCGGCGCTCCGGCAGTACAGCCGCAGCTTCGACAACGTCGAGGTCGAGCACATTGAAGTGAGCAAGGCCGAGCAGGACAGGGCCATTGCCGCGCTTGATCCTCAAACGCGCAAGGACACAGAGTTCGCCATTGCGCAGGTCCGGAACTTTGCTGAGGCGCAAAGGCGCACCATGTTGCCGCTGGACATCGAAACCCTGCCGGGGGTTCATCTGGGGCACCGCATCATCCCCATCAACAAGGTCGGCGCATATGTTCCGGGCGGGCGCTATCCGCTTCTCTCCGCACCCATCATGACTCTGGTTCCGGCCACCGTTGCGGGATGCAAGGAAATCATCGCCTGCCTGCCGCCCACTGCCCATGAAGCAATGATTGCGGGCTGCGTGCTGTCCGGTGCGCATCGGGTCTTCCGCATCGGCGGTGCCCAGGCGATTGCCGCCATGGCCTATGGCACCGAAACCATCCCCGCCGTTCACAAGATCTTCGGTCCCGGCAACGCCTATGTGAACGAGGCCAAGCGGCAGGTGTTCGGACCGGTGGGAATCGACCAGCTCGCCGGCCCCAGCGAGATTTTCGTCATCGCGGATGAGACCGGCGATGCCGAGATGATTGCCGCCGATCTCCTGGCCCAGGCAGAGCATGACGTGCGCACGCGTGTCGGCCTGATCACCACGAGCGAGAGACTCGCAACAGAGACCGCTGCCGTCATCCTGAAATTCCTGGAGCATCTGCCCACCGCCCAAGTGGCGGCGCCCGCGTGGCGCGTCTTCGGGCAGATCGCCTTGTGCAAGGATGAGGAGGCGATGATTGAATACTCCGATCACATCGCCGCCGAGCACCTGCAAGTGCACACGCGCGACCCGAAAGCCATGGCACAGAGGCTCTGCAACTATGGCTCGCTTTTCATCGGCACGCGCTCCAGCGTGGTCTACTCGGACAAGTGTTCGGGCACCAATCACACCCTTCCGACCATGGGGGCGGGCCGATACACAGGCGGCCTGTGGGTGGGCTCCTACCTCAAGGTTGCCACCCACCAGTGGCTGGACGAGAACGGCGTTGCGGCAGTTGCGCCTCCCGCCATTCGCCAGAGCAGCAGTGAGGGCATGGAAGGACATCGCCGCGCCGCCGCGCTTCGACTTGATCGTGAGGCCGTGATGCGGGCCTATGGCGGCAAAGCGTCCGCACCCTGATCGCCTGCGCGAGAGCCATCACGTCAATCCGAAAATCTTTCTCACGGGCGTTCCGGCGGCAAGGCCTTCGATCCATATCGCTTCCTTTGCAAGTTTCGCTTCGGCCGGATCGATGAGTGTGGCCATCAAGCGGGCATCGAGCGCGGCAAGGCCGTCGTCGTCACCGATGATGAGGTCACCCGGCGCGACGTGGCAACCACCCACCTCCACCGCGACATTGAGCGCGCCTTGGGCTGCACCCTTCGGCCCCAGCGGATTGATGGCGCGGGCATAAACCGACAATCCCTGCATGCGGGAGAGCGGCCCCACGTCGCGCACCGCACCGTCGCAAACGATGCCGCTCGCCCTCCGCGCATGCAGATGGCCGCCGAGAACGTCGCCGATCATTGCCGCGTCGGTGTTCCCGCCTGTTGCGATCACCAGCACGTCACCTTCCGAGACGAGGTCCATGGACAGAAGCACAGGCCCGAAGTCCGGTGGCTGGACGCTGGCTGTCACGGCGCGGCCAAACAGGGGAGGCTGCTGACCTGGGGGCCGCAAGGGCCGGATCGCCGGGCTGATCTGGCACTGGGGCGCCAGATCGACGGCGACCGCCACCGGAATCCTGCGCCATCTCTCAAGAAGGTCGCCCGGCACGGAGAAGGGAACGGAGGGGTTGACGGTAATGGTCATGATGACGAGCGCCCCGTGAGGTGAACCATGCATCGTAAGTCAATTGCCGTGGCTGGCAAGTGTGGCGCTTTCGCCCCGCACACATTCTTTCGCAGAGTTCAACAAGAAGAATAACAATGGTGGCGGCGACGGCGATGGTGACGGCGATGGTGACGGCGATGGCGACGGCGACCGGGATCATGAACCGAAGCTGCCGGAAGATGGGTTTGTCGTTTGAGTCCATGGTTTACGGACTGCCGTCCACACGAGACGTGACGTTGCGCGGGAAACCGCGCAACGTTTTTGCGTGATGCCAGAGCGAGTTAAACATTTGGCATAGTACTTGCTGAGGTCTGCGCGATGACAGGGAGTTTGTCTCATGTTGGTATCTCAGTTGCACCGTTCCACTGCAACGGCAATTCCCGGAAACCCGCCTCCGTTGGCACTCCTGCCACAGCAGGTTACGGCCGGTTCGGCCTCGAAGTGTCACTCGGCGGGACTGTCGATCGCGTGTCCCCCTTCGAGACCATCGCCACCAACCGGCCGCTGTCGCGCTGGTTCGAGCAATGGCTCGAAAGGAAGTCCCTCGATATCGACGCCTTTTGC
>JAEUMJ010000068.1 GCA_016792865.1 Hyphomicrobiales bacterium | reverse complement strand
CGCGAAGGCGACAAGGTGCAGTCGCGCGTCATCCGTGAACGCCTGATGCGTGAAGCGGAAGGGAACATCGCGCTTCGCGTGACGCCTTCCGAAACCGAAACCGACGCATTCGAAGTGGCCGGCCGTGGAGAACTGCAGCTCGGCATCCTGATCGAAACCATGCGCCGTGAAGGCTTTGAACTCACGGTGGGCCGCCCCCGTGTCGTCTTCAAGATGGATGAAGCGACAGGCGAAAAACTGGAGCCGGTTGAGGAAGTCATCATCGACGTCGATGAGGATTATGCCGGTGTGGTGGTGCAGAAGGTCTCCGAACGCAAGGGCGAACTCCGCGACATGCGCCCGTCGGGCACGGGCCGCCAGCGCCTCGTCTTCCACGCGCCGACACGCGGCCTCATCGGCTACCAGTCGGAACTCCTGTCGGACACGCGCGGCACGGCGATCATGAACCGCCTGTTCCATGCCTATGCGCCGCACATGGGTGAGATTCCCACGCGCCACACCGGTGCGCTGATCTCGAACGGCGAGGGCGAGGCCGTGGCCTATGCCATCTTCTACCTGCAGGATCGCGGGCCGATGTTCATCGAACCGGGCACCAAGGTCTATGCAGGCATGATCGTGGGTGAACACACCCGTGGCAACGACCTGGAACTCAACGTGCTGAAGGAAAAGAAGCTGTCGAACGTCCGCGCCTCCGGCAAGGACGAAGCGATGATCCTCACGCCGCCCATCAAGATGTCGCTGGAAAAGGCGCTGGCCTATATCGGCGAGGACGAATACGTCGAAGTGACGCCGAAGTCGATCCGCCTGCGCAAGGCGATCCTTGACCCGCACGAGCGCAAGCGCGTGAGCCGGGCCAAGGAAGCGGCTGCATGAGTCCCATCACATCGTGAAGACGCGGATCCTGTGTCCGTCAGGATCTGCAGCGGTGCAGGTATAGCCGAAATCCATCTGCTGCGGCGGCTGGAGGACGGTAACACCTGCCTCAACCCATGCCTGATGCTGCCTGTCGATGGCGGCATTGTCGGCAAGCTGAAGCCCGATTTCCCCCGCGCCGGGCGCTGCATGGGGTTCCGGCAGAACTCCCGACCTGCTCCACAGGCCGAGCAATGTCGCATCGTTGAGCTTCAGCAACCCGAAGCCGGGCGACAGTTCCAGCGTGGCAAGGCCAAGGGCGCGCTCATAGAAATGTGCGCTGGCCTGCGGATCATTGACATAAAACAGAACGGTGTGTTGTGCGTGCATCGTGCTTTCTCCTGTGAGGAGAAATCCGTACCGGAGCGAAACGTCAGCTTCCGTCAGCAGGACTATTCGCGGCACACGTCATCGGACGCGATATTGTCGGTGGGCGTGCCCGCGTTGGCAATGTAGATGGGCTTGCTCATCACGCAATTGAACTCTCCGGCATAGGTGTCTGCCAGCTTGCGCGCTTCCGCGTTGGCGTTGGGGTAGGCGCCCTCGACGTAACCCACATGGCAGGTGTTGCCGCGGGCGAGGGACGTGACCACAAGCCAGGTTTTTGTCTTGGCGGAATCTTCCGGATCATAGGACACCGTCCAGCGCAGGATGGCTGCGACGGGCCTGCCGTTCTTCAGGCGCCATTCGATCTTGTTGCCCACGCTGTTGAAGCCGCTGAAGGTCTGGCGGAAGGCGCATTGGCCCTCGCCGTCCTCTCCGAAGGAAACGAAGGAGCGCAGGTCGCCTTCGGCAAAGAACACGGGAATGCTGCCGTGACCCTTGCAGCGGAAGGTGCCGCTGCCCTCACCCTCGTCACCGGAGGTCTCGGGCGTGAGTTGCCGGCACTTGTCGAGAATGAGGTCGGTATAGGCACTGGTGTTCGCAGCCGCGGCCGGTGTCGCGAGGAAGCAAATCAGCAGTAACGTGAGGACGCGCATGTGAAGTCCTATTTTCGAGATAGCCCCAGGCACCAAGTCTGGACTGCTTCCGCGTGGGAGACAATACGGAAGACCTTGTTGCGGTCCGTCTCGCCCGCGACCTGCTCGAGGGCCGACTTGGGGATGCCGGCCTGCCTTGCGATGAGGGCCTGGATGGCCGCGTTTGCCTTGCCCTTTTCAGGAACGCTGGTGACCTTGACCGCCACGGCCTCTTTGCCATCGGCAAGCGGCACCAGACCCGTCACTTCATCGCGGGATGCCTTGGGCGTGGCCCGCACAAAAAGATGAAGCCCCTTGGCCGTGGGCCTGAGCGCCGTGCTCACGGCAGGAAGCGCGGGACGTAGTAGGCAATCAGGTATTGCAGGAACTGGATGCCGATCAGCGCAACAACGGGCGAGACATCAAGGCCGCCAAGGTCCGGCATGACGCGGCGAATGGGGCCGAGCACAGGCTCGGTGAGGCGGCTCAGGGCGTAGTCGATCTGGCGGACATAGGGGTTCTGGCGGTTCATGATGCCGAAAGCGATCAGCCAGCTCATGATGACCGAAATCAGGATGACCCAGAAATAGATGTTCAGGATTGTGAGGACGAGCCAGATGAAAGGATTCATGATGCACCAATGTTTCGCCCCCAGATGTAATGGGAGGAGCAGGCGGGCGCAAGTGCAGGTGGCGGCGGATCGGGCCGGGGCATGGAGGGCCGGGCATGTCGGGCCGGGTCATGTCGGGCCGGGGCATGGCGGGCCGATTGCGGAGCGTGGCACCTGCCTTGACGGCGCAGGTGCCCGACCCTAAAAGCCCCTCACCTTCTTGGAAGGGGCGGTAGCTCAGTTGGGAGAGCGCGGCGTTCGCAATGCCGAGGTCAGGGGTTCGATCCCCCTTCGCTCCACCAGGCAGTCCTGTGAGGACCACGATTTCCACCAGTTTTGAAGAACAGCCCGCAACTGGGGGGCTTTTTCGTGTTTGGCCAACCCCGGCCTGCCTGAACCGCGGTCCCCATACTGGATTTGGAGGGCAGCGATAGCTCCTCAGGGGCACAAACACTTATTCCGGATTCGGTAGGGCTGCCTGGGACAGACGCGCTCGTCACCGCGCGGAAGCGGATTCTTTGGAAACCATCCTGCAACGTCCGGAGGGCAGTGCCGGGGTATTCCTGTTCAGCCTTCGCCATAAACAACCCGTCCACCGCAAATGACCATTGCCGCTCTGGTTCTCCCATCTGGGAGCACGACAAGGTCCGCTCGATGTCCGGGCGAGATCGCGCCACGATCATGCAATCCGGCAGCTCTGGCCGGGTTCATGGAGATCAGTTGCCAGGCTTCCGAAATTGTACTTGTGCCACGTTCAACCAGCATGAGGGCTGCCTGCAAGAGTGCGGGATAGTAGTAGTCCGAGGCGAGAATCTGGCATTGACGCCTTCCAATGGCCTCCTCGGCGGAGATGCTTCCGTTGTGGCTGCCGCCGCGCACGACGTTCGGTGCACCGAGAACCACCCAGTCTCCGGCGGCTACCGCATCCTCCACCGTTTCCCAGTTCATGGGAAACTCCGCAACGGTTACACCCATCTTTCGATAGGCGCTCCGCATCGCGACAGAGGAATCATCGTGGGACAGCATTGTGATGCCCTTGTTGGCAGCATGGATTGCTACGGCCTCTGTTGCAGGGGCCACCTCGGCCGAGCGGGCAGCCCGTTGCCGTAGCAATTCCAGATAGTCATCCACGCTGATCATCGCCTTTTCGGCGGATGCCCTGTACTTGGATGGCTTGCGTTCACCCGCAATGCCGGGCGTGGTATGGTCATTAAATGCCAGCAGAGGCTTCTTCGCGGCGTCCATGAGGCCATATACGGCGGGCAATTCATCAATCGCGTAGTTCTCCCACCGTATGTGTATGCGATTGTCGATGAGTGCCTGATCCTTGATCTCGTCCAGTGCGGCAACGACACTCAACGACTGTTGCACGCAGCGCAGTCCCGGTTCCCACGACACTGTGACACCATGGTAGGCAGTGGTGATGCCGTTGGAGGCCAACTGCCGGTCACTCTCCAGCATGGCCAAGCCAAGTGGCAACATTGTTCCGGGCCGGGGCATGATATTGCGTTCAAACGCGTCACCGTGAATATCAACGATGCCGGGCAAGACGAGACATCCGGTGGCATCAATTGGCCTTGCTCCCGGCGCACGCATCCCGTGGCCAATATCGGCTATCAGGCCGTCTTCCACGATGATGTCAACCTGAGCCAAGTCCCCATCTGCAAGCAAGACCTTGCCGCCCCGCAGCAATAATCCAGACGCCCTCTGTCGCATGTCCATGGTCCGCTCAACTCTCGGAACGTTCTTCAGGGACCTTCATGACAATGTCATGAAAACTTGGAATCTCTGATGTGCACATTTAGGAGAATGACAATGCATGTCTTGAAACTGGCCGCCGCTGCGTTTTTCGCTCTCGGCGCACTTGTTGTCCCCGCTTACGCCGAGAAGGTCCGCTTCGCTGTTACGGACGTTGAGGGCATGGAGCAGTTGCAGCGTGAATATGGAGCGTTCGTCGAAGAGCTGCAAAAAGCCACTGGGCTCGAAGTCGACTTCACGCCGGTGAACAACAGGACTGCTGCTGTTGAGGCAATGCGGGCGCAGCAGGTCGATTTTGTTCTGACGGGACCCGCGGAGTACGTTGTCTTTGCAAAGCTCACGGACGCAAAGCCGGTCATCGGCTGGCAGCGCCCAGACTACTTCGCCCAGATCGTTGTCATGGCAGAAGGGCCGATCAAGACGATGGCTGATCTCAAGGGCAAGAAGGTTGCCTTTGGAGAAGTGGGCTCCACCTCGCAGCAACTTGGACCTGCTCAGGTACTTGCGGACGCTGGCCTGAAGTACGGCAGCGACTACAGTGTGGAAATCATCAAGCGCAATGTTGCCATTGAGGCGATGATCCGCGGCGATGTGCAAGCAGTCGGCATGAACCGCACGCATCTCAATGCAATTCGCGAGAAGTTTGCCGGGCAGAAGTTTTCTGTGGTCGGCCGTGGCCCGGATCTGCCGAACGACATCCTCATTGCCGCTGCCTATGTCCCTTCTGAAACCGTTGAAAAGATCAAGAAGGCGTTCCTCGAAAACGGCGAAGCCCTGATGGCGGGCGTTCTCAAGGGAGAGGACACCAAGAAGTATGAAGGTGGATTCTTCCTCCCGACGGTGAATGACAAGGACTACGATAGCGTCCGGGCGATGTATGCGACCATCGGAGTCCCAGAGTTCTCCAAGTTCCTCGGCGAATAAGTGAACGCCCTCTCACAATCCTTCGATGCGGCGGCAGGTCATGGACCTGCCGCCATCATCATTCGCGACTTGCAGAAGTCATTTCGTTCCGGAAATCCGGTCTTCTCGGGCGTTTCCTTCGACGTAGCCCGTGGAAGCATGGTCGCCCTGCTGGGTGCCAACGGTGCCGGGAAGTCCACGTTGTTGCGCTGCCTGCCGCGCCTTATCGAGCCAGACAGTGGCACGATCGAGATTCTGGGTCGTCCAGCTCTCGG
>JAEUMJ010000063.1 GCA_016792865.1 Hyphomicrobiales bacterium | reverse complement strand
GAACACCGAAAGCGCATCGAAACCTATTTCGACCCCATCCCCTTCTGGTATCCGCCCTTCGAGGGCGAAAGGGTGAGCGGCGAGGATTATCCCATGCATGCGATCACCCAGCGCCCCATGGCGATGTATCACGCATGGGGGTCGCAGAATAACTGGCTGCGGCAGATCCTTGGCCGCAACTGGCTGTACATGCATCGCAAGCGCGCGGCGAAACTGAACATTGCCGATGGTGACTGGGTAACCGTCACCTCCCATCACGGCCAGATCAAGTGTCAGGCCAAGCTGATGGACGGCCAGAATGAAGATACCGTCTGGACGTGGAATGCCATCGGCAAGCGCAGCGGAACCTGGGGACTGGCAGCAGATGCGCCGGAATCCAGAAAAGGATTCCTGCTCAATCACTTGATCAGTGATCTGCTCCCGGAACGTGAAGGGGGCTACCGCTATTCCAACAGCGACCCGGTGACCGGTCAGGCAGCGTGGTATGACCTGCGCGTGCGCGTCGAGAAGTCCGCTGATCAATCTCCGGTGAGCGCACCGCAGTTTCCCGGCCTCAAGCATGTGGGAGTGAAGGCATGACATCGCTTCCCGCATCGACGGCCAAGAAGCTTGGCCTTGTCATTGACCTGGATATCTGCGTCGGCTGCCAGGCCTGCGCAACCTCTTGCAAGGAGTGGAACACGCAAGGTGTCTCCGCCCCTCTGTCGGATGACAAGCCCCGCAGCGCGGAGCCCATGGGAACATGGCTGAACCGCATTCATGGCTACGAGGTGAAGGAGCAGGGGCAATCGGAGTCGCGCATTGTCCATTTTCCCCGCTCTTGCCTGCACTGTGAAACGCCGGCCTGCGTCACCGTCTGCCCGACGGGTGCTTCCTACAAGAGGGCGGAAGACGGCATCGTGCTGGTCAATCCCGAAACCTGCATCGGCTGCAAGCTGTGTTCCTGGGCCTGCCCCTATGGTGCCCGCGAATATGATTATCCGACGGGCGTGATGAAGAAATGCACGCTGTGTGTGGATCGCATCTACAACGAGAACTTCGAGCCGGAAGACCGTTTGCCCGCTTGCGTGAAGGCATGCCCCACGGGCGCACGCAGTTTCGGGGATCTGGGTGATCCGTCCTCGGATGTCTCGCAACTGGTTGCCGCGCGTGGCGGGTACGACCTGTTGCCCGACATGGGTTACAAGCCGACCAACAAATACCTGCCGCCGCGCGCGCGCCGCGATCAGCAGACATTTGCAGAGGCGCTGCCCAAGTCCGATGGCTCGGCGCTGGAAAAGCTGTTCGCCTGGGCCGACAAGCTGATGACGAGCGCAAAGGCTTCGGCCCGCGCCAATGAAACAGACCTGTCCGACAGGCTGGAAGGATGAGCCAAGAATGAATCCCGCCTATTCGGTGATCCTGTTCACCACCGCCTCCGGCGCCGGTTATGGGTTGCTGGCGCTGCTTGGCCTTGTTGGCATCAACCATGGACAGTCGTCCTCCATCGCCTTCGGCGTGACCGCGACGGTGCTTGCGCTGGCCCTGATCACCGTGGGCCTTCTGTCCTCGACCTTCCACCTCGGCCACCCGGAGCGGGCCTGGCGGGCACTTTCGCAATGGCGGTCATCCTGGCTTTCGCGCGAAGGCGTGGCGGCGGTCCTCACCTATCCGGTCGCGTTGCTGTTCGGCCTCATCTGGAGCGGCATCATCGAGAGGCCGGAGTGGATTGCCGTTCTCGGCATCGCCTGCATTGTGATGAGCGCCGTCACCGTCTTCTGCACCGGGAAGATCTACGCCTCCCTCAAGACCATTCCACAGTGGCACAATGACCTGACCGTGCCTGTCTATCTGGTTTTCGCGCTTGCCACGGGTTCGGCAGTGCTGATGGCGGTCGCAACGCTTTTCGGTCGCTTCCAGGCCTTCCAGGTGATCTTCACCGCCGCGGCGCTGATCATCGTTGCAATCCTGAAATCACTGTACTGGCGCTCCATCGACAATGCCATTCCGCGCTTCACCATGGGGGATGCGACCGGCCTGAAAGGCAATGTGCGGCAGTGGGAAGTGCCCCACACCAACGTGAACTTCATCCAGAAGGAAATGGGCTACGTGGTTGCGCGGCGGCACGCCGAGAAACTGCGCAACATGGTGATGGTGACACTGGCGATTGCAGTCCTCGCTTCGCTGCTGGCGTGGCTCGTCACGCCATGGCTGTCGTTCGGCGTGGCAGTGGCGGCTCTTGTGGCGGCTGCCTTTGAGCGCTGGCTTTTTTTTGCTGAAGCAACCCATGTGGTGAATCTCTACTACGGTCTCGATAAAGCCTAGGGAACGCCACAAACCTGCCTCAATCCGGCACGGCCCGTTAACTTGCTGTTAACCATGATCCGCTCACATCGCATCCGCTGGGGTGCGTTGCGTAGAAGGGTTTTTAGTCGTGTCAGTCATGTCCACGTCTCGTATGTCGTTGCGTCTGCTGGGCCGGTCGTATCTGGCCTTCGTGCTCGCACCCGACCCGCCATTCGATGAATGGCTCGCCGAGCTTGATGCCCGCTTGCTGCATCAATCCGCGTTCTTCTCAAACCGTCCGGTCATACTCGACCTTGCCGCGCTCTCGCCCACCATGGCGGAAACGCAGCACGTCGTGGCAGCCATCGAGTCACGGGGCTTGCGTCTCGTGGCCGTCGAAGGGGTGAATGCGGATTGGGTATCGCCGCGCCTTGCACCCTTGCCGGGAACGCCCATGCCCATCGGCATGTTCAATCCCAGGGAACTGGACAACAAGCCGCCGCCACGCCAGAGCCGTTTCTCGCTGGCGGAAAAGCCCGATCTCAACAAGCCCGCCGCGAGCCTTCTTGTGGAGGAGCCGTTGCGTTCCGGCCAATCCCTCATTTTCCCGCAAGGGGACGTGACGGTGATCGGGTCGGTGGCGTCGGGCGCTGAAATCGCCGCCGGCGGTTCCATCCACATCTACGGCGCATTGCGCGGACGCGCCTTCGCCGGCACCAACGGCAATGCCAAAGCCCGCATCTTCTGCAACCGGTTCGACGCAGAACTGCTGGTGATTGACGGCCTCTACAAGACCGCAGACGACTTCGATCCGGCCTTGCGCGGCGCGCAGGTGCAGGCGCGGCTCGACCGTGACGTTCTCAACGTCGAAGTCTTTCATTGATCAACACCAGGAGTGGGTAACATGTCGAAAGTAATTGTCGTCACGTCAGGCAAGGGCGGCGTGGGAAAAACAACAACAACCGCAGCCTTGGGCTCTGCCCTGGCAATGCACGGCAAATCCGTCGTGGTGGTGGACTTCGACGTTGGCTTGCGCAATCTCGACCTCATCATGGGGGCAGAGCGCCGCGTGGTCTACGATCTCATCAATGTCACGCAGAACCAGGCCAAGCTGCATCAGGCGCTCATCAGGGACAAGCGGCTGGAAAACCTTTGGCTTCTTCCCGCATCGCAGACCCGTGACAAGGATTCCCTGAACGAAAAGGGGCTTGGCCGCCTGATGAAGGAACTGAAGGCGCAGTTCGATTTCATCATCTGTGACAGCCCGGCCGGAATCGAACGCGGCGCCATCCTCGCCATGCGTCACGCGGATGAGGCGGTGATCGTCACGAACCCGGAGGTCTCGTCGGTGCGTGACTCGGATCGCATCATCGGCCTTCTCGATTCAAAGACCGAAAAGGCAGAGAAGGGCGGCAAGGTGGAGAAGCACCTTCTCATCACCCGCTACGACCAGTCGCGCGCGGGCCGTGGCGACATGCTGAAGATCGACGACGTGCTGGAAATCCTGCTGGTGCCGCTTCTGGGTGTCATACCGGAAAGCGAGCAGGTGCTTCGCGCCTCCAACATCGGCCAGCCCGTGACGCTTGCAAACCCCATGTCGGCACCTGCCAGGGCCTACTCGGATGCAGCCCGGCGGTTGCTTGGCGAGGCGGTGGCCATGAACGTCCCGCACGAGCGTTACAATCTCATCTCCCGGATCTTCGGCGGGAGGGCTGCATGAACCTTCTGAAGCGATGGTGGAAGCCGCGCGAACTTGAGCCTTCAACTGCCCCCGTGGCACGCGAACGCCTGCAAGTGCTGCTCTCGCACGAGCGGGGCGCCACGGGACAGTCGAATCTCCTCAGCCTCATAAAGGAGGATGTGCTGGCGGCCATCAAGCGCCACATCAGCATTCCCTCCGAGGCCGTGCATGTGAAGGTGGAGCGGCGCAAGGCCATCTCCACCATGCGGATCTCGCTCGACCTGCCGAAATAACGGCCACTTGCGGTTCAGGGTGGCAACCTCATCCTGACTGGCATAGGCTCCCGGCGGTCAAGGCGGGAGAAGACATGCCCAACATGCTGGCTGAAGGCGTGCGCTGGTTCGATGACTGGTTTGCCGTGCGCGAGGTGGCGCCGGGCATCCATGCCATCGGGGAACCGCGATTCCACCAGATCAACTGGAATTACCTGGTGATCGGCGGGCAACGCGCATTGCTGTTCGATACCGGGCCGGGAGTGCGCGACATCCTTCAGGTCGTGAAGGCGCTGACGACGCTTCCGGTCACCGCCATGCCTTCGCACATGCATTTCGACCATACCGGCAACATCACCCGCTTCCCCGACGTGGCGCTGGCCGACTTGCCGGTCCTGAGAGCGTTTGAACGGGACGGCCTGATGCAGGAGCCGGGCAATCTCTTTCTCGGGCATTACGAAGGCATGAAATGGACGCCCTTCCGCGTGAGCCAATGGTGGCCGCCGGGTCACATCATTGATCTGGGGGGCCGGAGGCTGGAGGTGATCCACACCCCGGGCCATGCACCGGACCATGTGGCCTTGTGGGACGCGGAGGCGAACGTGCTGCTCGCTGCCGACTTCCTCTATCTCGGCGCGCTCTACGCACAGGTGCCCGGCTCCGACCTCGCCCAGTATGAAGCGGGGTGCGACGTGCTCTTGCGCCGCCTAGATGCCGGATCGAGAATTTTTGGAGCACATGGCATGCCCGATGCCGAGGGCCGGCATGACGCGCCGCAACTCGCCAGACCGGATCTAGAGGCGCTCCGGGATACATTGGAAAAGCTGAGAAATTCCGGCGAGACGCCCAGCCGCGTGGAGGTCAACGAGAGGATGTATCTCCTGATCGGCCCGCACGCATATGAGGCTTGGCAGCGGGCGAAGTGATCTATATAAAGAAATCTTTATATGGAATTGAGAGGTCGTCCCATGCCGAAAGTCTCCTTCACCGAAGCTCTGGCCACGCGCCCGTGGCTCCTGGCCGACGGTGCCACGGGAACGAACTACTTCCAGATGGGCCTCGTTTCGGGTGATGCGCCGGAAATGTGGAACTTCGAGCATCCTGAGAAGGTGCGTGACCTGCACCGCCGTTTCATCGAGGCGGGTGCCGACATCATCCTCACCAACTCCTTCGGCGGCAATCGCCATCGCCTGAAGCTGCACAATGCGCAGGACAAGGTTCACGAGGTGAATGTCGCCGCCGCAAGGAATGCCCGCGCCGAAGCCGATGCGGCAGGGCGCGATGTCTATGTCGGTGGCTCGATCGGCCCGACGGGGGAAATCTTCATGCCCGTCGGCATGCTGCCCTATGAAGAGGGCGTCGCCGCCTTTGCCGAACAGGCCATGGCCCTGAAGGATGGGGGCGTCGATGTGCTGTGGATCGAAACCATGTCGTCGGAGGAAGAGCTTCGCGCCGCTGTGGAAGGCGCATCCGTGGCCGG
>JAEUMJ010000060.1 GCA_016792865.1 Hyphomicrobiales bacterium | reverse complement strand
TCGGCAGCCATCAGACTCTTGGTCGTGATGACGCCGTAAACGATGGACAGCAAGCCTGCCAGGACGATCAGCCAAAGTGCTGTGTTCATGGAAGGGAATCCTTGAGTTGTTGAGTTGCCCCTGCCCGACCGTTGGCCGCGGCCCCGGAAGATCCATCGGGACTCACGCTTCCCTGCCAAAGGGCTTGGGTTGGCAGCGGTATGCCGCAATCCCGCCACAACTTCAATGGGGGAAAGTCGGCAATTTGTTGAGGAAATTGAGGGGCGTAACTCAAGCGCCTGAGGCGATTCCGGCTTATGTAACCATTACTTTTCTCGGCTTTCGCCAGAGCCAGAAAATCAGTGTCAATCCGATTGCAGCAAGAGGCAGTACCGCCCAGTTGACAATGGACCATCCTGCACCGGCCATCAGGGCACCGGCGGAGAGCGACGTAATCGTGGTCGTGCCGAAAACAAGGAAGTCATTCAGGCCCTGCGCCTTGTTGCGCTCCAGCGGTTCATAGGTGTTGGTGAGCAGTGTCGTGCCGCCGATGAACCCGAAATTCCAGCCGAGGCCGAGCAGGATGAGGCCCACGGCAAAATTCTCGAAGCGTATGCCCGCCAGCCCGGAAAAGGCCGCCGCGATCAACAGTGCCATCCCGATGATCGATATCTTTTCCGCGCCGTAACGATTGATCAGGGCGCCCGTGAAGAAACTCGGAACATACATGGCCAGCGCGTGCCACTGGATGACCCAGCTTGAATCCTGCACCGAGAAGCCGCAGCCGAGCATGGCCACGGGCGTTGCCGTCATCACCAGCACCATGATGCCGTAGCTCACCATCGAAACGCCGGCAGCGACGATGTACGACGGTTGCGCCGCGATCTGGCTCAGAGGGCGTCCGCTGGCCGTGATGGACGGATCGAGCTTCGGGATATCGACAAAGGCCAGAATGGCCGTGGCGAGGGCTGCAAGACAGGCCATTGCCACCCATGTTCCGGCAAAGGTCACGGGGGCAAACAGGTCCACTGTCTTCATCACCATCACGCTGCCAAGGAGGGCAGCAACGACGCCGCCGGTCATCACCCATGAAATGGCCTTGGGCCGGAACGCCGGGCTTGCCAGATCGGCCGCCGCAAAACGGTAATAGGACGACGAGGCCTGATAGACGCCCACCATGAAAGAGCCGAGCAGGACCAGCTCGAAGCTGCGGAGGAAAATGCCGCCGGCGCCGGTCAACGCCCCCGCCATGCCCACCAGCGATGCCAGCATGAAACCGGCGCGGCGTCCGATGCGGCGCATCAGCAGCGAAGAGGGATATGTCGTCGTCGCCGAGCCGACGATCATCATGGTCATCGGCATGGTGGACCAGAACGGGCTGGGGGCAAGCTGCGTACCCACAAGCCCCGCCGTCACCACAAGGGCAGTTGTCGTGGCACCATACAACGCCTGGGCAATGGCCAGCACGATGGCGTTGCGCCTTGCCTTGTGGTCGTCGTAGGCGTGCGCACTCACCTCGAGAACTCCTCCGGGCGCCGCTTGCGGGCCAACGTGTTCAACACCCCGTTCACGAAGCGCGGCTCGTCACCGCCATCGAAGAATGCGTCGGTTACATCCACATACTCCGAAAGCGCGACACGGGCCGGAACCTTGTCCATGAAGAACAGCTCGTAGGCCGCAGCACGCAGGATTGCCCGCACCGTGGCATCGAGCCGGTGCAGCGGCCAATCCTTGTCCAGAACGTCATCGATCGCGGGATCGAGCAGCCCCTGCTCACGCACCGCACCTTCCACCACTTCGCGAAGATGGCGGTAATCGGCCTCGCCGCAGTCACCGTTGTCGAAATTGTCGCCCTGCGCACGGGCGGAAAACTGTGCCAGCGTCTCACCTACATCGCTTGCCGCAATGTCCATCTGGTAGAGGGCCTGCACGGCCCCAAGCCGGGCGGCAGATCGGGCAACGGGTGGGCGGCGCGGCGTGGTCATGATGGAGGTGGAGTCCCTGGTACTTTCAATCAGCAATCACTCAATGTGCGCGGGTGATAGCGGGTTGCGCGGGCCTCCGCTAGCCCCGGCACGCATGACGGCCCCGCACGCCAGGCTGTCGCGGGCGAGGCTTGTCCCTGCCGGTCGCTTGGCCTAATCCGGTTCCCCAGTCTTAACCATCCGGGCGACGATCCTTGACCCCTCCAAGCCTCAGCTCGAAAGCCCTCTCGGGGGCGCTCTACATGGTCCTCGCCGGACTGTGCTTCGCCGCGATCAACGTCATCACGCAGGTTGTCACCGGCAGCCCGGAATTCGGCGGCTTCGGCTTCAAGCCCACCTCAGATGCCTTCTGGCAGTATTTTGTCGCCTTCCTGTTTTCGCTCCCCTTCATCGTGAAGCAGGGCACCGCTGCGCTTGTCACCCGCCACCCTGCCACGCATGTCGCCCGCGTGGTGCTTTCGGCGCTTGGGGTGCAGGCCTTCGTTTTCGGCCTCGCGAATGGCGTTCAGATCTGGCAGGTGATCGCGCTGGTCATGACGTCGCCCTTCTTCATCCTCCTGGGGGCGAAATTCTTCCTTGCCGAAGAGGTGGGCGGCAACCGCTGGATTGCGGCCAGCCTCGGCTTCGCCGGTGCCCTGATCGTCCTGCAACCCTGGTCATCCGGCTTTTCGGTGTGGTCGCTCGCACCGGTCGCTGCCGCCATCCTCTGGGGTGCAGCATCACTCCTGACCAAGAGACTCACCGCAACGGAGCGCCCCGAAACGATCACCATGTGGCTGCTTCTCCTGCTCTCTCCCATCAACTTTGCCCTCTCGGCCACGGCGGGTTTCGAATGGCCATCAGGCGGCGTGCTCTGGCTGCTTCTGGCGGCGGGCGCAATCCAGTTTGCCGCGCAGTATTTCCTGACGAAGGCCTATGCAAATGCCGATGCCTCCTTCCTCCAGCCCTTCGATGACCTCCGCCTGCCCTTCAACATCGTGGCCGGCTGGCTTGCCTTCCACTATCTCCCGGAAGGCAATCTCTGGATCGGCATTGCCCTGATCCTGTCAGGCTCCGCCTATCTCATGTGGAGTGAAAACCAGAAGCGCGGCCGGCTGAGGCCGGTGTGAGGCGCTATGAGCCCTTCCGTTCATCATCACCGGAAAGCGAGCCGATGATCTCACCGAACTCCTTCGGGTCGCGGAAATTCTTGTAGACGGATGCGAAGCGCACATAGGCCACGTCGTCGAGGTTCTTCAGCCCCTCCATCACAAGCTCGCCGATCTGTTCGGAACGGATCTCGTTCTCGCCGAGGCTCTCAAGCTGGCGCACGATACCGGACACCATGCGTTCCACCCGCTCGTTGTCCACCGGGCGCTTTCGGAGTGCGATCTGTACCGAGCGCATGAGCTTGTCGCGGTCGAACGGCGCGCGGCGTCCTGACTTCTTCACCACCATCAGTTCCCGAAGCTGGATGCGTTCGAAGGTGGTGAACCGCCCGCCGCAGTCGGGGCACGCACGCCTCCGCCGGATGGCCGAATTGTCTTCCGTGGCGCGGCTGTCCTTCACCTGCGTTTCGGCATTACCGCAAAATGGACAGCGCATGGATCAGGAACTCCTTGGGGGAAAATGCAACAGCCCCAGCTTATGGCCGGGGCTTTGCGACTCGCAAGCGTGGGGATTGGCAACGCAGCCGCAGCCGCGTGGCCGAATGCCTCAGCCGTAGATCGGGAACCGCTTGGTCAGGGCCAGGACCTTGCTCTTGACCGCCGATTCCACCTTGCCGTTCTTGTCCTCGCCGTTCCGGGCAAGACCGTCCAGAACCTCGGTGATGAGGCTGCCTACCAGACGGAACTCGGCTTCGCCGAAGCCGCGGGTGGTGCCTGCCGGCGAGCCAAGGCGGATGCCGGAGGTAATCATGGGCTTTTCGGTATCGAAGGGGATGCCGTTCTTGTTGCAGGTGATGAAGGCGCGGCCAAGAGCTGCCTCGGCAGCCTTGCCGGTCAGGCCCTTCTTGCGCAGGTCAACAAGCATCAGGTGGGTATCGGTGCCGCCCGTGGTGATGTCGCAGCCGCCCGCCACCAGCGTTTCGGCCAGAACCTGAGCATTCTTCACCACCTGGGCCGCGTACTTCTTGAAGGCAGGTTTCAGCGCCTCACCGAAGGCCACCGCCTTGGCCGCAATCACATGCTCCAGCGGGCCGCCGATGATGCCGGGGAAAACGGCCGAGTTGATCTTCTTGCCGAGTTCTTCATCCTTCGAAAGGATCATGCCGCCACGTGGACCGCGCAGGGTCTTGTGCGTCGTCGTCGTCACGACGTGCGCGTGTTCAACCGGATTGGGATGTACACCCCCGGCCACAAGACCGGCAAAGTGGGCCATATCCACAAAAAGATAGGCGCCCACGCTATCGGCGATTTCGCGGAAGCGCTTGAAGTCGATGACGCGCGGATAGGCCGAGCCGCCTGCGATGATGAGCTTGGGGCGGACTTCCTGCGCCTGCTTCGCGATGGCGTCATAGTCAAGTTGCAGGTTGTCTTCCCGCACCTTGTAAGAAGCGACCTTGAACCACTTGCCGGACTGGTTGACCGGCGAGCCGTGGGTGAGATGACCGCCACAGGCGAGGTCAAGGCCCATGAAGGTATCGCCCGGCTGCAACAGGGCGAAAAACACGCCCTGGTTCGCCGTGGCGCCCGAATGCGGCTGCACGTTCGCATAGTTCGCGTTGAAAAGCTGCTTGGCGCGGTCGATGGCCAGTTGCTCCGACTGGTCCACATACTGGCAGCCGCCATAGTAGCGGCGGCCGGGATAGCCTTCCGCGTACTTGTTGGTCATGACCGAGCCTTGCGCTTCCAGCACGGCCCTGGAGACAATGTTCTCGGATGCAATGAGTTCGATCTCGTGCTGCTGGCGCATCAGTTCCGACTGGATGGCCTTCGCCACCTTGGGGTCGGCAGCAGCCAGCTTGTCCTTGAAGAAGCCGGGGAACAGCGGCTTTGCCTTCGCCTTCGCAGTCTTCCTGACGGCCTTTTTCACAGCCTTCTTCCCAGACTTCTTCGCAGACTTCTTTGCCATGGCAGGATTCTCCAACAGAGGATTAAGTGGCCGCTCTATACAACCTCGCGGCGTCTCTGCCACAGCGAATTGCGACGGAAATCCGGATGGCGCGACGCCGCGCCATGCCCGGCTGCATCAGGCCGTGACCCTGCCCGCTCAGTTGGCGGCAGTGGCTTCCGGCACGACCTTTTTCTTGGCGTCAGCGGCCTTGCATCCATCCGGCAGCTTGCCGTCTGCGCCCACCTTGCACTCGCCCTTGGGCGCTGCCGGCTTCTTGGCGGCGTCGGTCGCCTTCTTGTCGGTCGCCGCAACCTTGGCATCGGTGGCCTTCTTGTCGGTCGCCGCAACCTTGGCATCGGTCGCCTTCTTGTCGGTCACCTTGGCGTTGCCGGCCTTTGCTTCTGCGGCCTTTGTGTCAACGATCTTCTTTTTAGTCTTGCTGTCCTTGGCATCGGCAGCGGCCACCTTCTTTTCGTCAGCGGCAGGCTTCTTCTTGGTGACCACCTTGGTCTTGGTCCCCTTCTTCTGCGCAGCGGCCTGTTCCTTGCGGTAGGCAGTCCAGTCGAACAGGCCCTTCTTCGGCTTCGACTTGCCGGCGGCAGACGAGGCCGACTTGCTGCCCGTCGCCGACTTCTTTGCCGGGGCATTCGATTTCAGCAGCGTCGCACCGGTCACGGGCGCACCGGCACCACCGTCACGGTCGTCCGTGTTCGAGGTGCTGAAGATGGACTTGGGTTGCTCCCCCGGCTTGGTGGGCTTCTTGCGGAAACCGAAAATGCCGCCGCTGCCGGTATTGCCGTCTTCGACGGAGTCAACCAGACGCGGAAGCGGCTTGAGCACGAAGCGCTTGCCATCGGGGCTCGTCTCGCCGAGGGGCATCGGCTGGCCGGTCACGAAACCGGTGCCGTCGAGTTCATAGATGTCCTTGCGGAAGGCAATCGTCCCGCCCGTGGTCGGCCAGGCTGTAAGATAAGCAAAACGGAGCTGCGGCGGCGTGGCCAGCTTCACGTCCTTGCGCTCCAGCGTTTCGGCCAGCGTGGCGATCTGGGCCTCGCCAATGCCCTCCTGCCCGTTCAGCACCCAGTTGACGAGAAGCGGCATGTTCTGCACACGCACGCAGCCCGATGAGTAGAAGCGGTTGCTGGAATTGAACAGCTGCTTCTCCGGGGTATCATGCATGTACACGCCGAAGGGGCTGGGAAAGTTGATCTTCGCCGTCGCCATGGCGTTGTGTTCACCCGGCTCCTGACGGAAGTGGTAATCATCCGGAATGGCGGTCCGCCAGTTCACGGTGTCGGGATCGATTTCCGGCCCGCCGAACCCCTTGAACACCTTGATGTTCATTTCGCGCAGGATGTCGTTGCCACCCTTCATCTTCGGGATGATGTCGCGCTCGACAATCGACACCGGCGCGTTCCAGTAGGGATTGAAGTTGATGTCCGAGAGCGACGTCATCACCACCGGCGACGGACGTTCGGGACGGCCCACGATGGCGTTGTGCTTCGAGAACACGAGACCGTTCTGAACCGTTTCGATCTGCTGGGCGGGAATATTCACGATCACATAACGATCGCCGAGATCCTTGGCATATTCCTCAAGTCGCGGGATGTTGGCCTGGATCGCGGCCAGGCGCCGCTCCGCCGGGATGTTCAGGGCATCAGCCGTCACGCCGTCGAGGCGTCCGGTCGCAGAAAGCCCCATGTTCTGCTGGAAGCGGCGAACCCCCTCCTCCGTGGCCGACGTGAAGATCGCGGCGTACTCGCCTTCGGTGGCTTCCTGGCGGACATAGCCTTCCATGAACAGGCGGCGATTGAGTGCGATGACGTTCTTGCCCTTGGCGCCCTTCTTCAGGTTGCTGCGGGACACCTTCGGGAAGCCGCCATCGGCAATGATCTGGCGATAGCGGGATTCGGCGGCGCGCAATTCGTTTGCGCCTTCCGGCGTCAGCATGGGCGCGATGTTCTGGTCGGCAACAACGGCAGTCTCGGTCGTGGCCTTGCCGCCACCGACGGTCGCCTCACCGGAATTGGCATTGGAAATGACGTTCCTCTGGTCGCGCTTCTTCGCACCGAGGCGCTGCAGGAAATCCTCGAATCCGCTTTCAGCGCGGGCGGGTGCGGAATAATGGCCGATGGCCGACGCAGAGGCCGCCAGCAGAACCAGAGACGCAAGTACCCGGCCAAAGGACCGACGCTTCACCGAATAATGAGCCATTACGTATTGCCTACCTTCAATTCGCCACACCGCATGGACCGTCAATAACATCCGGGTGGGCCGCCGTCAAAACGGGTCTGGAGAACGGCCAAAACAGGGCAGATTCGGGGCGAAATTGCCCTGTGCGGGCAAATTGTGACAATTCCGGCCCTGATATGCCGTCCATTTCCACGAAAGTGATGCAGTTTCGCAACAGTTCAGGGCCCCGCAGGCGTTGTCCCGCGAGGCCCCTAAAGGTCTGTTCTGGCTGTGTGCCGGTCGCCGTTTACAGGCGATACAGGATCTGGTCCGTCCAGTAGCGTTCCAGACGGGTCAGCGCCTTGTTGATGCGCTCGAACTCTTCCACCGAGAGACCCACGACCTCTTCCACCGCCTGAAGCTGGCGATTGTAGAGAGCGTCAACACGGCGGCGGACTTCCTGGCCCTTCGTGGTCAGGCTGATGCGCACCGAGCGCTTGTCGTTGGTGGACCGTTCGTGGTTCACGTATCCGGCTTCCACAAGCTTCTTCAGATTGTAGGAGACATTCGAACCCTGGTAGTGGCCGCGGGTCTTGAGTTCGCCAGCCGTCAGTTCAGCATCCGAGATGTTGAACAGCAGCAGCGCCTGGACCGGGTTCACTTCCTTTTCGCCGGTCCGCTCGAAGTCGTCCTTGATCACGTCCAGAAGACGGCGATGCAGGCGCTCGATCAGCGTAAGGGATTCGAGATAGCGATTCTTGATGTTCTGGCGCTTGGCCTCGACGGGCTGCAGGGCCAGATTCCCCATAACTTGAGTATTCATGTTGACCACCTATTTCCTGTTGGTGGGAACGGCTTCTGTTTTTTGAAATGTCCGTTTCCCGATGTGGCCAAAATACGTGCCCCCGTTTAAGGCGGGCTGAACAGTCTCGGTAAATTTGGACTTACATTTTCTCTTTTCAGCATTGAATTAGCTGACAGTTTACAGGGGCTTTTCAAACGATATGAATCAAAGATGACCAGCGCCGGGCAGCCCTTGGCCACCCGCGAGCCAGGCCGCCCCTTCTAGCAGGGCCCTTTGCCGGCCCGCCTTTCGGCCCCGCGCAGCATGGCCTTGACGGCGGCTTTTCCGTCTGCCGCTACCGCCTCGCGGTGCTGGCGCAGAACCTTGGCGTAAAGTCTCTTGATCGAAGAAAGCGGGCGCGTGCGGCAGCGGAGTTCCCGGAAATAGCGTTCCGCCGTGGCCGCATATCCGGCTATCGCGCCGGAGCGTGATCCGGAAGATGCGGACGGCGTCCTTGTTCCTTCCGGCCTTGATGCGCTTGCCCGCCTGACCCCCTTGCGCCGGGTTTGCGCCGGAGCGTCCCCGGCAACGGAGGCCCGCTCAGGTGTCGTCGCAGGGGCCTCCCCGACCGCCTTTGCAGCGGCAGGCTTCGAAGCCGCGGCGACTCCCCGTTCTTCGGTCCTGCGTGACGGTGGCAGAGCGGAAGGCGATGCCGCATCTGTGTCCAACCCAGCAGCGGCGGAACGTGCCATGGCCAGTGTTTCATTCACGCGCCGGGCGTTGTCCGCATCACAAGGGGCAGCGGTCCCGCTGGCGCGGCCATTGGCAATGGCTTTGCGGGCCGCCGCAACCGATTTCATTCTCGCAAGTGAAAGTTCAGCCCGTGCCACAAATCCGGTCAGCGCGTCCCGGTCGGCGGTGCCGAGAACATTGCAGCGGTTGTCGATCATCCAGGCGCGCGCCAGCGTCTCCGCCGCCTTCTCCGGCGCGATCCCCTCCGCCTGCGCCCCCATGCTTCCCCCGGAAAGGGGAAGGGCAAGGGCAAGCGCAAGTCCAACAACAATGCGTGTCATGCTGCACCCCAGCAATATCGTCCCGGCCCCAGTTTGCCCTGACAAGCTTAAGGTTTGGCCAACACGGGGGTTGTGCAGGACGGTCACAGGTTAACGTCTGGTTGTTGAGTGGTTGCCCCGGCCGAAGGTTGCGGGCAAGAATGCCCCATGGTCATCCGGGTGCTCATGCTGACGCTGCTCCTCGTCCTGCCGCAATCGGCGCTGGCGAGCGAGATCATCTTGCCGCGCCTGAAACCGGCGAAGGCGCCGCCGGTCGAGGCGGGAGAGGTGCAACCCGCTCCGGCCAAGGCGCTCCGCATTGCCTTTCCGGGCGGCAATGGCGGCTGGCCTGCCGAAAGCGTGGCCGAGGCCCAGCAGGACTGCCGGAAGCTTCTCGCCGGTCTCAATATCGAATTCGAGCCTCTGGCCCCCATCGGCAATGAAGGCGGTTGCGGCACCCCCGGAGCCATCCTGATCAAATCCATCGATGGGGTGGAGATCGATCCGCCGGCAGAAGCCAACTGCGGGCTGGCCGAGGCCCTCCATCACTGGATTGCCTGGTCGGTGAAGCCTGCCGCAGCGGAGAACCTCGGAAAGAAACTGACCGTCGTCCACAACGCATCGGCCTATGCCTGTCGCCGCCGCAACAACGGATCCTCCGGCAAGATGAGCGAACACGCCAAGGCCAACGCCCTCGACATTTCCACGCTCGGATTCAGTGACGGCACATCGACCAACATCAAGGGCGATTGGAGCGGCCTCAAGCAGTTGATCGGCTTGTCCGGCAACGCTTCCTTCCTCGGGCGCATCCGCAGGGATGCCTGTATCCGCTTCACCACGGTACTCGGACCCGGCTCCGACCCCTATCACGGCGACCACTTCCACATCGACCTCGCCAGACGCAAGAACGGTTACCGGATCTGCCAATGAGCACAGAAAGCCGCATTGGTAACACATGAAATCCTGTCTATAGGCATTCGACATCATGACCAGTCCCACATCCCCCGCCTATCCCGCCATCCGCATGCGCCGGAACCGCAAGTCTCCATGGGCCCGCGCGCTCGTCAGCGAAAACACGCTCACCGTGTCGGACCTCATCTGGCCCATCTTCGTGATCGACGGCCAGGGCAAGGAAGAAAAGGTGTCCTCCATGCCGGGTGTGGTGCGGCAATCGGTTGATCTCGCCGTGAAGCGTGCGGAGGAGGCCGCGCGGCTGGGCATTCCTGTGATTGCCCTCTTCCCCAATACCGACCCGGCGCTTCGTACCGATGATGGCCGCGAAGCCTGCAATCCCGAAAACCTGGTCTGCCGCACCGTGCGTGCCATCAAGAAGGCCGTGCCTGAAATCGGCATCATGTGCGACGTGGCCCTCGACCCCTACACGGCCCACGGCCACGATGGCCTGATGCGGGACGGTCGCATCGTCAACGACGAGACGATCGGGGCGCTGGTGCAGCAGTCGCTGGTTCAGGCCGATGCGGGCTGCGATGTCATCGCGCCGTCCGACATGATGGATGGCCGCATTGCCGCCATCCGGGAAGCCCTCGAAAGGAACGGCCACCAGGATGTCCAGATCATGGCCTACTCGGCCAAGTATGCCTCCGGCTTCTATGGCCCGTTCCGTGATGCCGTGGGTTCCGGCGGCAAGCTGAAGGGCGACAAGCGCACCTATCAGATGGACCCCGCCAACACCGACGAGGCCATTCGCGAAGTGGCTCTCGATCTCGCGGAAGGCGCGGACATGGTGATGGTGAAACCGGGGATGCCCTATCTGGACATCGTTGCACGGGTCAAGCGCGAGTTCGGCGTTCCGACGTTCGCCTATCAGGTATCCGGTGAATACGCGATGCTGATGGCGGCGATCCAGAACGGCTGGCTCGACCCAGACAAGGTCATCACCGAGTCACTTCTCGCTTTCAAGCGCGCCGGTGCCGACGGCATTCTCACCTACTTCGCCCTGGATGTGGCGAAGAGGCTGAAGGCACAGGGCTGAACACCGTCCCTCTGGCTGGAACCGGTGAACCCGCCAGCCCGTCCAGATCTCACTTTTGCAGCCGCGCCACGAGGCTTGAGGTATCCCAGCGCTTGCCGCCCATCTTCTGAACTTCCGAATAGAACTGATCGACAAGCGCCGTGACCGGCAGGTGAGCGCCGTTGCGGCGGGCCTCGTTCAGGCAAATGCCGAGATCCTTGCGCATCCAGTCCACCGCAAAGCCAAAATCGAACTTCCCGGCGATCATGGTCTTGTGGCGGTTCTCCATCTGCCACGATCCGGCAGCACCCTTGGAGATCACCTCCACGACCTTCTCCATGTCCAGCCCGGCCTTCATGCCGAAGTGAACGCATTCGGCCAGCCCCTGGACCAAACCGGCGATGGCAATCTGATTGCACATTTTCGCAAGCTGGCCCGCGCCGGATGGTCCGAGCAGCTTGCACATGCGGGCGAAACTCATGATCAGCGGCTCGGCCTTGGCATAGGCATCGTCGTCACCGCCACACATGACCGTGAGGACACCGTTTTCAGCCCCCGCCTGACCACCCGAAACGGGCGCATCGATGAAGCCGATTCCCTTCGCCCGCGCGGCGGCGTGGAGTTCACGGGCGACGTCAGCCGATGCGGTGGTATGATCGACAAAAATGCTTCCGGGCTTCATGGTGCTGAATGCGCCATCCTGGCCGATGGTCACCGAGCGCAAGTCATCGTCGTTGCCCACACAGGCAAAGACGAAATCAGCGTCCCTGGCAGCGGCAGCGGGTGTCGGCGCAGCGGTGCCCTGATGTTGCCCCAGCCATTTTGCGGCCTTTTCGGCGGTCCGGTTATACACCGTCACGGCAGCGCCCGACTTTGCCGCGAGGTGCCCCGCCATGGGATACCCCATCACGCCAAGCCCCAGCCATGCTGCCCGAATTGCCATCGCAAAATCCCCTTCGTTTCGTCCCTATGCGTTACCGTCATCCGAATAAAGCAGTGTCGCCTTGAAGGCCAGAGGCCTTGCGGCTTTTCGCAACCCACGACATATTAGCCCGGAGGGTAACCAGATTGACCATTGAACGCCGCAACTTCCCGCAGTTCTTCATCACTGCGCCAAGTCCCTGCCCCTATCTTCCCGACAGGATGGAGCGGAAGGTCTTCACGCATCTGGTCGGTCCTGATGCCCGCAGCCTCAACTCGCAGCTTTCCCATGGCGGCTTTCGCCGCAGCCAGAACATTGCATACCGCCCGGCCTGCGATGGCTGCCAGGCCTGCATATCGGTGCGTGTTCCGGTCGAGAGCTTCCGCTGGACGCGCAGCTTCCGCCGCGTGATGGCGAGGAATGCCGACCTGCGCTCTGCCGTTGTGAAGGCCGAAGCGACCAGCGAACAATATTCCCTCTTCCGTGGTTACATCGACACCCGCCATTCCGAAGGCGGCATGGCAAACATGACCGTGCTCGACTTCGCTGCGATGGTGGATGACAATCTCGTCGATAGCCGGCTCGTCGAGTATCGGCTTCCCGAGAACCATCCCCATGCGCCGAATGAGCTCGTGGCGGCCGTCCTGCTCGACGTGCTGGGCGATGGCCTGTCGATGATTTACAGCTTCTATGAGCCGACGCTCGAAGCGCGAAGCCTCGGCACCTATATCATTCTCGACAATATCCTGCGCGTGGGCCGCATGGGCTTGCCCTATGTCTATCTCGGTTATTACGTGCGCAATTCCGACAAGATGGATTACAAGGCCCGCTTCCTGCCCCAGGAGCGCCTCACCACCCATGGCTGGGAGCGCGTCGAGCGCGACTGAGCCGGAGCGCATTTCGCCCGACAGCGAAGTGTGTCGAAGCCATGCCGCCACAGGCAAGACGATCCGAAACCCTGCGTTGCAGAGCCGGTTAATCTTCCCTGCGCCATTAAACTTAACGGCCGAAATGCGTCGCGGGCCGTCTTGAGGTGCAGTCAATTTTCCGCAAAGTACCCCCATTGGGGAGACGTCATGAAGAAGTCTGGTTTGCCAAATCCCTTGGGTGCGGCGAAGGTGAGTGTGCAGCTTGCGAATGAACTCGCGGAAGCTGGTTTTACCTTCCACACCTCAAGCGACATGAAAGCCTTCAACGACATGAAGTTGAAGTGCCGTGGCATTCCGGTCGCGCCCATGCACTACTACGAGACCGCGGTGTTCACCAATGAACGCGCGATGTGGACCAGCATCACCAATGCCGCGGGCGAAACGGTCGGTCTCCAGGCTTTCCGGTGCGACGAGATCGATACCCATCTCGCCGACTGGTGCGTCACCTACATGATCGGGGTGTACATGCGCCGCCAGGAGATGATGGTGCCCACCCATGCGCTTCCGCCTGCCGGCAGCATTGCCGAAAGGCTCACGGGGCGGCTCGTCTATCACGGCGAAATCTGGATCGACAAGCAGATCAAGAACCGCAAGGTCTTCGAACTCTTTGTACGCCTCGGCCTCATCCTTGCCCTCATCAAGTGGCGCCCGGACGCAATCTGGGGACTGGCGAGCGCCCAGATGGCGGGACACGGCCATTTCACCCGCGTGGGCTATCCGGTGCTGGAGCGCGGCTTCCTGCGCTGGCAATGGGCCTCCGAGGGCATCGATCCGGTGGAGTATCTTGTCGCGGTGGAACGTCCGTCGCTGGAGGCGATGGTCGAGGAAATCCTGGCTACAGGAGCTTTATGTCAACCGGCGCCAGATCAGATATGACCTTCACGCGGCCAACGCCGTTGGCCACCTGGCCTTCCGGCAGGATGATGCGCTGGTAACCGATCCAGCCCACCTCGCCGTCAGGCCGCACGAGAGCCGCCAGGACGTGATCATAGTGCGGCTTCCCGGTCTGCAAGACATCGAAGTACGAACGTGAGACGATGCGGTCGTAGTTGTGTCCGGTCTGACAGGGGAAGGACACGGGCGAAACACCCCAGATCTTTGCCACCAGTGAATCGCGGCCCACGCTCTCCACCGTCACCAGTTCGCGATTGGTGTCGATGACACAGGTGATGGCAGAATCATCCGTACCCGGACCTTTGTCCAGGGCCTTGCGCAGGCGTTCGCTCATCCCTTGCGGTCTTGGCTCGAACGAGGCCACATAGGCCCGCTCGGCAAAACGCACATCACTCTTGGCAAGCAACTCTTCGAGGCGGCGACGGGCATCGACAACGCTGTCCATGGTTTCTTCAAACCAGCCGGCATTGAAGTAGCGCAACGTCACGGGTGCCACGCAGGTCGAAATGAACTCGGTGAGGAAGTACAGCGAAGCCCAGTTCGCGCCGAACATGACCCAACTGACGCTGGTGCCGTTGGGGCCGGTTTCAAGCTTCACGAGGCTGTGCTCATGCAGGAGCTTGCGGTCGGATATGAAACCGCCGTCAGGCCGGGTTGGCCTCTGGCAGAATGTTCCCTTATCGATCCACAATTCTAGATTGCTCATGAGTCCGCACGGCCAACAAATTTCATTAGCGGTGACCCACCCAGAAAAAGGCCTCCATTTCCGTTACTAATTGGGAAACGGAAACAAGCGGTTAAATTTCTTCGCGCATTTTGTGCAAGTTGATGCGGCCGGAACAGGCCCTCACGCTTCCGGACCGGCCCCTTCCCCATGCTTTCAGGCTCCGCTGAAGCGGTTGTTTTTCGGGAAGCCCTTGGGCGGCATCCGACCGGCCTGTGCCCTCTCGCCCTTCCACTCCGCAAGGTCCGTCACATTGAATTCGCGGCCCGAACTGTCAACCCAGGTCAGGCCGTCCTTCATCCTGAAGGCCTGGGCGTCGCTCAGCCCGCCATCCTTGAACTTCTGCAGGCGGACGCCCTTTCCACGAGCCATTTCAGGGACTTCCGACAATTTCAGGATCAGCATCTTGCGGTTCTCGCCGATGGTGGCGACATGGTCCGATCCGTCCGGCACGGGAACGCAGACCTGTGCCTCGACCGGCGCCCTGACATTCAGCACCTGCTTGCCCTTGCGGGTATTGGCGACGCATTCATCTTCGCTGACGATGAAGCCGTCGCCCTCGGTCGAAGCCAGAAGCCGCTTCGCACCCGGCTGATGAACGAAGAGCGCGACGATCTGATCCGCTGCATCCACATCGGCCATCAGCCTTACCGGTTCACCATGACCCCGCCCGCCCGGCAGCCGCGAGGCATCTAGCGTGAAGAACTTTCCCGACGACGAGAGCAGCATGATCTTGTCTGTGGTCATCGCCTTCACCACGAAGCGGCCGGCATCGCCATCCTTGTAGGCAAGGGCGGACGTGTCTTCGAGATGACCCTTCATGGCGCGGATCCAGCCCTTTTCGGAGCAGACCACCGTCACCGGTTCCTTCTCGGTGAGCATTTCCTCAAGGTCCGCTTCCACATCGGGCGCTTCGGCAAAATCGGTGCGGCGACGGCCAAGGGCTGTCTTCTTGGAGAACTTTTCCTTGATGCCCTTGATCTCGTCACTGATCCTTGCCCACTGCTGCTCATCGGATTTCAGCAACCCCTTGAGGCCCTTCTGCTCCTTGATCAGGGAGTCGTTCTCGCGACGGATCTCCATCTCTTCGAGCTTGCGCAGGGCGCGCAGGCGCATGTTGAGGATGGCTTCCGCCTGCACGTCCGTGAGTTCGAAGCGTTTCATCAGCGCGGGTTTCGGCTCGTCTTCCTCGCGGATGATGCGGATGACCTCATCGAGGTTCAGATAGGCGATGAGATACCCACCCAGCACTTCCAGCCGTCGCGCAATTTCCGCCAGGCGGAAATTGCTGCGCCTCACCAGCACGTCCTTGCGGTGGTCGAGCCATTCCTTCAGCACATCGCGAAGGCTCATCACCTTCGGCACCTTGCCGCCGGAAAGGACATTCATGTTGAGCGGAATGCGAGATTCAAATTCCGTGTTGCGGAAGAGCTGCTCCATCAAGAGTGTTGCATCGACATTGCGGGTCTTGGGTTCAATGACGATGCGGATATCCTCGGCGGATTCATCACGGATGTCGCCGATGAGCGGCAGCTTCTTGTCCGTCATCAGTTCCGCGACGCGCTCGATCAGCTTCGACTTCTGAACCATGTAGGGAATTTCGGTGATGACGATCTGCCAGCCACCACGCCCCACATCTTCCTGCGACCAGCGGGCACGGACGCGGAACGCCCCCTTTCCCGTCTTGTAGGCTTCGACCACGGACTCTCGCGAGTCGATGACGATGCCGCCCGTGGGGAAATCGGGGCCCACCACGAACTGGGTGAGCTTTTCGACCGTGGCGCCGGGAGTCTTGATCAGGTGCAGTGCCGCATCACACAGTTCCGCAGCATTGTGCGGCGGAATGGACGTTGCCATGCCGACAGCGATGCCGGTCGCACCATTGGCGAGAAGATTTGGAAACGCCCCCGGCAGCACGATCGGTTCCTGCACCGAACCATCGTAGTTCGGACGGAAATCCACCGTGTCCTCATCAATGCCGTCGAGCAGCAGCCCGGCCACATCCGTCATCCGCGCTTCGGTATAACGATAGGCCGCCGCGCCATCGCCGTCGATGTTGCCGAAGTTCCCCTGCCCGTCCACCAGCGGGTAGCGCGAGGAGAAATCCTGCGCGAGGCGCACAAGCGCATCATAGATCGACTGGTCGCCATGCGGATGATAGCCGCCCATCACGTCGCCCACGATCTTGGCCGACTTCTTGAAGGCAGCACTTGGATCGAGTCGCAGCAACCGCATCACATGCAGCAGGCGGCGGTGCACGGGTTTCAGCCCGTCCCGCACGTCCGGCAAGGCCCGGTGCATGATGGTGGACAAGGCGTAGGCAAGGTAGCGCTCTTCGAGTGCTTCCTTCAGTTCCACAGGTTCGATATCCGGGGCCCGCGGCGGCGGCGGTGGTACGTGCTTGCTCATGATTCGCTGATTATAGCAGTGGCAGGGATGTTAAACGCGGACGACAATGACCTTGACCACGGGCTTCTTCCCCCATTGGGCCTCGGCGGCGCGGCGGATGGACAGGCGCACCGTCTCCTCCACCGTGGGGGTGTCCTTGCGGCGCGGCTTTGGCAACGAGGTGTAGGCCTTCTCGGCCGCCACCATCAGCTCGTCGGACAGGCCCGCCGGAACACCATCCAGCAGGATTGAAACATCGTCGGCAAGATCAAGGCGGTCGTCCACCAGAACGGTGGCAATCACCATGCCGACGAAGGACAGCTTGCGCCGCTGCTTCGCGGGACCATCGACACCCGGCACGATGAGGTTGCCATCCACATGCAGGATGCCGGATGGCGCTTCATCGATCAGGGCCACAGGCCCAGGCGCAAGCCGTGCCACCTGCCCATCCGCGACAATCAGCGTTTCGGCAATGCCGTGGCTTGCAGCGAACTTCGCATGCGCCCGAAGGTGGCGAGGCTCGCCATGCATCGGGATCAGGGCCTTGGGCTTGAGCCAGCCATACATCTGCTCCAGCTCACCCTGGCGCGGATGGCCCGACGAATGGATCGCGGGAACATCTTCACCGGTGATCACGTCCACGTCCAGCTTCGCGAGATTGTTGATGACGTTGCCGACTTCCTTCTCGTTGCCCGGTATGGTGCGCGCGGAAAAAATGACGAGATCGCCCGTTTCCAGGGCAATGTTCGGATGTGCGTCCTC
>JAEUMJ010000017.1 GCA_016792865.1 Hyphomicrobiales bacterium | reverse complement strand
CTCTTGCAGATACTCGGTGCCACGACGCCGCCGACGCCGCAACAGGCCGCCAGTGCCCCGGCACCCTCGGCCCTGCTCCATTATGTCGAAGCGGAAGACCACTACGTGAAGCTCGTTTACAGCGACCGCGTTGAACACAAGCGCGCCCGCTTCAGCGACGTAATCGATAGCCTGGGGGATGCAGGACTGCGCGTTCACAAGTCCTTCTGGGTGAACCGCCATTTCGTCACCGGCACCCGCCGGGCTGGCCGCAGGCTTGTGCTGGTGCTGAAGGACGGGGTGGAAATTCCCGTGGGGCGCAGCAACGAACGCAAGGTCGTGGATGCCCTCGCATTGTCAACGGCGGTGCCTCCTTACGCCATCCCGGCAGCAGCCGGTGACGGGATTCGCCCCGGCCCCACGCAGCCCGTGGCCTGACTCCCCGGCGCAGCACAAAACCCTTCGGTTTTCCAAAGGGTTAAAACCGGAATCGAATTCTTGACACACTTTCGCCCGCGAACTAAGGAGAGCGCGCTTTGGAAAGGCCTCTTTCCGGATGCGTTTTTCATTGCCCGGAGACTGTGACGCCATGGCCGAACCGCGCAAGCCAAAGACGCCCGAGACAGAGACCGACCCGAAGCTGGGTGATCTTTCCAACCGCCTCAAGGACCTGTCTGACCGTATCGCGGCAGAGAAGTCCGAACAGGTGGCGGCCAGGCAGCCCTCAAGCCGCTACGAGAGCGCCAAGGATTATTCCAAGGGCTACCGCCTCGCGAGTGAGTTTGTGGCGGGTGTGCTGGTCGGCGGCCTCATCGGCTACGGCATCGATTACCTGACGGGGACGCTTCCACTGTTCCTGATCTTGTTTCTGCTCCTCGGTTTTGGTGCAGGCATCCTGAACATGTCGCGAGCCGCGAACAGGAGCCAGCCCACGGCGGAAGAGCTTCGCAAAATGACACCGCCCAACAAGGCGGATGATGAAGAAGAGGACTGATCGTGGCCAACGATCCAATTCACCAGTTCCAGATCCATGACCTGACCGGGTCCTTCAACCTCGGTGGTTATGAAATCAGCTTCACCAATTCCGCCCTCTTCATGGGTGTGACGGTGGCGGTGATCACGGGCTTCCTCTTGCTGGCCTCCAGCCGCGCCGCGCTTGTTCCGGGCCGCCTCCAGTCGGTGGGCGAACTCTGGTACGGCATGATCGACAACATGGTGAACAACGTTCTGGGGCCGGACGGACGGAAGTTCTTTCCGCTCGTGTTCTCGCTCTTCTCCTTCGTGCTCGTCGCCAACATGCTCGGCATGTTCCCCTATTTCTTCACGGTCACGAGCCATGTGATCGTCACCGCCTCGCTCGCCCTCTTTGTGGTCGGCCTGGTCGTCGTTGTCGGCGTCTGGAAGCATGGCCTGGGCTGGTTCAAGCTCTTCGTGCCGCATGGCGTGCCGCTGGCAATCCTGCCGTTCATCTCGCTCATCGAAATCATTTCCTTCCTTTCCCGCCCGATCTCTCTCGGCCTTCGTCTTTTCGGCAATATGCTTGCCGGCCACATCGTGCTGAAGGTCTTCGCGGGCTTTGTCGTCAGCCTCGGTGCTGCGGGCGGTCTCGGCATTCTCGGTGCCATCGCACCGCTGGCCATGGCCGTTGCCCTCACCGCCCTGGAATTCCTGGTGGCCTTCCTGCAGGCCTTCGTCTTCGCCATCCTGACGTGCGTCTATCTCAACGACGCGCTTCATACCCACCACTAAAACCAATCCATCACTCAAGGAGAACTCAAAATGGATCCAGCAGCAGCAAAGCTTATCGGCGCGGGCATCGCCTGCATCGGCATGGGTGGCGCCGGTATCGGCGTGGGCCACATCTTCGGCAACTATCTGGCTGGTGCGCTCCGCAACCCCGCCGCTGCCGGTGCCCAGTTCACCAACGCGCTGATCGGTGCCGCTCTTGCAGAAGGTCTCGGCATCTTCTCGCTCGTCGTGGCGCTCCTCCTCCTCTTCGTCGCCTGATCGCGCCGAACGAAGAACATCTGATCCGGGCCGGAGTCTTCCTCATTCTGTGAGGCGCTCCGGTCCATCCTATCATTCGAGGATGTGCGATGTCGCAGAGCACGACTGCAACGACGGTTGAATTCCAGGTTGCCGAAGAGACAGCCCCGGCGGCTGCCACTGGCGGTGAAGCTGCCGGTGGGGAAGCCCATGGCACGACCGAGGGCACGGAAGCCCACGGTGGTGGCCATCAGGCTGTATTCCCGCCGCTCGACACCAAGACCTATCCGTCGCAGCTTTTCTGGCTTCTGATCTTCTTCGCGGCACTCTACGTGCTGATGAGCAAGGTCGTCCTGCCGCGCATTTCCGCGATCCTTGCAAAGCGCAAGGCCACGATCGATTCCGATCTGGCCCGCGCCCAGGCACTGAAGGATGAAACCGAGGCTGCGGTGAAGGCCTATGAAAAGGCCCTCGCGGATGCCCGCGCCAATGCCACTGAGATCGCCCGCACCACCCGCGAGGCCGTGACCAGGGACGTTGACGCCGAGAGCCACAAGCTCGACGAAGCCCTCGCCCAGAAGGTGACGGCTGCGGAAGCCAAGATCGCCGCCAGCAAGGCCAAGGCCCTGGATGCGGTGGAAGACATTGCCGCCGACTCGGCTGTTGAAATTGTTGCCGCGCTTGGCGGTGGCAAGGTCACCAAGGCCGCTGTCGCCAAGGCCATCAAGGGATAAGGGACATGCTCACCACCACCCTCGCACCGACCCTTGCTGCCGGCCTTGCATTCGACAACACCTTCTTTGCCTTCCTGGCGCTGGTGATTTTCCTCGGCATCGTCGTGTGGGCCGGTGCCCACAAGACTGCCGGCAAGATGCTGGACGACCGTTCGGCCCAGATCTCCAGGGAATTGAGCGACGCCCGCCGCCTGCGTGAAGAGGCCGAAGCCCTTCTTGCAGAATACAAGCAGAAGCGGATCGACGCCGAGAAGGAAGCGGGCGAAATCGTTGCCCGCGCCAAGTCCGATGCCGCCCTCTACGCCGAGGAAGCCAAGAAGAAGCTCTCGGAAGCAATCGAACGCCGCACCAAGCAGGCCGAGACCAAGATCGCCCAGGCGGAAGCCGCCGCTGCCAAGGATGTGCGTGCCCGCGCCGCCGACCTCGCCGTCGCCGCCGCTGCAACACTCCTCAAGGACGGCATGAAGGGCAAGGGCGGCGAGAGCCTCGTCGCTGAATCGATCGCCGCGGTGAAGTCCCGCCTCAACTGATAGCCGGTTAGCTCCGGCACGATAAAACCCGGCCTCTGGCCGGGTTTTTTGTTGTTCCACTGGCATCTTGCCGGATTGGCGTCGCCTCAACCGGCAGGGATGGCCGCGCGGAGCTGCCTATTCCGCCGCTTCCAGATACTCGCTCATCGGCGGGCAGATGCACACCAGATTGCGGTCGCCATGAACGTTGTCCACGCGCGCCACCGGCGGCCAGTACTTGTCGTTGGGGTATTGCTTCAACGGGAAGAAGGCCTGTTCCTTGGAATAGGGATGGCTCCAGGTGCCGAAAAGCTCCCCATGGGTGTGAGGCGCGTTCTTCAGCACGTTGTCCACCCGGTCAGCCTTGCCTTTCTCCACCTCGGCAATCTCTCCGGCAATGGCGATCAT
>JAEUMJ010000205.1 GCA_016792865.1 Hyphomicrobiales bacterium | reverse complement strand
GGCGTCACATAGATGCCGCGCCCCACGATCAGGTTGCGGTCGCCGTCGCCATCGGAGGCTGCGCCGAAATCGAAATCCTTCCCCAGCATCACGTCTTCCACCAGTTCCCTGGCGTGCACGAGATTGGGGTCGGGGTGATGGCCGCCGAAATCGGGAAGCGGCGTGCCGTTGATCACCGTTCCCGGTGCAGCGCCCAGCATGCCTTCGAGAATGGATCTTGCATAAGGTCCGGTGATGGCGCCCATGCCATCGAACTTCATGCGGAAGCCCGTGCGGAAAAGGGCGCGGATGGCGTCGAAGTCGAACAATGACTGCATGAGCCTGGCATAGTCGGCCACCGGATCGATCACCTCGACCGCCATGCCCTCGATCATGCTGCGCCCGATGGTGCCGAGATCGATGCCGGGCGTCTCAGTGGTTCTGTACCCGGTGATCACCTTGCTGCGGGCAAAGACGGCATCCGTCACCTTTTCGGGCGCAGGCCCGCCATTGCCGATATTGTACTTGATGCCGAAATCGCCATCCGGCCCGCCGGGGTTGTGGCTCGCAGAAAGGACAAGCCCGCCAAAGGCCCCGTAATGGCGGATGACGTGCGAGGCGGCAGGCGTTGAAAGAAGGCCGTCCCGCCCCACGATGACGCGCCCGAAACCATTGGCCGCCGCCATGCGCATCGCCGTCTGGATGACCTCGCTGTTGTAATAGCGCCCGTCCCCGCCGATCACGAGGGTCTGCCCGGCGAAACCTTCAAGGCTGTCGAAGATCGACTGGATATAGTTTTCGGCATAGTGCGGCTGCTGATAGACCTTCACCTTCTTGCGCAGGCCCGATGTGCCGGGCTTCTGGTCGGCAAAGGGTTTGGTCGCAATCGTCACACTCATTCCGTCAGCCTTTCATCGTCTTGTAGAGGGCGGCATAGTGGGCCGCGCTACGGTCCCAGGACACGTCCGCCGCCATGCCGTTGCCCTGGAGCCTTTTCCATTCCGCCGGCGCTGCGCCAAACAGGTGTGCGGCCCGTTGCAAGGCATTCTGCAGGGATGGCTCGTCCACCGGCGAGAACTGGAAGCCCGTCGCCACGCCGGCGGCAAGGGCGGCTTCATTGGCATCAATCACCGTGTCGGCAAGCCCGCCGGTTCGCGCCACAACCGGCACACAGCCGTAGCGGAGGCCATAGAGTTGCGTGAGGCCGCACGGCTCGAAGCGCGACGGCACCAGCATGGTATCGGCCCCGCCCTGGATGAGGTGCGAAAGGCTCTCATCATATCTTGCCGCAATCGCGATGCGGCCCTTGTGGCGTTGTGCGGCAGCGGCGAATGCGCCTTCGATTCCGGGTTCGCCCGTGCCGACGACGGCCAGTCGCGCCCCCGACGCCACCAGCCAGTCCAGCAGGCCCGCAAGAATGTCGAGGCCCTTCTGCCAGGTGAGGCGGCTGACCACGCCGTGCAGGATTCCATCACCGCCTTCCAGGCCGAAGTGCTTCTCAAGCTCGCGCTTGTTGTCCTTGCGCCGGGCAATCGTCGTGGCGGCATAGGTGGCGGGCAGGGCCTTGTCGGTGCCGGGGTTCCACACCCCGGTGTCGATGCCGTTCACGATGCCGATGGTGTTGTGGCGTCTTGCCCGCAACAGGCCATCAAGCCCCATGCCGAACTCCGGCGTGCAGATTTCCCGCGCGTAGGTGGGTGACACCGTGGTGATCATGTCGGCGCTGGCAAGTCCGCCCTTCAGGAAGCCGACATTGCCGTAGTACTCCAGCCCTTCGATGGAATAGGCGGCGGCAGGAAGGCCGAGGCGCGGAAAAACCGAAGCCGGGAACTGTCCCTGGAAGGCGATGTTGTGAACCGTCACCACCGTGCGCGGGCCGCCGCGATGGCGCACGTCAACCGCAGCCAGGGCGGCTTGCCAGTCGTGCAGGTGCAGCACATCGGGGATCCATGTTTTCAGGGCACCCCTGCCGATGTCGGCGGCGGCGGCGGACAGGGCAGCGAAACGGAAGGCATTGTCGGGCCAGTCCTTGCCGTCAGGCCCCACATAGGGGTTGCCCGGCCTGTCGTAGAGGTGCGGCGCATCGAGCGCCATCAGCTCCATGCCCGCAACGTCGCCCAGCACGATCCTTGCCGGGCCGCCGAACACATCGTCGAGGCGGTGCAGCGTCTTGCCGGACGCCAGCGCCGTCATCACGGCGGGATAGCCCGGAACCAGAACCCGCATGTTGACGCCGAGAGGTTTCAACGCAGCTGGAAGCGCACCCACCACATCGGCGAGGCCACCGGTCTTGACCAGTGGAAACACTTCCGAGGCAACAGAAAGAACCTTCATGGTGAACTCAGCCTTCTCCTGTTGCGCGTCGTCCGTTTCAGCCCAGCCGGTCGATCATCGGCTTGGTGATCAGGCACACGCCATTGTCGGTGCGGCGGAAACGCTTGGCATCAAGCTCAGGGTCCTCGCCTACCACAAGGCCTTCCGGAATCACCACGTCACTGTCGATCACGACCTTCTTCAAGAGGGCATTGCGGCCGATGATGGCGCGGGGCAGCACGACAGCCTCTTCCAGCGTGGTGAAGGAATTCACCCGCACATTGGTGAAAAGCAGCGACCGCCGGATGCCGGCCCCCGATACCACGCAGCCACCTGAAACAAGAGAGGCCACCGCAAGGCCGCGCCGTCCTTCCAGGTCATGCACGAACTTCGCCGGTGGCGTCACTTCGCCGTAGGTCCAGATCGGCCAGTTGTGGTCGTAGAGATCAAGTGCCGGAACCGTGTCGGTGAGATCGACATTTGCCTCCCAATAGGCGTCAACCGTCCCCACGTCGCGCCAATAGGAACCCGCTTCAAGGTCGGAGCGCACGCAGGACTTGTTGAAACGGTGGGCAATGGCCTTTCCGTTCTTCACCACATAGGGAATGATGTCCTTGCCGAAGTCGCGGCTCGATTTCTTGTCGGCGGCGTCGCGGCGCAGCAGTCCGGCGAGGAAATCCGTCTCGAACACGTAGATGCCCATGGAGGCCAGCGCCATGTCGGGATTATCGGGCATGCCGGGCGGGTCTTTCGGCTTTTCCACGAAGGCCGTGATGCGGTCCTTGATGTCGACATGCATTACGCCGAAGCCCGATGCCTCCTCGCGCGGCACCTCAAGGCAACCGATGGTCACGTCAGCACCCGTATCGACATGCTGCTGCAACATCAGTTCATAGTCCATCTTGTAGATGTGGTCGCCCGCGAGGATGACGATGTACTTGGGCCGGTAGGACAGGATGATGTCGAGGTTCTGGTAGACCGCATCCGCCGTTCCCGCATACCACTGGTCCTCGGACACACGCTGCGATGCGGGCAGGATATCGAAACCCTCGTTGCGCTCGGGACGCAGGAAGTTCCAGCCGCGTTGCAGGTGGCGAATGAGGCTGTGCGCCTTGTATTGCGTGGCCACGCCGATGCGGCGGATGCCTGAGTTCACCGCATTCGACAGCGCGAAGTCGATGATGCGCGACTTCCCGCCGAAGGGCACGGCAGGCTTGGCACGCTTGTCGGTGAGTTCCATCAGGCGGCTGCCCCGGCCCCCTGCCAGCACATAAGCCATCGCGTCACGCGCAATTGGTGCGGTCTGCTTCACTGCCACGGATCTCTCCCCAAAGACGTTTTCTTCTTAACGTTCAGAGACGAAGTACACCGTGGCGAGCGGCGGAAGTGTGACCTTCGCCGAGGCGGGCTTCCCGTGGGAAGGCGTCTGGACTGCCATGACTCCCCCCAGGTTGCCGCGTCCCGTACCCCAGTAGGCTTCGGCATCTGTGTTCAGAACTTCACGCCAGTTCCCCGCTTTTGGCAAGGGCAGAGTGTAGCCGTCACGGGCAACGGGCGTGAAATTGCTGACGCAGGCCACCATCGCGTCGCTGCCGCTGCCGGCGTGGCGGACCCAGGCGAAAACCGAGTTCTCGTGGTCGTCCGTGATCAGCCATTCAAAGCCCTCCGGCTCGCAGTCGCGGGCGTGCAGGGCAGGGTGTGAGGTGTAGGCATGGTTCAGGTCACGCACCAGGCTTTGCATGCC
>JAEUMJ010000186.1 GCA_016792865.1 Hyphomicrobiales bacterium | reverse complement strand
GTCCGCGCGGTGCAGAGCGAGTATTCGCTCTGGTCGCGCCTGCCGGAGCTTGGCATGCTGCAAGCCTGCGCCCGGCTCGGCACGGCCTTCGTTGCCTTCTCGCCTGTGGCGCGCGGCGTGCTCACCGATGTGACGCTCGATCCTGCCTCGTTCCCGGCAGATGACTTCCGCAAGAACATGCCCCGCTTCCAGCCGGAGCAGTTCGCCTACAACATGAAGTATGTCGAAGCCTTCCGCGCCTTTGCGAAGTCACGGGGGTGGAGCACATCGGCCTTGGCGATTGCGTGGGTGCTGCATCAGGGGGCGCACATCATCCCCATTCCGGGAACCCGCACGGCGGAAAACCTGGCAATGGATGCAAAGGCAACCGGGATCAGCCTTTCGCCGCAAGACCTGGCGGACATTGACCGCCTTCTCCCGGCCGGTTGGGCACAGGGCAACCGCTACACCGAGGAGCAGCAGAAAAGCTCCGAACTCTATTGCTGATTCAGGGCTTGTCGCGGAATCCGTTGGTGATGGGATAGCGCCGGTCACGGCCAAAATTGCGCCGCGTGATCTTGACGCCGGGAGCAGCCTGGCGGCGCTTGTATTCCGCCACGTAGAGCATGTGCTGCACCCGCTTGACGAGTGCCAGGTCGTGGCCGCGCGAAACGATTTCGGAAACGGTCTGCTCGCGCTCCACCAAGCCGTCGAGGATGTCGTCCAACACATCATAGGGCGGGAGTGAGTCCTGGTCCTTCTGGTTCTCGCGAAGCTCGGCGGTGGGTGCCTTGGTGATGATGCGTGTCGGGATCACCTCCGACTGCGTGTTGCGCCATGCGGCAAGACGGTACACCTCGGTCTTGTAGACATCCTTGATCGGGTTGTAGCCGCCGTTCATGTCGCCGTAGAGCGTGGCATAGCCCACGCTCATTTCGCTCTTGTTGCCGGTGGTCAGAACCATCGCGCCGAACTTGTTGGAAATCGCCATCAGGATGACACCGCGCGAACGTGACTGCACATTCTCCTCGGTGATGTCGCTGTTGCGGCCCGCGAACATCGGCTTCAAGGCAGAGAGGAAACCTTCGACGGGTTCCTTGATCGGCACCACATCGTAACGCACGCCAAGGCGCCGGGCGCAGTCTTCCGCGTCCACCAGCGAGTCCTTCGAGGTGTAGGCGTACGGAAGCATCACGCAATGAACCCTGTCCGGCCCAAGCGCATCGACGGCCATGGTGGCGACAACCGCGGAATCGATGCCGCCTGACATGCCGAGCACGACGCCGGGAAAGCGGTTCTTCAGCACGTAGTCACGCAGGCCGAGCACGCAGGCTTTCCACGTCTCCTCTTCCCGCTCGGGCAGCTTGGCGATCGTTCCCTTGTCGCAGGTCCAGCCATCACCTGCCCGCTTCCAGGTGGTAACGGCCACGGCCTCCTCGAACATCGGCATCTGCAGGGCAAGCGTGCGGTCACCATTCAGCACGAAGCTTGCGCCATCAAAGACCAGTTCATCCTGCCCGCCCACCTGATTGAGGTACACCAACGGCAACCCCGTTTCGGTCACCCGCGCCACCACAAGGTTGAGGCGCACGTCATCCTTGTTGCGCTCGAAGGGCGAGCCGTTGGGCGAAAGCAATATCTCGGCACCGGTTTCCGCCAGGGTCTCGCAGACCTCCTCCGTCCAGATGTCTTCGCAGATGGGAACGCCGATGCGCACGCCCTTTACCGACAGCGGCCCCGGCGCGGGCCCCGGCTGGAACACGCGCTTCTCGTCGAACACCCCATAGTTGGGCAGGTCATACTTGTGGCGAACGGCTTCAATCCTGCCGCCGTTGAGCAGCGCTACAGAGTTGTGGAGCTTGTCGCCCTCGCGCCACGGAAGGCCGATCAGGATGGCGGGCCCTTGCGCGAACTCCCGCGCCAGGGTTTCAACTGCATCCTTGCAGGCCGCCACGAACGAAGGCCGCAAGACCAGATCCTCCGGGGGATATCCGGCAATGAACAGCTCCGGACAGAGGACCAGATCAACCTCCGCAAGACCTGCGACGGTGGCACGGGCCTTCTCAAGATTGGCATCAATCGCGCCCACAACGGGATTCAACTGGGCCAGCGCAACGGTCAAGGAAGTTGTCATGATGAGGGCGCTTCTAGCGGAAAATGTTGCCCCTGCAAAACACCTTGCAATCAGCCCGGCCACTCGCCAAATTCGCGGATTAGTATGCCGCGACACCTGCACGCGGGGGACAAGCCAGGAGAATGATCATGCGTCTCGACAACGAACGCCCAAGCGACACCATCGAAGACCGGCGCGGCAGCGGTGGCGGCATGGGTTTCCCCGGTGGTGGTCGCGGCACCCGCATCAACATTCCCATGGGAGGCCGTGGCGGAGGGATGTCCATCTCGACCCTCGTTCTGCTGGTGATCGCCTATCTGGTGTTGAAGTTGCTGTTCGGCATTGACCTGCTGGCGATGATGAACGGCGGAGGTGGCGGTATCCAACTGCCGGGGGGTGGTACATCGACCGAATACCAGATACCGGATGTCACCACCGATTCCGCCGATGCACAGCTTCCGGGCGGGGGCACGGGCAGTTCCGACGTGACGACAGACGCCGGTAAGGAATTCGTCGCCCGTGTGCTTGGTTCGACCGAGCGCGCCTGGACCGGCATCTTCCAGCAGATGGGCCGGGAATACCCGAAGCCCAACCTGGTGTTGTTCTCCGGCTTTACGCAATCAGCCTGCGGCATGGCGCAATCGGCCATGGGTCCGTTCTATTGCCCGCGCGACAAGAAGGTCTACATTGACCTCTCCTTCTACCAGGACATGAAGTCCAAGCTGGACGCACCAGGCGACTTCGCACAGGCTTATGTGATCGCGCACGAAGTGGGCCATCATGTGCAGGATACTTTCGGCATTCT
>JAEUMJ010000130.1 GCA_016792865.1 Hyphomicrobiales bacterium | reverse complement strand
CGGCGCGCCTGGGTTTGTGTCGCCGTGCATCCTACACCGCTTTATTCCCAAAACGGCCGGTGCCTGGCACGCGTTCCCCTGTCGGATCAGTGCAAGGCATCGTGGAGCACTCGCTAAGCGCTCCGGTTGCATGGGATTCTTTGTCTGATTTGACACTTTCAGGCCCTCCCGCACAATTTCCGCAGACGCCAAAGTGTGGCGCATGAGCTTCACTGGGGAAACGGGTCTTGCCTTCACCCATCACGCGCGTGCACGGCGAGGATTCTTGGATCGCCCGGACTGTCAGCATTAACCCTGACGCCCGAAGATGCTCGATCTGGCAGGCATGTTGCATCGTCGTCTCCTGACAAAACGGCAGGAGACACCCCATGGCTGTCAAGACAAGTTCACTGAGGACTGACACCGTAGCAACCCGCGAGCGGCGCAAGAGTGCCAGTTCTGCGGCTTTGGTGGCCACAAGCCGCCCAGCCAAGCCGGAAATGGCAGACGCTGGAGCTGGCGACGAAATCCTGATGCAGCTCCGCACGCTGCTTTTCGGCGGTGTATATGACAACACCGAAGCCCAATATGAGACACTGGTGGATGTGCTGGAAGAGCACACCCACCGCAGCACGAACCAGCTTCAGGCGCTGGAAGGGCGGGTGCGTTCGCTGGCTGGCGAGAATATGAAGCTTGGCAAGGACTACGCCACGCTGGACGATGCCTTCAGCCAGTTCATCACCCGAGCCAGCCGCGAGCGTGAGGCGATCCGCTCGACATTCGAGGACGCGATCCGCAATCTTCAGGCCGAGATGGACAACAGTGTTGAGGCATTGACCAAGTCTGCCTGGACCAGGCTGCGCGACACGGAAAGCGTGACCCGCCGCGCCGTCAACCAACTGTCTGACGAAGCCGGAAACCTGCGCAAGGCGGCGTTGGAAGATGCCCGCAGCGTTCATGATTCCACCGTGGGCATTGTCGAACAGCGCATTGCCCAGTGGCGCGCCGAGATCGAGGACAACCGCAAGGAAGATTCGCAGAAGATGGCCTCATCCATTCTGGCCCTCGCAGACATGCTCACCGTGCGCCGCCGCTGACGGAGAACAGTCAGCCCCCGTCAAGTGCCTTGGGGAGAGAGCGTGTCTTCACTTGGTGACGGCATCCCACTCTTGCCACAAGTTTGGGTTTGATCGGTTCCCGACGGACGAGGAACTGAAACCTGAGATGGGGCATTTGGGGAAGCATGCTGCACCTGCTGCGAAAGACACCGTCAATTCCGTGGGTGGCATCTGCCATGCTCGCCATGTCATCCGTCGCCTGGGGCACGGCCCAAGCGACACCGATGCAGGATTTCCAGCGCGCCCTGCAGCGCCTCGACCGGCAACTCTGCGCGAAGCTGCCGGGAGCCAAATGCCGGAAAGCCGCGACCCGTCCGGCTGCCCGTCAGGGAGATGCAAAGAAGGCCGCCGCCCGGCCCTCATCCGCCACTTCAACTGAAGGACGCGAAGGGGCTCCTGCCGAAAGTTCTCCTCCCATTCCGAAGCTGAAGCCCGAGCTGAAGAAGGTGGCATCCACGGCGCCGGATGATGACGTGGTCTTGCCACGATTGAAGCCGGACACCCTTGCGTCAGCTTCCTCAGTCGAGATCGACGTGCCACGCAAGTCTGATCGCCGGGTGCAGGATCCGCAACGCCAAGACGTTGCGATCATCAAGCCTGAACGGAAACGAAAGAGTGTTGTCGATCCGGGTGCGCTTGCCAATCCAATGCCGGACGGCACCTTGTCCGGCGACGCTTGCATCGCCGCCTTGCGCAACATGAACGTGAACTTCTCCCAGGCCGTGACACCGGTGTCGTCAGGCCCGTGCTCGGTGTACGAGCCGATCAGGCTGAATGGAATGAAGGTCGGCGGAAATGCCATCACGTTTCCGGACAAGCCGCTGCTGACCTGCGGCTTCGCTGCACGTTTCGCCTATTGGGTTGCACAGGAAGGTGCTCCCGCTGTCAGGAAGGCGAAGGGGGCCGCCCTGCAATCCGTGGGCACGGGGCCAGGCTACCAGTGCCGGGGACGCAATGGTGACATGTCGGCCAAGTTGAGCGAGCACGCCTACGGGAACGCCGTGGACATCGAATACATCAAGACGGCGGAAGGCGAGATCGTGCAGGTGCAAGCTGCGTCGGCGACGACGGCAAGCAACGCACGGCTGCTCAAGGAATTGAGAAGCGAGGGGTGCCGCTACTTCACCACGGTGCTGGGACCGGGGACCAACTCGGCCCATGCCCGCCACTTCCATTTCGATCTCGAACGCAGAGGGAAGAAGGGCAGCCACAAGCTCTGCGAGTAGGGGGGCCTGATCCCTTGTTTCGGTGCCGGGAAGTATTTCCCGGCGAGGCTCAACCGGAGGTCGCGCCATGGGCGGGGACCCGGGGCATCACCTCAATCTCAAAGCTCTGCCTTGGGCCAGATTCTGAGGGAAGTTGCAGCCTCTTAACACCCATGCTGCAACGCAGCATAACTATGCGGAAAGATTGCAGCAAAAGTGAAATGTACCATCTGGACAGCGGCCCGGACTTACCCGAACATATTGCTGCGGCTCACTTTTTGCTCCTCTGCGTAGCTTTCTCGTCGACAGGCAGGACCGCCATCGCGTGAGGTGATCTTCCAAATTCAGTGTGTTGAGTTTTCGAATGGCAACGACGTCCAGCAGAGTGTTTCAAACAAGAATGCCAATGCCGAAACCGTATCGGCAAG
>JAEUMJ010000124.1 GCA_016792865.1 Hyphomicrobiales bacterium | reverse complement strand
CGAATCCCGTGAGATCCTCAAGGGCCTGACCCTGACGGTGAAGCCGGGCGAGGTGCACGCCATCATGGGGCCGAACGGCTCCGGCAAGTCCACCTTGTCCTACGTGCTCTCCGGCCGCGAAGGCTATGAGGTGACGGAAGGCTCGGTGACCTTCAAGGGCGAAGACCTGCTGGCGCTCGAACCTGACCAGCGGGCGGCGAAGGGCGTGTTCCTGGCTTTCCAGTACCCGATCGAAATCCCCGGTGTTGCCACCATGCAATTCCTGAAGGTCGCCCTGAATGCGCAACGCAAGGCGCGTGGCGAAAAGGAAATGACGGCTCCCGATTTCATGCGCCACGTCAAGGAGCGTGCGACCAAGCTGAACGTTTCGCATGACATGCTGAAGCGCCAGGTGAACGTGGGCTTCTCCGGCGGCGAGAAGAAGCGTGCGGAAATCCTGCAAATGGCCGTGCTTGAGCCGTCGCTCTGCATTCTCGACGAAACCGACTCCGGCCTCGATATCGATGCCCTGCGCGTCGTGGCGGAGGGTGTCAATGCGCTCCGCTCGCCGGACCGCGCCATGGTCGTCATCACCCACTACCAGCGCCTGCTGGAGTACATTGTTCCCGACAAGGTCCATGTCCTCTCCGATGGCAAGATCGTGAAGACGGGAGGCAAGGAACTGGCGCTGGAACTCGAAGAAAAGGGTTACGCCGAATTCGTGGGAAAAGCGGCATGAACGCTGTTGTACCCAGAACGCCCGCCGAGGAAGCCTTGGGGATGACGCTCCCCAACCGCCGCAGCGAGGAGTGGAAGTGGACCGATCTTCGTCGCCTCATTGCCGCGCCCTATGCAAGGCAGGCGGTGATTGCGGCGGAAGCTGACGTGGATCGCCTGATTGCGGGTTCGCCTCTTGCCGGTGTGAAGGCACGGCGCATCGTCTTCGTGAACGGGAGCTACGACGCCAAGCGCTCCCAGCTTCCGCAGGGAACGGCGGCGGCCCCTGCATCGCTCGCCGACGACACGATTGTCGCCATTGGCAGCAAGCTTGCGGCCGAGGGCGCTCACCTCATGCTGGAGGGCAACATGGATATGCCCGTGGAGATCATCCACGTCGCAACCAAGGGGCCGCAGCGGGCAATGGCACACCGCCACACGGTCAGCGTTGCGGCGGGTGGGGCGGCCAGCCTCATCGAGACCTTTGTCGGCGAGGGTGACTATCTCTCCAACGCCGTGATCGAGATGAACGTGGGGGAGGGCGCACGCCTTGACCGCATCAAGATCGAGCGCGAGTCAGGGGCTGCGACGCATCTTGCCCACACCATCGTGAACCTCTCCCGGAACGCGATCCTGCGGGACTTCACGCTCACCTCCGGTGCCGCGCTCAACCGTCAGAATGGAACCTGCACCTTCCTGGGGCAGGGGGCGGATGCACGGATCTCTGGCGCATATCTCCTGAACGGCAAGCAGCATGCCGACACCAGGCTGGTGGTGGATCATGCCGTGCCACATTGCACGTCGCGCGAGCTTTTCCAGTGTGTGATGGATGATACGGCGCGCGGCATCTTCCAGGGCAAGGTTGTGGTGCGCCCCGATGCGCAAAAGACCGATGGCAAGCAATCGTCCCATGCCCTTCTCCTGTCGGAGACCGCCGAGTTTGATGCGAAGCCCGAACTTGAAATCTATGCGGATGATGTTGTCTGCGGCCATGGCGCAACGGCGGGCGATCTCAACCCCGATCACATGTTCTACCTGAAATCGCGCGGCATTCCCGAAGCACAGGCGAAGTCGCTGCTCATTGCGGCCTTTGTCGGCGAAGCCTTTGACACGATCGAGCATGACGGCATTCGTGACGCACTCACTTCATATGCGGAGGGCTGGCTCGCACGCCGCTGATGTTTGACGTTGCCACCATTCGCCAGGACTTTCCCATCCTCTCACGCGAGGTCTATGGCAAGCCGCTGGTCTACCTCGACAACGCCGCCTCGGCGCAGAAGCCGAAGGCGGTGATCGACGCCATGCTGAAAAGCATGACGACGGAATACGCCAACGTCCATCGCGGGCTGCACTATCTCTCGAACGCGGCGACGCAAGCCTTTGAAGACGCAAGGGAAAGTGTTCGGCGTTTTCTCAATGCCCGGTCCAAGGATGAAATCATCTTCACCCGCAATGCGACCGAGGCCATCAACCTTGTGGCCCAGAGCTATGGTGCCATGGCGATCGGCGAGGGCGACGAGATCGTGCTTTCGATCCTGGAACATCACTCCAACATCGTGCCGTGGCATTTCCACCGCGAGCGCCGCGGAGCGGTGCTGAAATGGGCACCCATCGACGACGACGGCAATTTCCTGCTTGACGAGTTCAGCAAGCTCCTGACCGCGCGGACCAGGATCGTGGCCGTGACCATGATGTCGAACGCGCTCGGCACGGTGACTCCCATCAGCGAGATCATTCGGCTGGCGCATGAAAAGGGCATTCCGGTTCTCGTGGATGCCAGCCAGGGGGCTGTGCACGGCAGTGTCGATGTGCAGGCGATGGACGCGGATTTCGTCGTCTTCACCGGCCACAAGACCTATGGGCCCACAGGCATTGGCGTGCTCTATGGCAAGGCCGACCTCCTGAAGAGGATGCCGCCCTATCAGGGCGGCGGCGAGATGATTTCCGAGGTCACGACCGAGGGCATCACCTACAATGATCCGCCCCACCGCTTCGAGGCCGGCACGCCTGCGATCGTCGAGGCCATCGGCCTTGGCGCCGCACTCGATTACATGCGGGCCACCGGCCTTGAGGCAATCGCCGCGCATGAGGCGTCTCTCCATGACTATGCGATGCAGCGCCTTTCGGCCATCAACAGCCTGCGCATCCATGGCCGCGCCCGTGAAAAGGGGCCGATCATTTCCTTCACCATGAACGGTGCCCACGCCCATGACGTGGCAACCGTGATTGACCGGCACGGTGTCGCGGTTCGCGCGGGCACCCACTGCACGCAACCCCTGCTGCAACGCTTCGGCGTCACTGCAACCTGCCGCGCTTCCTTCGCCATGTACAACACCATGGAAGAGGTTGATAAACTCGCGGACGCACTTATCTCAGCCCAAAGGATCTTCGGATGATGGACGCCACACCGACAGCAGAGACGGCCCCGGGCGGGAATGCACCGAACCCGTCCGCCATTCCGCCGGATGAGCTTGCCCGGCTGACCGACGACATCATCGCGGCACTCAAGACCGTCTATGACCCGGAAATCCCGGTAGACATTTATGAACTCGGCCTGATCTACAAGGTCGATATTGACGACGACCGCAACGTGGCGATCGACATGACGCTGACCGCTCCGGGCTGTCCGGTGGCAGGCGACATGCCGGGCTGGGTTGAGAATGCCGTGGGCTCGGTCCAGGGTGTTCAGTCAGTCAAGGCAAAGATCGTGTTTGACCCGCCGTGGGACCACAGCCGCATGTCGGAAGAGGCCCGCATGGCACTCAATATGTGGTGAGGAAGAAATGGCTCAATCGAAACCACAAGTGATGAAGCTGACCGACGCCGCGGCGTCGCGCATCCGTGACCTCATGGCGAAGGGCGAGGGCGTGGGCCTTCGCATCGGCGTCAAGAACGGTGGCTGCGCCGGCATGGAATACACGATGGAGTGGGCCAAGGACGCAAAGCCCTTCGATGAAGTGGTGGAAGACAAGGGCGCACGCGTGCTGATTGACGGCAAGGCGCTGATGTTCCTGCTCGGCACCGAAATGGATTACCAGTCCACGGTTCTCAAGTCCGGGTTCGTCTTCAATAATCCCAACCAGACCTCCGCCTGCGGCTGCGGTGAAAGCGTCCAGCTTCAACCCGCGAATACCCCGGCCTGACGCGGGCAGCGCCTACATTGTCGATGTGAACTTGCGCAACGGCGCCTTTTCGGGCGGACCCGCAAAGGCCACGCCCAGAGTGTCGTTCAGCTTCCAGGCGATCTGGACGGGCCGGATCGTGTTTTCGGAGATCATCAGCAAGCGGAACTTGTGCGGCAGGGCATGGGCACCGCCCACCTGCAACTTTGCGCCGGTCTCCGAAACGTCGCGCACCGTGCAGTCGATGGCCCGCCAGTCATCAAAGACGATCTTTGCCGACTTCAGCACGCGACGGCGCGGCGCCACACGGTTCTCTCTCTGCGTGTGATCGGATGCGGCAAATGCGGAAGTGTTGGCCGGACCTTCAATCATGCCGTTGAGGTTAACGACAAAATCTTAAGGAGGGCAAAATTACCCTCCTGTCATCGGTGCCACCAGGGTGAAGGACTTAGACTCGCGTCGTGCGTGTCAGGAATGCGGGCATATTGCCTTGGTCGAAACCCCGGTAATCCGGGCCTTCTTCGCCCTTGTCAGCACGGTTTTCGCGCCGCCCCTCGGTACGGCCAGCGGCACGCGGCTGATCCTGGCGCGGACGGTGCCTGGGTGCCTGGGGTTGATCCGGACGTGCCTCGCGCGGCTCCCGGTTGCGTTCCTGCTTTACCGGCTGTTCACCCTGACTTGAGGTTTCGGGAGAAGCTGTTGGAGCGGCAGCCTTTTCGGGCCGGCGTTCAGAACGATGTTCGCTGCGGGACCGGCTACCCTCACGGTGGTGACGCCCACCCCGGCGATCGCGTCCGCCGCGCTCCTGGCCCCGTTCCTCTGCTTCACCCTCGTTGCTGTCGTCAAAGCTCTTGCCGATATCGAACCAGTCCAGCGACTTCTTGATCAGCTCTTCGATGGCCTTGAAATGCTTCGTGTCATGGGATGTCACGAGCATGTAGGCGTGGCCTTCACGGCCCGCGCGACCGGTGCGGCCAATGCGGTGCACGTAGTCTTCCGAGTGAATGGGAACGTCGAAGTTGAAGACGTGGCTCACCTCCGGAATGTCGAGGCCGCGGGCGGCCACGTCGGAGGCAATGAGGAAAGTCACTTCCTGTGCGCGGAAGGCCGCGAGAGTGCGAAGGCGGGAGGTCTGGTCCATGTCGCCGTGAAGGGCGGCAGCGTTGAAACCATGCTTGCGCAACGACTTTTCCAGCACGGCAACGGTGGTCTTGCGATTGGCGAAAACGATGGCGTTCTTGATTTCGCTCTGTGTGCGGATGAGGGCGCGCAGCGCGTCCCGCTTGGCCTTGGGATCGGATGGGGCCTTCACCGCGAATTGCGAGATCGTGGAGGCTGTCGAAGATACCCGCGAGGTTTCCACCTGCACCGGATTGTGCAGGAATTGCGCAGTAAGCCGCTGGATTTCCGGTGGCATGGTGGCCGAGAAGAACAGCGTCTGGCGGGTGAATGGCAGGAGCTTGCAGATGCGCTCGATGTCGGGGATGAAGCCCATGTCGAGCATGCGGTCGGCTTCATCGATGACGAGAAGTTCCACCCCTGTGAGGAGCAGCTTGCCGCGCTCGAAATGATCGAGCAGGCGGCCCGGAGTGGCAATCACCACATCCGCGCCACGGTCGATCTTTGCGGCCTGCGGCTCGAAGGCCACGCCCCCGATCAGGGTTGCGACGGACAGGCTATGCATCCTGCCCAGCGATTCAAATGCCTCCTGAACCTGCATGGCGAGTTCGCGTGTCGGCTCAAGGATGAGTGTGCGTGGCATGCGGGCACGGGCGCGGCCCTTTTCGAGCAGGGTCAGCATGGGAAGCACGAAGGCCGCTGTCTTGCCGGAACCGGTCTGGGCGAGGCCCAGGACATCGCGGCGGGCCAGGGCGTGGGGAATTGCTTCTGCCTGAATGGCTGTCGGGACCGTATAGCCTGCTGCGGCTACGGCTTCTATGACTTTGGGGCTCAGTCCGAGCGTGGAGAAACTCATGTGGTGAGAAAATACCTGGGCGAGAGAAGAATGGAAAAAGGGGCGGTGCGGCTCGCCGGACCAAATCGCCTGTCTGTGGCCCGCAAATAGGGATTTCGGCAGCAAGAGTCAAACCTTGCCGGGAAAGGAGGTGAACCACGTGTTCATCACCTGCCATGGCCCCCCTGATCACAAGGCGAATGGGCCTTAGGTCTGGAAGCTTGTCCTGAAAGTTGATTTGCCAGCCGGCATGGGTTTGATACCATGGTGACATCAAGCAGAGAGGTCTCGAAAAATGAAACCACCTGCATAGGCATTCGAGCCAGCAGACATTCCAATACCTCACATGGTGCGTTTGCATCGCGTAAGTTGGATTTGATCTTTTCATTCAATTTTGGCCAGACGGCCATGACAGAAGCCCCGTTGGGAACGCCACCCCGGGGCTTCACCATGTTCTGAGCCTGTCCTGGATTTTCCCCACTGTTTGCTTGACACGATTCTTCATGCAAGTGCTTTTCAAAGCACCTTTGCATTGTCTATTCTTTCCACCATGTCTGCCATCGTCGCCGTGCCTGTTGTCGAAACACCGTCTCTTCTGATGCGGGAAATGCGTTCGCGCGATGCTTCGCAACTGGCGGCCTTTCTCACGCAAGCGCGTTATCAGCGGCATATTGCGCACCGGCTTCGCGATGAAACGGCAGTGACGGAATTCGTCCGCCGCCAGGTTGCGGCCCAGGGCGACCGGCATCGCCAGATCTTCCATCTCGCGGCAGAGGAAAAGCTCAGTGGCGACGTGGTGGGCGAAGGCTTCATCATCAGCCACGGCAGCGGTGAATATGAAGTGGGCTGGGGCGTGCACCCGGCCATGTGGTCCATGGGGCTGGGGACTGAGATCGGCCGGGCGCTCCTGTCCATCGCCTTCGAGCACCTGAAGGGAAGTTCTGCCTGGTGCAAGATCATGGCACCCAATGGAGCCTCCCTGACCGTGGCCCGGCGGATCGGCATGTCGGAGCAGGGGACACAGGCTGATTACCCTGTTGGGCAAGGGCGCTTTGAGCGGGTGTCGGTCTATCGTATAACTGCCGCCAACTACTTTGACTTGCCTTATTGATTCCCGGCGTTTGCCTAGGGAACGCCGTATTCCGGACGGAAAAGCCTAAACTATGTTCAACCTTCAGGAGGCAGACATGGCCCGATATGTGGTCCGTAAATTGCCGCTTGCTGCTTTTGCACTGCTGTCGCTGTCGGCGGGCCTGGTTCAGGCAGCGCCCAAGGACTATTGCGACGCCTATGCCCGTGATTTTGCCGATCGTGGCCCGAAGGATGAGGCGCAGTGGAAGTCTCGCCGCGCCAACGCCTTCAACGATTGCCTGCTCCAGTTCGGCAGTGGCGCGGTTGCGGTTGATACGGAAGCACCCGCCGCCAAGCCTGCCAAGAAGCCTGTGAAGGCAGCCGGTGCCAAGGCAAGGCAGAAACCCGTGCCCGCCCCGGTGCAGGAGGCGGAAACCCTGCCCGAACCCGCAGTGATCGTGGCTCCCGACATCGAGCCGCCGCCCAAGCGCAACCAGCAGGCCGAACAGACCACCAAGGCCGCGCCTTCAAAGTCGAAGACGTTGTTGGGCAAGCTGTTCAAGCCCAAGGACGAGAGCGAAACCGGCAATGGTGGCCAGAACGCCCAGACGGCACAAGCCGCCCCGGCATCCCTCAAGGGCAAGCTGGTTCCCGGTTCTGCCGCATGGCTTGACTATTGCGACCGCAAGTATGCGTCCTTCAATCGCGATACCGGGACCTACAAGTCCTACAAGGGCATTGAGCGGAAGTGCCTGGTCACGGACTGACCTTTTCAACCTGACGCGAACCCACTAATGCCGTCCCATGGCGGCAGCAGCAAAGCATGTGCGTGTGGTGGGAGCGGGGCCCGCCGGATTGATGGCGGCGGACGTGTTGTCAGAAGCCGGCGTGTCCGTCGAGATCATCGATCATCATCGTCAGCCTGCGCGAAAGTTCCTGCTTGCGGGCAGGGGCGGCTTGAATCTCACCCACTCGGAAGATCTTGATTTGCTGCTGGCACGCTATGGCGCGGCCCGCACAAGGCTGGAGCCGGCCATTCGCGCCTTTCCGCCCACCGCACTCCGCCAGTGGTGCGAGGCGCTCGGCATCAGGACATTCGTCGGTTCGTCAGGCCGCGTGTTTCCGGTTGGCCTCAAGGCGTCGCCGCTCCTGAGAGCGTGGTTGCGGCGGCTGGAGCTTCGGGGCGTCACGCGCCGTGCTCCCGTGCAATGGCAGGGGTTTGACGATGTGCCGACCATTCTCGCCATGGGTGGCGCAAGCTGGCCGGAGCTTGGCTCGGATGCAGCATGGCTGCCGTTGTTCAGGGAGGCCGGAATAGCAGTCACACCCCTTGCCGCCTCCAACGGCAGGCAGCACGTGGCGTGGAGCGAACACATCTCATCGCGCTTTGCGGG
>JAEUMJ010000144.1 GCA_016792865.1 Hyphomicrobiales bacterium | reverse complement strand
GACCGTGTTCAGGACCCCTCGGGCGGTCAAGCTGCGATGTATCCAGAAACCGTCATACCCGGCCTCATAGCAGGTACAGATCTCAACCGGTTCACCGGAGCGATCACGCGCCTGATCGAGCAGGGCAAAAAGTCTTTCAATGTCGCCGCCGGGGATCCGGAACAAACTCACCTTATCCACAGTTGGCAACTGGATAGCGAGCACCCACACCGACTTGCTCAGCTCAATTGCTGCAAAGATTCGCCGGGGAACAGTTTTAAACCCTACAAATTCAGGCTCATACGTCGTATTCATTTTAGTGCTCCTTCCCTTCAGTCGTTCAAGCAATGATTATGACCGAAGACCAAGCAGGTCCCCATGGAATCTTGCTTACCTCGTGAAGTCCAGCACGTTCTGCCAACTAAAGTTAAGATTGTCTGTCAGTAGGCCTCTTAAGCCAAGTTATAGCCGCTATGATGCATCCTGGTCCATCGAGGACGAAAGATGCCCGGCATTTCAGGCTCATAACCTGAAGGTCGTCAGTTCAAATCTGGCTCCCGCAACCAACCCAAGGCCCACTGCCTGTCCGAGGCGGTGGGCTTTGCCGTTTTCTGACACTGCTCCACATTGCGGGAGCATCTCGCACGCGCTGCGAGCGGGTCGTGTGCGAGCTGACAAGGTCGCTGAAGTTCGTGGTTACCTGCAGATGTCGCTCAGCGACAACGGCTCTGATCTGACGTCAAATGCCAAAGAACGATCAACCTGAAGCGCAGGCGAGGAGCATCATGGATGACACCCTGTCGCGCGCTACGTTGACTTGCGTATTTAGCGTGCGTCCGAGTTCTCCTATTCATTCGTATGCCCTGGGCTTTTTGGGGCTCAGAATGGAGGAACACCATGACGACTCATACACATGGCATGGTCGCGACGTTCGCGAGGGCCGAAGTGAAGGGCTTTGAAACACCTGATGAAGTGCGGACCTTTCCGAAAGGCAAGCTTGAGTTGCTGACTGTTGGAGGTGCCACGATTGGGCGGGCGGTATTCGAGCCGGGATGGCACTGGGCAAAATCGGTCCAGCCCCTCGTCAACACCAAGAGCTGCGAAGCCCCGCATTTTCAATACCATGTTTCCGGTGTTCTCCGGGTGAAGATGGATGATGGAAGCGAATTCGACTGCAAGCCGGGCGACATTTCTCTGCTGCCAAGCGGACATGACGCATGGGTGGTCGGAAGCGAACCGGCGGTGATTGTCGATTTTCAAGGCATGATCGACTACGCCAGGGGTCACGATCATGCCAAAGCCACGGATCTGCTCGATGGAAAGTCCTATCAGGGGTTGTTCATCGAGAAGGGCAACAGCACCGGCGATCCTGACACGCTCATCTTCGCAAATGGACGGTTCAGGTCTACCGCCTGCGATCAGTATGGGTATGGCGATGCCGCCTATTCAGCGATTGAGAACGGAGGGAACATTCACTTCAATGCCGAGACGCAGAGCGCCCGCTATGGCAAGCTTGTTTGGACGGGCGTTGTGACCGGAGACAAGCTGAGGGGCGAAATCCTCATGGTGCAAGACGGCAAGCCGCCTATTGAGAATTTCATCAACGCCACTTTGGTCAGCGAAGCAGGGAGGAAGTGATGACTGCATACAATGTCGTCCGCTTCAAAGTCTTGGCAGGCAAGGACAGGATGTTCCTGGAGGCGCACGGGCCCGGAAAGATCAATTGGCCAGGTCTGAGACAAGGCTCGATCATTCAGATTGGTGAAGGTGATTACTGCCTGATCGGGGAGTGGACGGACGCAGGCGCGCTGAGCAGGGCGATGCCGGACATGCTTGCAACGCTTGACACTTTCCGTGCTGCCCTGCAGCCGACTGCTTCCGGCGTCACACAGGCGTTTTCAGGACCTGTCGTCCTTTCATTGGCCTAGCCCATCACGGGAAACAGCTCCACGAAGACAGGAGTCTTCGTGGATCTCAGCTATTTGACAGGTACAGAACCGGGGCGTAGCTTTCTATGCAATCTCCTCAGTCAACGGTACCTGCCGAACATGTCTGGGATGAAGAAGGCTTTGCCCTGCTTGCAGGGGACAGATCCAGGACGGAACTCTGATCCGGATCAGGGCCCCGTAGATGTGAATTTTGCTTCCATACTGAGCCTGGATGCGTCTGGAGGTTGGTATGTCCTCCGCATTTCCCGTGAGGGTGTTGTGACCGGAGATGAACCAGCCTTCAAGGTGCTGAAGCATTTCTATGCAAACGCTCCCGGTCAGCAGGGCAGCCTGCCGCTCCCTCTTCTCCAAGAATTCTCTGAACCCAGAGATTGGGGCCTGAGCCGCACACCCAGTCGCAACTGGCGGTCGGCGCACAAGGTGCAGGGTAACATGAAGCTGACTGTCAATTACATTCCCGACAGGGAGGGGGGCTATATTGTCCTGAAATCGGGACTTTGTACCGCTTCGGTGGATCCATCGAAACTGCCCTTGTCGGAACGCGAGCGGGAAATCGTAGGCTGGGTGGCGGCTGGCAAGACCAATTCGGAAATCGGACAACTGTTGGAAATCAGCTCCCGCACGGTTCAGAAACATCTGGAAAACATCTTTCGCAAACTCGGGGTCGAAACAAGGACGGCCCTGGCAATGCGAGCGGCAGGTTGGTCAATGGAAACCCTGTGAAGCAGCCTGGGCGCGGTCCGAGCACCGCAAACTGATCCAAGAACGAATAGAGTCCGACGGCCTGAGAAGGAGTTGGACGATGAGGACGTCGAGGTTCACGGAACAACAGACCATCTCGATCCTGCGGGAACAGGAGACTGGGGTTGCAACGGGTGATGTCTGCCGCAAGCACGGTATCAACAGTGCCACGTGCTGCAAGTGGAAGGACAGGTCCGCAACTTGTTGCCGCCTCGGCCATGCCCATCGGCATTGCCGCACCAGTGGCGCCTTGAGCCTGATCAGTTCCCTGACTTGGCCCAGCCCGGGATATGCCAGTCAATCCTGATGCTCTTCACGCAGGTATCGGACAGCTTGCGTTGCGGATTGTTGGTGAATGCAACCCCCATGTCGGCCACGCAAGGCTGGTAAATGACCGCGCCATGGCCCGCTTCCGGGATCAGAAAAGCCTGGGCGTTCGAAAGCTTCTCGGTGGCGACTATCGCCCAGCTTGCGGGAGTCTGCACGTCGTACAACCCTCCGATCGACAAGGTTGGAATGTCGCTGACCACCGGTGTGTGCCAGTTGCTGCGCTCCTGCGGCTTGAAAGCCGCACAACCGGCGAAGAAGTTCTTCACCATGGGATCGTAGTCATCCGAGAGGTAAGGGTATTTCATTCCCGCCGCGACTTTCCTGTAGCCGTCAAAGGTATTGAAGGGGATGTCCTCCTGGCAGGCGTAGTTCAGGAGATACATGCTGTCGAAGAAATGCGTTTGCGATGCAAATGCATCGCGCTTGATAATGTCGAAGGAACCAGTGACTTCCGCCGCGCTCATGCTTGCGATCAGCGACAGCAGGCGCTTGCCCGTCTCGCCAGGCACATATGACTTGACGAAGGCGCTGAGCGCATCACGTGAGGCCGGGGTGTTCTGAAGCGCGACATAGTCGACAATGCTGCGGTTCACCGCGTCCGGATCGGTTTTCTTCAGGGCGGCGAGCGCCTTCTCCAGTTCCCTGTCAAACAACACGGCGACAGGGCCATATTGCCTGTCTTCATCCATCGTATCGCGCAGTTCCCTGATGGCATTCACGTTCGACTGTTCCACGCGCCTTGCAATTGCCGCGTTGTCGGCGAGTGTGCTGATCAGGCTGCGCTGCTGCTTGGGAAGCCCGGCTGCAGCCGCCTGGACATCCTTGTCTGACAGCTCGGGCATCACGAAGTCCCTCGCCACGAGCATGTCGACCGTCGGCATTTCCCGTCCGCGGTAAAGCTCGTAGATGAATGCGGGAATGTAGGGCGTCATCGAGAGATTGGAATCGCGGCCGTTCCGATCGTTGAAGGGACGGAAAATCGTGGCCGTGCTGACAGGCTTGCCCCGATGCATGATCTTGCCTTCGTGGGCCATGTGCAGCGTTTCGATGATGACCTTGTCCAGATCGGGGTACGTCCTGTTGCAGACTTCATCGGCCTTGCATTGCTGCACGACATTCTCGATCGCCTCGTCGGTCTTCAGCGTGAAGGAATTGTAGAGATGAACCCACGACGGGGCCACGCCATCAAGAATGACCGAGCGGATACCTTCAGGTGCCACGCGCATGGTTTCGAGCGCAAGCTTTGTGCCGAACGAAATTCCGTACAGATTGAATGACGGGTAGCCCAATGCCTTCATGACCACCGGGACATCCTTGGCGTTCTCAGTCGTGTTGTATTTCGAAATGTCGATGCCCGCCTGCTCCACCTCCTTCAGGCATGAGCTGGCGACGGATTCCTGGATTGCGTGGCCGTCTGCATCGATGTTCAGCGTGTCGCCCCTGGCGATCTTCACGGCGTTTGCAGCCAGTGCCTTGTAGCAATTGACCGAATGCCCGGAGATGCCGGCAGAACGCTGATCCCAGAAAATGATGTCGCGGGTCTTGCGCCAGGGCGCAAAAGCCCGATCGATCTTGTGGAGGATACCGAATGCGCTACCCCCGGGGCCGCCTTCCAGGTACACCAGCGGATCAGGTTCGGGATACTGCGACAGCGATCTCATCACCATGAACTTGAGGGTGATCTTCCGTCCCTCCGGCTTGTCATGGTCTTCAGGCACCTGGACAGTTCCGCAATAGACGGTCTTGCCCTCGATCTCATTCACTGGAAACGGGCGCGGACAGGCAATCTGCACGACAGGCGCTGCCGGGACGGCTTTCTCGCCCGGTTCTCCGGAGAGTGCGGCAATCAAGTTCAGGATGTGCTGATAGTCCATGGAAACTCTCCCATGCAGGCCACCCGCGGGCATGGCATCAACCGCGGATCACGATCTTGGCTGCAGCCGGACGTTGCGCAGAAGCATTACTGCAGTCAATTGAGAAGTTATGCGCATTCTTGATGTGATTTCATCTTTCGTCCGCGCCCGTCTTGCGGCTCAGGCTCTTGTGCTGAAGAGATCTCTCACGAGCCCCGCACAGGCCGCGTAGAAAGGTGTTTCCATACCGACTCCGCTCCCTGACGCATGCGGGCTGCCGGGCGGGCGACCATGACATAGGGCAGCGGCATCCACGCAGCAGCGGGCCCAGCAGCCACGAGAGTCCCCCGCGTCAGATCAGCCGCCGCCAGCGTCTCTGGCAAAAGCGCCACGCCCAGACCCTGACGCGCCGCCGTGGCGGCGATCACCAATCGATCAACCGACAGACCCTTGCCGGGATCGGGCCGGCGCGTGCTGCCCATCGTCTGGTACCAGCCGGACCATGATTGCGGGCTGGCATAACTTGGCCCCCATTGCGTATGAATCAACTGCGCATCGGTTGCGTCCCGTACGCCATCTGCCAACTGCAATGCCAACTCAGGTGCGGCGACCGGGAGCATTCGGTCGTGGAACAGCGTCTCGACGATCTGGTTGGGATAAGCTGTCGCGCCATAGGTAATGCGAATGTCCGCACCCCGATTGGCAAAATCGATCGGGTCCTCGTTTTCCTCGATCACCTTTATTCCGGCCCGATCAGACAGTCCGGCCAATTGAGGCAAGAGCCATAGCTCTCCCACCGAAGGGATAACCGAGATCACCACGCGAGGCCGCAAGGCCGAAGTCTGCAGATGTGCTGCCGCCTCCGACAGTTCAGCAAAGGCACCAGCAACGCGGAGGAAAAGGTCGCGGCCGGCATCTGTCAGCTCAACGCCATTGGGGCGGCGGTGGAACACCTGCTTGCCGAACCGGCTTTCCAGCAGGCGTATGTGCTGGCTGATTGCCGTCGCGGTGACCCCCAGTTCTGCGGCAGCGGCGGCAAACGTCCCCGTACGGGCGGCGCGTTCAAAGGCCTGCAAGGCGTTCAGGGGCAGGCGGTCAGACATGGGCGCCTTCTTGAAGTGCATTCATTCTTGGGGTCGGACGTGCCGAATTCCCCTTATTGCTGGGGAAACAGCCGGCGCAGCCGCAAGCCGGAGCAGAATAGCATAAGTTTTTCTTGTCCTCACCAAGTTTTTCCCGCCTTTGCCGAAGGCCCTGTCCCGGATAACGGTTTGCCAGAACAACTCGAGGAAGGGACGCGCCATGGACCAGCTTGTCGATCTGCAGAAATACCCGATCAACACCCCCGGTACCCCGGCCTATGCCGCCCTTGTCGCAGATTGTCGGGCGCGTCTGGCGGCGGATGGAATGTTCGACCTGCCTGGTTTCCTGCGCGCCGGGATGGTGGACGAGGCGGTCAAGGCTGCCGTCCCCTTGATGGAGCGCGAAGGTTATCGCCATGCCCGTCGCCACAACATCTACTTCCGCGACAGTGTCGAGGGATTGTCGCAGGACCACCCGGCCATGACCAAGGTGGAAACCGTGAACCACACGCTTTGCGCTGATCAGCTCGCGGGCAATCCGGTCATCGAACTGTATGAATGGCAACCCTTCGCCGATTTTCTGGCCGCCACCATGGGCAAGGACGCGATCTACCCGATGGAAGACCCGATGGCACGGGTGAACGTCCAGGCAAGCCGCGACGGGGAGGCGCTGAATTGGCACTTCGATCGGTCGGAATTCACCACCACCATCCTGCTTCAGGCTCCGCAGGAAGGAGGCGAGCTGGAATACCGCAAGGACCTTCGCAGTGCCGACGCGCCGAATTTCGATGGCGTCGCCGCAGTTCTGCGGGGCGAAGACCCAATGGTGCGCAGGATTGCCCTGCAGCCCGGTGCGCTCAACGTGTTCCGTGGCGTGAACACCTTGCACCGCGTGGTGCCCGTCAAAGGGCCAGTCGAGAGACTGGTGGCGATCTTCGCCTTCTTTGATCGCCCCGGAGTGGTGATGACCGCGAAGGAGCAGCAAGGTTTCTATGGTCGATCGATCGCTGGCGCTTCAGCGGGCAGCAATTGAGATGAGGCAGGATACCGTCCATCCTCTGTTGTGTCTGCCGGTTATGCAGGCAGACGCACCGAACGCCGGTGTCATTCGTCGTTGGTCGCACCGGTTCCGCTGAAAACCGGCAGCGAAAGCCCCAGAACAATTGCCGCCGCGCGAAGTGCAAAGGCGGCCAGGAAACCGGCGACGAGGGCAGCATCCCTGGAGGCTCCCAGAGCAAGGAATGTTGCGAACGTGGCGGCGCCGAGCAGGGCGGCAGTCACGTAGATTTCGCGGCGCAGGATGATCGGGATTTCGCCACCCAACATGTCGCGGATGACGCCGCCAAAGGTTGCGGTTGCCACGCCCATGACGATGGCGATTGTCGGACCGGCACCCGATGCCACGCCTGTTGCGGCACCTGTCACCGAGAACAGGGCCAATCCGACCGCATCGCACCAAAGCAGAAGCCGCAACCGTGAACGGACATGATGGACAAGGAAAAAGGCGGTGCAGGACACCAGCAGGCAGGTGATGACATAGGCGGGCTGCTTCACCCAAAAGACGGGCAGCGATCCAAGCAGCACATCCCGGACGGTGCCGCCGCCTATTCCTGTCACGCAGCCCAGGAAGGCAAAGCCCACCACGTCCATGCGCTTGCGGGAGGCCACGAGAGTTCCCGACAGGGCAAAGATGCAGATGCCGAACCAGTCGAGATACTGGAGGATGGAGTCAAACATGATGGAACTGTCGCAGCACAGGCCGGGATCGTAACGGAATTCGTGCCGCCTCATTCCGCCATTCAGGCTTGGGTCCCATGAAAAATGGCCCGGCACGAAGCCGGGCCACCAGTCAGGGAGAGTGCCGTCACTTCCGGATGATCATCTTCTCCGGGCCATAGGGATGATGGGTGATGTTGCGGTTGCCGTCTTCGGTGATCACGAGGATATCATGCTCGCGATAGCCGCCCGCACCCGGCAAGTGATTGGGAATGGTGATCATCGGTTCCATGGAGACGACCATTCCCGGTTCAAGGACGGTGTGGCAATCCTCGCGCAGCTCCAGTCCGGCTTCACGGCCATAGTAGTGGCAGAGGACGCCGAAGCTGTGGCCATAGCCGAAGGAGCGGTACTTCAGGAGCTGGTACTTCTCGTAGATCTCGTTGAGCTCCTTCGCCACATCCGAGCACTTGTTGCCGGGCTTGAGAAGCTCGATGCCGCGTTCATGCACTTCGATGTTGATGTCCCAGAGGCGCAGGTTCTCGTCGGTCGCCGTCTCGCAGAACAGGGTCCGTTCCAGCGCCACATAATAGCCCGCCACCATGGGGAAGCAGTTGAGGCTCAGGATGTCGCCGCGTTCCAGCTTGCGGGAGGTGACGGGATTGTGCGCCCCATCCGTATTGATGCCGGACTGGAACCAGGTCCAGGTGTCCATCAATTCGCCATGCGGCCAGACAGTGCCGATCTCGTTCACCATCTTTGCCGTTGCATGCAGCGCCACTTCGCGCTCGGTCACGCCAACCTGTGTTGCCTCGCAGCAGGCGGCGCCGCCGATATCCGCGATGCGGGTCATCTTGGTGATGTGTTCGATTTCCTCCGCCGACTTGATCATGCGCTGGCGCATGGCAGGCTGGGCAATATCGACGAACTCCATGTCGGGGAATTCGGACTTGAGCAATGCCATCGTATCGAGATTGATGTGGTCGAACTCGATGCCGAGACGCTTCACGCCCTTGGTGAGGCTGCGCACGGCGTGGAAATAGTTGTCCTTCTGCCAGTCGGTGTAAGTGACGTTCTTGCCACCGAATGTGCGGCGCCAGGGCTGGCCGCCGTCAATGCCTGCCGAAATCGAGGTGCAGCCCTTGTGGTCCACAACCAGGCCATAGCGGCGGCCGAAGTAGCAGTACATGAAGTCGGAGTAGTAACAGATGTTGTGGTAGGACGTGAACAGCGCAGCGTCGATCTTGGCTTCCGCCATGTGCTTGCGGATGTTGTCCTGGCGGCGTTTCATCTCCTTCGCGGAGAAGGTGGGCGTCACCGGAGTGCCATTGCCCTGGTAGTCCTGCAGGCGTTCTCTGATCATGTTGGTTCTTGCTCCTTTTGAGTGGGGGAAAGTCTCAGGCGGCAACGCTCTTGCTTGCGATCCCTGAAGGGAACTCGTCCTGAAGGGCCGCGACGATGCCGTCCGTGCATACGGCGAGCATGAGTTCACCCTTTTCGCGCGATGCCTGCTTCGGCGACGAAAGGGTGCCGCTGGCGGGGGTCCATTCCGATTTCACGGGATAGACGTCGTAGGGCGGGAAGGTCGCCGGTGGATGATCGATTGCGCGGTCGAGCTGAACCATTTCAGGATAGAGCGCCAGCATCAGCGAGGTTTCGAGCACTCCGCCGTGCTCGACGGCCCAGCCGGGAAAGCCATCGGGATAAATCTTGTCGATTGTCTCCTGATTGACGAAATCCCAGTAGGACAGGACAACGATCTTGACGTTGGCAATGCTGTCCCAGCGCAATTCGCGCAACGCCAGGTCAACGGCTTCGTTGATGAACCAGGAGTTCTCGTAGTGACCGTTCACGATCGCGAAGTTGCGGCCGCCGTGTCGGGCGAACTCCTTGATCACGTCGCGAAGCTGGTGGACCAGCGTCTGCCCTTCCAGGCTGACGGTTCCCGGCATGTGATTGCCGCCGCCACACTTCTGTTGTGACTTGTATCCATAGCTGAACGTGGGAGCCACGAGACCGCCGATCCGTTGCGCCACGAGACGGGCAAACTCGGTCGGCAACAGCACATCCACATGAAGCGGCATGTGGTGACCATGCTGTTCCATGGAGCCAAGCGGTATGAGAATGGGGGTTTTGCCGTCCTTGACGCGGGCGTGAAAGTCGGGCCACGGCATCTCTGCTGCAAACGGACGCTGGTCGCTCATCCTACTCTCCCATGCTTGATGCGTTTCTTGATGAACGCATATGGCGCTTGCTTGCATATGGGAAATTCATTTAAGTTATCATCGCATAAGTTTCGCTTTGGAGGCGATGATGGGTGCGGTGAATCTCCCGACGGACGTGCTGCGAACCTTTCTTGCGGTGATTGATCTTGGGAGTTTCACCAAGGCGGGCCAACTGCTTGGCCGCACGCAGCCAGCCATCAGCCTTCAGATCAGGAAGCTCGAAGAACTCGTCGGCAAGACGCTGATGGACACATCGGGCCGGAACATCTCACTCACGCGCGACGGGGAAAGTCTCGCTCGCTATTCCCGGCAGTTGTTGGCCATGAACGATGAGATCGTGGCGCGCCTGCAGCACAAGGAGTTCATCGGCAGCCTGCGCGTGGGCCTGCCGAACGACTATGCCGTTGCCTTCTTCCAGACCGCGCTCGCAAACTTCTCGAAACTGAATCCCGAAACTGAAATGTCCATCCAGTGCGACACCAGTGAAAAGCTGCTGAGCATGTTCGAGAAGGATGAACTCGATATCGTCGTCGCCATGTTCGATGGGGATCCGCCGCCCGGCCTTATCTACACCTGGTCCGAACGCCCGATCTGGGTGTCGGGGGGTGATTTCAATGCGGGAAACAAGCCGATCGTTCCGATTGCGGCACATCCGGAGGGGTGTCACTACAGGAATCGCATGATCCGCAGCCTCGATCAGATCGGCAAGCCGTGGCGCATCACGTTTTGCAGCCCGGGCATCAATGGGTTGCAGCTTGCCGTGCAATCCGGTTTCGGCGTGACGGCGCTGACCCGCCGCACCCTCCTGCGCGGCATGCGGGTCCTGACCGATCGCGACGGCTTTCCGCCCTTGCCCGATATCCATTTGGGCATGTTTTTCAAGAACACCGGGGCTTCCACGGCGGCCCTGTTGCTCGTCAACCACATCATGCAGTCCCTGTATGATTCCGGCCTGTCGGATTTTGTCCGCCTGGAGCGCCTGGGGAGCATGTCGGTTGCCACATAAGGGAAACTCATAGTTTGATTTGAAGGATCAATTTTTATTTGTCGGCTGGATGTGTTTAGTCGGCAGATGCGCGGCAACCAGTAGCAAAAGCGTCTGCGCGAGGGAGAAACGTTCATGAGCAAGCAAACTCTGTTGAAGCCCAACCGCCGCGACATCCTGAAATATGGTGTGGCGAGCACGGCCCTGTCGATGCCCTTCGTCAGCCGCGCCTGGGCGCAAACCGTCGAACTCAACATGCTGGCCTGGTATGGCCACGGTGAACCCGATGTCGTCGCGGAGTTCGAGGCGGCGAACAACGTCAAGTTCAAGCCGAAGTATTACGCCGGCGGCGACAACATGCTGGCGCTGATTTCCCAGTCTCCTCCGGGCACCTATGACGTGATCCTGTCCGACGCCGAATTCGTGCAGCAGCTCAATGAAGCGGGTTACGTGGACGAATTGAACGCTGCCGATTATCCGTTCGATGACTTCCTGTTCGACGAATGGAAGCAGTTCCCCGGACACTGGAAGGACGGCAAGCTGTTCTCGGTGATGGTCCGTTGCGGCCATCTCGGTGTCTCCTACAACACGACGGCCGTCTCTGCCGAAGAGGCCCAGAGCTACAAGTGCTTCTGGAAGCCGGAACTCAAGGGCAAGGTTGGGCACTTCGATTGGCACTTGCCGAATCTCGGCCAGATGAGCCTGCTCAACGGCAACGCTTCGCCGTTTGACATCGATGAAGCGGCCTGGGGCAAGGTGAAGGAAACCACCACGTCGCTGCGCCCGCAGGTCGGTGGCTTCTTCGATTACGGCGGCACCTTCAACGGTCTCAAGAACGGCGAGATGCTCGCCATGGCCGGCATCGGCGACTGGATCACCGGCGTACTGGAGCGTGACGGTGCAAAGGTCGCATCCGTCGTTCCCAAGGAAGGTGGCATCCAGTTCACCGAATCCTGGTCCATCGGCAAGGGTTCCAAGAATGCCGACATGGCCAAGAAGTTCATCCAGTACATGTTGTCTCCGGAAGGTCAGGTGCACTCGGCCCGCATGGCCGCATATCCCGGCTTCGCGGTCACCAAGGCAGGCCGCAAGGCACTGAACGAGAAAGACCCGAAGGAAGCACAGCGCACCGGCCAGGTTGATGGCGCGGCCAACGATCCCGTGACGCTGATCAAGGAAGGCCGCATCAAGTATCGCGGTGTTCCGGCCCAGCAGGGCCTGGAAGTGTGGAACGACTTCTGGTCGGAATACAAGGGCTCGTAAGACCCCCGACGCGTGTTCGCCGCCCCCAGCCATGTGCGAGGGGCGGCAGCACGGAATTCCCAACAGACGAACCGGACTGAAGCCTGAACCCTGGTGTTTGAGGCAGGGATGGACTCGTGTCGCGCAATCCGACACGATTGGGCCATCTCTCAGATTGGAGAATCCCGATGGCCGAAGGACAACGACGAGACTTCTACGCCTGGTTCTGGCGCGCCCCTCTCCTGGTCTGGCAGCTCCTGTTCTTCGTCGTGCCCCTGGCCTTCATGTTCGTGATGAGTTTCTGGCTCGTCAAGAACTACCGCATGACGCCCGCCTTCGCCTTCGACAACTGGGCAAAGATGCTGGGCTGGAACATTTTCTGGAGTTCCTACGCCTACACGATGGCTCTCGCCGTCGCCGCGACGATCCTGGCCTCGGTCCTCGCCTTTCCGGCAGCCTATGGACTTGCCTTCCGCGTCACGGACACGACACGGCGCTGGGCGCTCTTCTTCCTCATCATACCCTTCTTCACCAGCTACCTCGTGCGCGTTTACGCCTGGCAGGTGGTTCTGGCCGGCAACGGCGTGATCAGTGCCATGCTGGGCTGGGTTGGGCTCGGCCCGATATCCCTGCTCAACACACCCATCGGAACGCTTGTCGGCTATCTGACGCTGTCGTTCCCGCTCGTCGTGATATTGCAGACCATATCACTGGCAAGCATCGACAAGACGTTGATCGAGGCTGCCCACAACATGGGATGCAGCCCCTTGCGCACGGTGTTCTCGGTCATCATTCCCGCCGCCAAGGTGGGACTCATCGTGGCCGGGCTGTTCTGTTTCATCCTGTCATTTGGCGACTTCGTCAGTCCGTACTATCTCGGCGGCTCCAAGCCTCCGACGCTCTCCATCATGATCGTGGACTCGACGAAATCCGGCCAGCAATGGCCAAGGGCGGCCGTGATCGCCGTCGTGATGATCCTGTCCCTGCTGGCAATCGCCTTTACCGCCGTGAAGTTCGCTTACAGGAGGCGTGGATGAACACCGAAAAGGCAACGAGCTGGGCGCTCTACATCTACATTGCCATCGCCTTCGCCTTCATCTTCACGCCCATCATCTGGAGCTTCATCTTCTCGTTCAACTCCGACCGCTTCCCCAGCCTTCCCCTGGGCAGCTTCTCGCTCAAATGGTATCAGACCATCCTGTCCCGGCCGGAAGTCCTTGAAGCCGCCTGGACGAGCCTTGTCGTCGCCGCATGTTCTTCCCTGCTGTCAACCTTCATCGGATTCTGCACGGCCTACACGGACTATCGCTACAGCTTCCTGGGAAAGCAGGCCTATCTCGCGCTCGCCATGCTGCCCCCGACGATTCCCCTCATCATCATGGCGCTGGCCATGCTGTCGTGGCTGGCGCAGATTGGCCTCTCGGGCCAGGTCGTTTCCATCATCATTGCCCACACCGTGCTGGGTGCGCCCTTTGCCATGGCTGTCATCCGGCTGCGCCTCAATGACATGGACCCGAACCTCGAAGCGGCATCGTGGAACCTCGGCGCTTCGGAATGGCGCGCCATGCGCGAGGTGGTGGTTCCCTTTGCCATGCCCTCGATCATTGCAGCCCTTTGCCTGACGGCGGCGGTGTCCTTTGATGAGTTTGCCGTGGCGTGGTTCGTGTCCGGCCTCAACAAGACAATACCGGTGGTCATCCTGGAAATCCTCCAGGGCAACGTGGACCCGCAAATCAATGCCATCGGCACCTTCGTGTTCGTGATCTCCATCACGCTCATCGTTGTTGCCCAGGTTCTCATGTTGTCGAAAGGTAAGAAAGAGGAAACCGCCCAATGACCCAGTCCCTCGTCGTCTTCGACAAGGTCGAGAAACGTTTTGCGGACTTCACTGCCGTCAAGCCGACAAGCTTCGAGATTGCGCAGGGTGAATTCCTTGCCATCATGGGTCCATCGGGCTGCGGCAAGACCACGACGTTGCGCATGCTTGCCGGCCTTGAAGCCCCGACGGGCGGTGAAATCCGCTTCGAGGGAAAGGTCATGAACGATGTGAAGCCCCATGAGCGTGATACGCCCATGGTCTGGCAATCACTGGCCCTCTTTCCGTTCCTCAATGCCCGCGAGAATGTCGAGTTTGGCCTGAAGATGCGCGGCATGGAGGCGGCCACCCGCAAGAAGAAGGCGCTGGATTGGCTGGATCGGCTCGGCATCGGCCAGTTTGCCGAACGCAATGTCGCAAAGCTGTCCGGCGGCCAGCGACAGCGTGTGGCCCTCGCGCGGGCGCTCGTGACAGAACCCAAGATCCTGCTGCTTGACGAACCTCTGTCGGCCCTCGATGCCCATCTGGTGATCCGCATGCAGAGCGTGCTCACGAAACTGCAAAAGGAACTCGGCATCACCTTTGTCTATGTGACCCACAGCCAGTCGGAAGCCTTTGCCATGGCCGACCGCGTGATCATCATGGCGCAAGGCGAGATCGCCCAGATCGGCAAGGCCAAGGACATCTACCGCGCACCGGCCAACAAATTCGTGGCGGAGTTCGTGGGCCGCAACAATATCTTCGAAGGCACGGTGAAGGCCAACACATCCGGGTCCGTGCAGGTCGAAACGAGGCTGGGCACATTCGTTGTGCCCACCGCCGCCGCCAGCACGGCAAGGACCGGCGATCCGCTCAGCTTCGTGGTGGCTGCTGACCTTGTCCAGGTTTCCACCAAGAAGCCGGCAGCGGAGAACGTCGTTGAATGCCAACTGCTGTCCGAGCAGTTCATGGGGACCACCGTGACCCTGTTTCTCGAAGCGGCAGACGGCAGCGAAATCAAGGTGCAGATCGGGCAGCGGGAGCTGGAGACAATCGATCTCACGCACGGCGGAAGGCTCTATGCCAGTTGGCCGTCGTCGCGGGCACACGTTCTGGCGGGATGATCACCCATGAACGACATGTCAGGCTACAAGCGGTTTGCCCAGCCTTCGCGCACCGGAAAGTTCGCGTTTGTCCTCATGCCGCGTTTCTCGCTCCTGGCCCTTGCGGGCACGATTGAGCCGTTGCGGCATGCCAACCATGTCCTCGGCGAAGACCACTACTCCTGGCCGCTCTTTTCTGAGGATGGCAATGCCGTCCTGTCATCGAGCGGCGTTCCGGTTTCGCCGTCCGGTTCCCTGAAGGATGTGCCGCTCGATGCCAACGTCATCCTTGTCGGCGGTGCCGATGTGCTTCAGTCCTACTCGCCCGTTCTGGTGAAGTGGCTTCGCCACATCGCCGTACGCGTTGGAATGGTGGGTGGGCTCTGTACTGCCACGCGTGTCCTGGCCGAGGCCGGATTGCTGGACGGACACCGCGCCACGATCCACTGGGAAATGTACGAGAGCATGCGCGAGGCGTTTCCGGATGTCGAACTCAGTGACCGCCTGTATGAGGTTGACCGCAATCGCATGACCTGCGCCGGTGAGGCCGCCAGCACCGACATGATCCTCAACTTTCTCATGTCGGACCACGGCAAGAATCTCGCCGCCGCCGTCGCGGCCCAGGTCCTGCACGGGCGCGTGCGCTCTCCCGAAGAACCCCAGGCACCGCTGGCGATCAGGACGGGCATCAGGAACAAGTACCTGTTGCAGGCCATTGCGCTGATGGAGAGGCATCAGGATGACAAGCTCGATATCGAACAGATCGCTGAAAGGGCCGGGTGTTCACGCCGCCAGCTGGAGCGGCTGTTCCAGACCAAGGTCGGGCTCCCGCCCGTGACGTATTACAGGAACCTGAGGCTGGACCGGGCGCGGCAGCTGTTTCTTGAGACAGACCTCAGCCTGATGGAGATTTCCATCGCCTGCGGATTTGCGAACTCCTCCACCATGAGCCTGGCTTACAAGCGCCGGTTTGGCAGAAGCCCGACGCATGAGGAAAAGCTGATCGTGGTCCCGGCAAGGGCTTGAAGCCGGAGCTGGGCGGCGCGGGATGGGCTCGCAGGGCCGTTCCCGGTGACGGCATCATGCCCGCAGGCGCAGGCTCACTGCTTCAGCCATCCCGCGCTCAAGGCATAGCGGATCAGCTCAACGCGGGACTGGAGGCCAAGCTTTTCGAAAGCCCTGGACTTGTAGGTTTCTGCCGTCTTGATCCCGATGTGCAGGCTGGCGGCAGTCGCCTTGATGCTGTGGCCGGCCGCCAGAAGCCGCAGCACATCGACTTCGCGATTGCTGAGCGTGGCTCGCTGGTCGGGATTGAGCAGGGCGCTGGCATCGCCAGTCGGGGAGGCGCGTGTCGAATAGGCGGGGTCAATGAAAAGGCCACCGGCTGATATGATCCGGAGCGCGGTGATCAGGTTGCTGGCGGCAGAGCGCTTGAGAAGGTAGCCGGACACCCCGGCTTCCAGCATCTGCTTGAGGTAGCCATGGTCCTCATGAACCGTAAGCGTCAGGAGCCTGCATTGCGGGCAGACCTCCTTCATGCGGGTCGCAAGGCTCTTGCCTGCAAGGCCCGGCATGGAGATGTCGATCACGGCCACGTCGGGCGTGAGCCTTGAGGCGAGGTCAACACACATGATGCCGTCGGTGGCTTCGCCCACGATCTCCATGTCGCCTTCTTCGGTCACGAGGGATTTCATGCCCGCAAGAACCACGGGGTGGTCGTCCGCCAGCAGGATGCGGAGTGGCTTCCGCCCTTCCATGTCAGATGGGTGCATGGACAATGATCGTCGTCCCGTTGTGCTGTCCCGATTCGATTTCCAGGCTGCCGCCGACAAGCGCCAGCCGTTCCCTCATGCCAAGAAGGCCGAGCCGGGTGGTGGAAGAGGCGGCATCCGGATTCCACACGAAGCCGCGCCCGTCATCCTCGACGATGAGGCTCACGTCCCTTTCGCTGGCTTCCAGGATGATTCCGATCTTGCTGGCATCGGCGTGCTTGACCACATTGTTGATGGCCTCCTGCAAGACCCGGTAGAAGGTCGTCTCGACGGTGGGCGGCAGGCGCCTGTCGTTCAGCATGAGCTGGAGATCGAACTTCAGGTTGCTGCGCTCGCACCATTCCTGGACAAGCTGCTCCACCGCTGTCTGGAGTCCGAGATCATCAAGGCTTGTCGGCCGGATTTCCCACGCCAGCCGGTTGATCTCGGTTCCGACCGATGATGCGAGATCCTTCAGCTTCTGTATGCCCTGGCTCACGCGGCTGTCCGATGGCTGGTTGCGCGCGAGGTGATCGAATTCGAGCTGCATGATGGTCAGGTACTGCCCAAGGCTGTCGTGGAGTTCGCGCGCAATCCTGCGGCGCTCGTTCTCCTGGTCAACCACCGTGCGGCGCAAGACCTGGGACAATTCCGCCTCGATGAGGGCCCGGCGGTCGCCTTCCAGCTTCAGCTCGCGTGCGGTCGTTTCCCATTGCACGATCCTGCGGTCCAGTTCCTCAAGCAGGATTTCCTGCCGCGCACGGGCGGCTTCCTTCTCGCGGGCCACCTGATCGATCCTGAGCAGCACGACCTCAAGAAGCGAAACCCTCAGCGCCTGGGCCGTCTGGACATCGACGTTGCTCCACGGCTCGGACCGCATCTGCATCGTTTCTTCCCAGGCGGCGAAACTCTTGCGCGGGGAGAGCCGGATTCCTGCGCCTTCGCTTTCGAGCTTTTCCGGCCTTCCGGCCCAGCGCACCGTCTCGACCACCTCCGGGCGGAACCAGATCACATAGTCCCGCGGCGTGCGGGACACGGAGAGCGCGAGGATGCCGCTGCCGACCTTCTTGTAGGCTTGCGCTTCCGGGTGGACCTGCGCAAGGCCATCGGTGTGGAAGACACCGTCCTTCACCGTCGCGTTGAGCCAGGTGACGAGGGTCTTCACCTCATCGAAGGCGGGCACGTTTCCATGCTGCGCCATCTGGCCGTCAATCCAGAGGATGACGCCACCGGCGGAGACGAACTTCAGGAGATTGGGCTGGTTCTTGGTCAGCCCGCGCACGAGATCATCCTCCCTGGACAGGGAGGCGACAAGGTCGTCGTGCAATCCCGCCGTCCGGACGCGGGCGGAAAGCTCCTCCTCCGCGATCTTGGTTTCGAGGATGTAGGAGGCCATCTGGGTGAAGAGTTCGAGCGCGATGCGGCGCTGGTAGGGAACGAACATCGGCGTCTCATGGTGGCAGGCGATCAGGCCCCAGAGCTTGCCTTGCAGGATGAGCGAGAGGGACATGGAGGCGCGCACCTGCATGTTTCTCAGGTATTCCAGATGCACGGGCGATACGCTTCGCAACGTGCAGAAGCTCATGTCGAGCGGTGTTCCGGTGATCCTGTTCCTGGCAGGAACAAGCGGTGAAGGCGTGTATTGGGCATCCGGAATGCTTCTGATCCAGTTGCGAAGGTAAAGCTCGCGGGCTTGCTGTGGAATGTCGCCGGCCGGAAACCGCAGGCCCAGGAATGAGCCGATATCGGGCCTTCGTGCTTCGGCATCGACTACTCCCGCTCCGTCCGAGAGAAAGCGGTAGGCGACGACACGGTCAAATCCGGTGACGGCCCGGACCTGCTCGACTGCGGTCTGGCAGGCGGACATGAGATTGGGTGCAGACTGGAGCCGCCTCACCATGTCCTGAACGATGGAGATGAAATCCAGCTGGCTCTCATCGTGGCTTTCCTCCAGTTCCAGGATGATCAGGCCACCGGTGTGGTGGCCTGTCACGCTGGAGGTGAAGCCGTTTGCGGAATTGGTGTGGTTGAAGAGGTGGACCGGTCTTGAGGGGTTGATGGGCGCCGAGCGCAGGGCCGCGATCTTCGCACAGTGCTCGCTGGAAAAGAACATCGCGGCGGTGCGGCCGGAAAGCTGTCCGGCATCCTCTCCGAGACAGCGCCGCGTGCCGCCCGCAGACTGGACGATCTCCAGCGTGTCCTGCGCCAGCACGAGCATGGCGCCATGGGGTTGCACCGAGCCCGGAACCTGAATCGGCTCACGATCACAGGCCAGCAGATCGGGCAGCGGGGTGGCGGGCGGAGGGGCAGGGGCCGTCACGATGCTACCCGCAACTCATGTGGCGGATGCTGCACGGCGTCACTGGTCAGGCAATGATGAAACGCCTCGAAGGTTTGGCATGCGGTCGAGGAAATCACCTTTCCGTTCTGCTCGCCGACTGCGGCGCGTTCGAGCACGTCGAGATAGGACCGCCACATCACCGACACCTGGCTTCCGTAACTCGAGAAGAAGCGCCCGCCGTTCTCCGTGTCGATGTCGAGGCGATCCAGAAGCCATTTGCTGATGACCTGGCCTCCCAGGCTTGCGCCTTCGAGCACATAGAGCGCGCCTATGCCCTGAAGGTTTGAATCGAGGCAGGGAATGTCGTGCCAGTCCGCAATGACGGACGGGTCACGTCCCAGCCGGAGAAGATCGGTCGCGAGCCAGTCCGACTTGCGGCGGCTGGAAATATCCAGGCGCTCGGAACTCCAGTCCAGCCGGGCCAGCGCGGCTTCGAGTGGCCTGTAGATCCGCAGCATGGAGGCGAGGAGGTCCACATAATCGTCCCGCTTCCCGGTCAGGCCCCGTGTGGTCAAGGCAGTTTCGAGCGTCCCGTGGAGCACATGCGTTTCAGCCCTGAGTTGCAGCCTGAACGTCTTGAAACCATCGCTCATTTTACCGCCTTCGTGTTTTGTAACAGCTTAGGGCTGCACCATCGGGGAGGCAATCTCGGAACAACCAGCGCCGCCCTGTCAGGTGAAACCCTGACGCGCCCGTCAGCAAAAACCTGACCTTACGAGAGATTCTCCCGACTTTCGGCCCCTTTGTCGCGAATGCGATGATGCCGACACACACAAAGGCCAGGACATTCTTTCCCATGGGCGCATCCTTGCACGAGAACGGAATGGCGGCAGCCGTTCCTCCGCGTGTGATCTCCGTGTTGGTGGTGACATCCGATCAGGGTTTCGCCCAGTCCCTGTCACAACTGCTCGACCACTCCCGCCACACCATTCGCGTGGAATGGGTCAGCTCGCGCCGCGCCCGGCTGAACCATCTTGTGGAAAGCCTGTCGCGAAACCCGGTTCGGATGCCGTCCATCGTCATGCTGGATTTCCGGGCACTCGGAACCGCGATCTGGCACCTCATCACGCGCTGCACTGCGCGTCTGCCCGATAACACCGTGGAGTGGTTTGTCGTCAATCATCAGGGTTCCTGCCCCAGGCTGAACGACACGCTGTGGCGAAGGATCACGTTGCTGGAAGAAGCACCGGCCCGCAACTGAGCTGCCGCAAGAGTGGATCGCGCCAACGTCCGATTGCCACCTGCTGGCGCAGCCGAGCGCTGAAGACCGGTCGCCGGATCCTGTTTCCACGCGTTTGCATCCAGTCCGCCCGGGTTGCAGTTGCCGCCCGCCTGCCGACAAGGATGGGTTCATCGCGGCCACGGTCGCAATGTCGTCCGCCATCCCTTCGTCAACACCGCAATCCAGAGCCTAGCGGAAAGACTGGTCGTGTCCAGAAGGTTGTGGAGGGGGTGATTGCCAGCGCCCGCCTTCCGCAATAGCCTCACGGGCATGAGCGACACCCCGAACCGCTGGCAACGCTTCTCCGACTGGGATGCAAGGCCGCTCCGCCTTGACCGGTTTGCGGCAGAAGATGCCGCTCACGGCTTTGCGGCCTTCTCCTCTCCGGCGGACCCCAGGCCGGGGATCGGGATTTCCGCTGGCACGGTGGTAAGCCTCGACGGGGTCATGGCTCATGACTTCGACATGATCGACCGCTTCATCGCCACCTATCACATCGATCCTGCCATCGCACCGGAGGCGATGGCGATGGATTCCGCCGATATTGCACGCATGCTGGTGGACATGAACGTGCCACGGGAGAGGCTTGTCCGGCTGGCCCACGGCATGACCCCGGCCAAGCTGGCTGATGTCGTCTCGCGCCTGAACGCTCTGGAAATCGCCTTCGCCTATTCCAAGATGCGCGCCCGCAAGACACCCGGAAATCAGGGGCACGTCACCAACGCCAAGGATGATCCGCTCCAGCTTGCCGCCGATGCGGCCACGGCGGTGGCCTTCGGTTTCGACGAGGTTGAGACCACCATGCGGGTGGCGCGCAATGCCTGGTCCAACGCCGTGGCCTGTGCCGTGGGTGCCGCCGTCGGGCGCTGGGGAACACTGTTCCAGTGCTCCAGCGAGGAAGCGGAAGAATTGCAGATCGGCATGGCGGGCTTCACCTCCTATGCCGAAACGGTGTCGGTCTATGGCACCGAGAAAACCTTCGTGGATGGAGATGACACGCCGTGGTCCAAGGCTTTCCTTGCTGCGGCCTATGCCTCGCGCGGCATCAAGATGCGCTGCACCTCCGGTGCGGGTTCCGAACTGCTGATGGGTTTCCATGAGTCGAAATCGCTCCTTTATCTGGAAGCGCGCTGCCTCTGCCTGCAACGGGGCATGGGTGTCCAGGGCACGCAGAACGGCGGCATCGATGGGGCGCCGGTGACAGCCACCGTGCCGGGCGGCATGCGTGAACTGATGGCGGAAAACCTCCTTGCGGTATGGCTCGATCTTGAATGCGCCTCCGGCAACGATGCGCGCGCCACGGAATCCGAGATCCGCGTCGGCGCCAAGATCATGCCCTACCTGATTGCGGGGTCGGATCTCATCTGCTCCGGCTTCGGCTCGATCCTGAAATACGACAACTCCTTCAATCCCTCCCTGCTCAACGGCGAGGAGCTGGAGGACTATCTGGTGCTGCAACGTGACTTCGAAGCGGATGGCGGGTTGACGCCGCTTGCGGAAGGCAAGGCGCTCGATGTGCGCATGCGTGCTGTCGAGGCGCTTTCTGCCGTCTATGAGGAGCTGGGCCT
>JAEUMJ010000134.1 GCA_016792865.1 Hyphomicrobiales bacterium | reverse complement strand
ACGCCCGGTTAAATTCGATTGTGAGGTGTGAGTTGGGTCACAGGATTATCGGTAGGTCATGCCTGTCACGCCGGGCACTGCTTCTCGGCGCGGCAGCTATTTTTGCGGCGGGCAGGGCAAACGCCCGTGAAACCTATGCCGCCTATGTGGCCCGGATCAATGCCGGGCTTCCCGGCGGGGCAAGGTTTCGCCCCGATCTCGAAAACGTGCTCTTTGGCTCGGCCAACGCCTATCGCGCCCAGAACGGACTGAAGGGGTTGCAAAAGGGCAGCGACCTGCTTGTTTCTGCTGCCAGGGCACATGCCGCCGACATGATGGAGAATGATTTCGTCGGCCACACATCGTCGTCCGGCGCGGGATTTGAATCGCGCATGCGGGCGCTGCATCCCGGCGTCATGATGTTGCCGCGCATGGCCGAGAACGCCGCGCGTGAACGCTCCAAGGGTCCGCCGAACGAAGCCAAGGCGGGCAAGCTGTTCCAGCAGTGGGTTCATTCCGGGTCGCACGCGCGCACGCTGCGCAGCCGGGACTACATCACCGTCGCAACCGGCGTGGTGGAGAAGGACGGCAAGCTTTTCGCCGTGCAGATCTTCGAAGGGCCGGAAATGAAATCGAACATGTTCGGCACTGCCGGAGCCGGTCAGGCAACCACACCCAAGACCGAGATGAGCGGTGGCGGCAACAGCGGCGGAGACGGCATCAGCGGCGACAGCCTTTACTGATAAGCCTCTGGCTTTCCTGGCAAATTTCCGAGGCGTTCAGGTTGCTTGCCCGCCTGTGGATAGCGCGTAAAATGCAAACGAATCCGCCGCCCTGCCGGGGCCGCTTGCTACACCAGTTTCAACCATGAACACCGTTACGCCCCTTCGCCCCGCCGATGCGCCTGCCGCATCCGACAGCTATCGCCAGCCGCCGCACAATCTTGAGGCGGAAATGGCGCTGCTCGGCGCGATCCTCATCAACAATGAAGCCTGCGACCGCGTCACGCAGTTCCTGCAGCCCGATCACTTCTTCGAGCCGTTGCATTCCCGCATCTTCGATGCCGCTTCGAGCCTCATTCGGGTCGGCAAGCTGGCAAGCCCGGTGACGTTGCGCTCCTTCTTCGAGAATGACGCGACCATGAAGGAAGTGGGAGGCCCCGCCTATCTCGCGCGGCTTGCGGCCTCTGCCACCACCATCATCAATGCCGAGGAGTATGGCCGCACCATCCACGAGCTGGCGCAACGCCGCAAGCTGATCTCGGTCGGTACCGATATCGTCAACGAAGCCTACGAGGCGACGGTCGAGGACAGCGCCCGCGAATTGATCGAGCGTGCCGAGTCCTCGCTCTATTCGCTGGCCGAGGTGGACAAGTACGGCAAGGGCTTCATGCCCTTTGGCCGTGCCCTGACCGATGCCATCGACATGGCTTCCGCCGCCTATCAGCGTGACGGCCATCTGTCCGGCCTATCCACCGGACTGCGCGATCTCGACGAGAAGCTGGGCGGCCTTCAGGCTTCCGACCTCATCATCCTTGCGGGCCGTCCCTCCATGGGAAAGACGGCGCTCTGCACCAATCTCGCCTACAACGTCGCCAAGAACTATCGCGCCGAGTATCAGGCCGACGGCACCACGAAGGTACTCGACGGCGCCGTGGTGGCCTTCTTCTCGCTCGAAATGTCGGCAGAGCAGCTTGCGACACGTATCATCGCCGAGCAGTCAGGGATCGGCTCCGAGAAGATCCGCCGCGGCAAGATCACCGAAGACGAATTCGCCCGCCTCGTGGAGGTGAGCCAGGAATTGCAGAAGCTGCCGCTCTACATCGACGCAACCGGCGGCCTGACCATTGCGCAGGTGGCGGCCCGTGCCCGCCGCCTGAAGCGCCAGCGCGGGCTTGGCCTCATCGTGGTGGACTACCTCCAGCTTCTCGCAGGCTCATCCCGCAAGGCTGCGGAAGGCCGCGTGCAGGAAGTGACGGAAATCACCGTCGGCCTGAAGGCCCTGGCCAAGGAACTGGCGGTGCCGATCATCGCCCTTTCGCAGCTTTCGCGTCAGGTCGAGAACCGCGACGACAAGCGCCCCCAGCTTGCCGACCTTCGTGAATCAGGGTCGATCGAGCAGGACGCCGACGTGGTCATGTTCATCTACCGCGAAGAATACTACCTGTTGCGCAAGGAACCTCGCCCCGGCACGCCGGAACACATCACCTGGCAGGATGAGATGGCAAAGGTGGAAGGCATTGCCGAAGTCATCATCGGCAAGCAGCGTCACGGCCCCACGGGCGTGGTTGAACTGCAATTCCACGCCGCCCTGACCAAGTTCCAGAACCTTGTGCGCGAGGGCTATACCCCGGAACGCTTCGAATAGGCGGAGCCGGGCCTTTCCCCATGGCGGGAATTGAACCCGCTCACTTCGCCGCCAGCTTGCGCAGCTTCTCCACCCGCAGCTTCGGGTCTTCATCGAAAGCGATGGTGCCCGCGAACTTGCCTTCGCGATTGAACAGGAAGATCGTGGCCGTGTGGTTCATGGTGTAGGTGCCGTCGCTGTTCGGCACCTTCTCGTAGAAGACGCGGAAGGAACGTGCGAGCGACGGCAGTTGCTCCAGTGTCGGGATCAATCCTTCAATGCGCGGGTCGAAATTGGCAATGTAGTTCGCCATGAACTCCTGCGTGTCCTGTTCGGGATCGACCGAGATGAAGAACATGCGCAGGTCCTTGCCGTCATCGCCCAGTGCCTTGAAGGCCGTGTCCATCTCATAGAGGGTGGTGGGGCAGACAACCGGGCAATGGGTGAAGCCGAAGAACACTGCATAGGGGGTGCCCTTGAGGCTTTCCGACGACAAGGTGCCCCCCTTCGAGCTTGCCAGCGTGAAGGGGCTGCCGATGTCGAGGGCGGCGACCTTGCTGCCCCCTGACTGCGATTGCCAGGCGAAATAGGAGAGGAGGGCGGCGAAAACCGCCACCGCTCCCCAAAGCATGATGTTGAGTTTCTTCATCGTGACCGGTCAATGATCCATCGTGGCGTTGGCGTCCACCACTTCATAGTCGATATCAACCTTGCCAGCCTTCTCAAAGACAAGTGTGCCCTTGAAGGTGGTATCGACAACCGGTTGCTTCGGAACCTGCATGAACATGATGTGATAGGACTTCGGCTTCAGTTCGATCGTCTTGCCCGCGGGAATGACGAGGCCGCCCGCCACTTCCTGCATCTTCATCACGTCGCCGACCATTTTCATCTCATGGATCTGCACCATGGGTGCGATGTCGGCCGTGGCGGAGACGAGCTTGTCATCCTCCTTGCCGGTGTTGGTGATCTTCATGAATCCGGCCGAGACGTCCGCGCCCATCGGCGACTGGCGCGACCACGGATGGCTGATGACGAGGTCGCCAACCTTGATTTCATGGGCGGATGCGCCGGGCGTGGTGACGAAGGCCGCCACGGTGAGCGCACAGGCGACGAGGGTTTCCTTGAGCAGTTTCATTTTAGTTCTCCTTTGGGTTTGAATTACACGCCGACCTGCTTCAGCCGCGCAGGCAGGAAGAAGTCGATGATGGCGAAGACAAGGATGGCGAGGCCACCGAGCGGGAAAGCCAGCGCGAGCAGGGCACCGAGGCCCAGCACGCCGGCCGGTATCCTGTAGTTGCGGGGATAGAGCGGCGAGCCAAGCTGGCCCGCCGGGCGACGCTTCCACCACATCACGACTCCCGACACGCAGGCAAAGATGACGCAGAGGCAGTAGAGGGCATTCAGCACCACGTTCCACCAGCCCATCTGTCCTTCATGCAAGGCGATGCCGACGGCCATGACCTTGCCGAAGAAGGGATAGTCCTCGAACTTCACATCGGCGAGAATCCTGCCGGTGTACTGGTCAACATGCACCGTGCGGTCCGAGGTGGGGTTCACGCTGTCGTAGCTCATCGAGTCACGGCTCAGGGTCCACACTCCCTTTTCGTCAGCGGGAAAGGCAACCTGGAAGCGGCCATCGAAGCCAATGGCCCGGCCCAGCATGACGATGCTCTCAAGTGAAACGGGTGTTCCTTCCGGCAGGCCCGCAAGCCCCGCACCGGAACCCGAAACGGGCATGAGCGTCTGCTCAAGTGTCCATGGCACCTCGGCCAGCGCGCCGTGGTTCATGCTGGCGTGGGTCGTGTCGGAGAGGGGCACATTGTTCCACTTGGCAGCGGGGAAGGTGTTCCAGGCCTGGGTCATCTTCGTGCCCCAGACACCGGCCCAGGCAAGCCCGGACAGCAGGAAGAACAGCAGCAGCAGCGAAATCCATGCGCCCACCGTTTCGTGCAGAGACTTCCACCACGCGCGCCCGCGAAGCGAGAGCTGCGGAACGAGGGCGCTTGCCAGCGACCTGCCGCGCGGCCACCAGAGGTAAAGTCCGGTGATGACCATGATCACGGCAAGGCTTGCAGCGATCTCGACAACGAAATCGCCGGGGCCGCCATTGCCGCCGATCAGGAGTTCGCCGTGGATGTTGGTGATGAAGTCGTTCCAGGTGTTTGCTTGGGAAACGTCCTGGATGATGTCGCCCGTGTAGGGGTTCACCGCTAGCATGCGGTCACCTTCTTGCAGGGCGATGCGGAACAGGGCCGGATGCTCAGGCCCCCACGGTGCGATGTACTGCGTGACCTTGCCTTCCGGATGGGCCGCCAGCGCGGCATTGGCCTGGTCGATGACGTGCATCGCCTCGCCTTGTGCAGTGACGTGACGCCAGTCGCCGTACTCGGGTGACACGCCCGTGACATAAAGAATGATGAGGCCCGTCACCGCCAGCATGAGCAGGAAGGGAACGACAAAAAGCCCGGCATAGAAATGCCATCGCCAGACGGCGCGATACAGGCGGCTGGAGGCTTGCGCCCCCTCGGAGATATTGGACATGGAGAGAGATCCTTGAATGAATGCAATCACGCCCGCGCGCAAACTTGCGGAAGCGGGCAACGGTCAATCGGTTCAGAGGATCAGGCGGGTGGCCCTCGCTGCGAGAGCGGTCCGAACACCGCTTCCGATGGCGGCGCGGCGAGCATGAGTTCCGGTTCCGTAGGATGCGGAGGTGCCGGCGGCAGGAACACCACAGGCACGACAACAGGCTGGCGCCCGGCGGCGGCACACTGCACCCCGGCACAGACGATGCAGCATTCGTTACAATCATGCCCGGGTGCACCCGGCAGGGTGTTTCCCCGGCTGCCGTCTTCGAGGCAGCGGCTCATCATGAGATCGGCATAAAACTGCTGCTCGGCGGCGGAAGCAGGTGAGGGCAGGATGGAAAGAAGACCGGGCAGGAGATAGCACATCATCACGATCACGGTGACGATCCGCGCCATGCGCCGCATGGGGTCCAACCCCGTCTGCCGCTTGCCAGTCATGGGCACAGGGTTAGAAGCGGGCAGCGGGGCGGGTCAACGGCCAAAGTGTAGCAGGCGGGGGAACCCTTGCTTTTCCCGGCCCCATCGGTCATAAGCCGCCTGTCCGAAGCACAGGCTGGTGGCTGTACGGAAAGGCTTCCTGAGAAATCAAGAGGTTAGGTGTCGCAAGATGCCGGTTTCCCGTGTCTCCGCTCTCTTCAGAACGGTCTTCAACCCTTTCCCGAAGGTTTGAAGGAGGCTTTGCGCCAGTGCTTTTGAGGACATGCAACAGAAAGGGTACCCATGGGTCTCTATGAACATGTGTTCCTGGTTCGCCAGGACGCCACGCCGGCGCAGGTCGATGCGCTGGTGGAGCAGTACAAGGGTGTCATCACCTCCGGTGGTGGCAAGGTCGAGAAGGTGGAAAACTGGGGCGTGAAGTCCCTCACCTATCGCATCAAGAAGAACCGCAAGGCGCACTTCACGCTGATGAACATCGCCGCCCCGTCGGATGCGGTGAAGGAAATGGAACGCCAGATGTCCATCTCCGAAGACGTGATCCGCTTCATGACCATCGCTGTGGAAGAACTGGAAGCCGGTCCGTCGGCCCAGATGCGCCGCCGCGAAGACCGCCGCCGTGAAGACGGCGAAGAGACAGAGGAGTTCAACTGATGGCCGAACCACAAGCCCGCCGGCCCTTCTTCCGTCGCCGGAAGTCGTGCCCCTTCACCGGCCCGAACGCGCCCAAGATCGACTACAAGGATGTCCGTCTTCTCCAGCGCTACATTTCCGAGCGCGGCAAGATCGTCCCCGCCCGTATTTCGGCCGTCTCGACCAAGAAGCAGCGTGAACTGGCCCGCGCCATCAAGCGCGCCCGCTTCCTCGGCCTTCTGCCGTATGTGATCGGCTAAGGGAGAAACGAACATGGAAGTCATTCTCCTCGAACGCGTCTCCAAGCTCGGCCACATGGGCGAGGTCGTGAAGGTCAAGGATGGTTACGCCCGTAACTTCCTTCTCCCGCGCGGCAAGGCCCTTCGTGCCAACGAGACCAACAAGGCCAAGTTCGAAGCACGTCGCGCCGAACTCGAAGCCCGCAACGCCGAAGCCCGTGGCTCGGCTGAAGTGGAAGCCAAGAAGCTCGACGGCCAGTCCTTCGTCATCATCCGTCAGGCTGGTGAATCGGGTCACCTTTACGGCTCCGTCAGCCCGCGTGACATCGCCGAAGCCGCTGCTGCCGCAACGGGTGTCAGCGTCCACCGCAACCACGTCGAACTGGTGCACCCGATCAAGACCATCGGCCTGCACACCGTCGAAGTGTCTCCGCATCCGGAAGTCACCGTGAAGGTGACGGTCAATGTGGCCCGCTCCGAAGACGAAGCCGCCGCCCAGGCGCGCGGTGAAGTCCTCATCGGCAATGCTGCCGAGCGTGACGAGGTGCGTGCTGCCGCTGCTGCCCTGTTCGAAGAGGCAGAAGCCGAGCGCGTGGCCGAAGAAGCCAAGAGCTGACCATCAGCCTTCGTTTCCTGAAACAATCGGACCCCGCCGGAAACGGCGGGGTTTTTTGTTGCCCTAGCGCGCCGTGAGGGTGAGGCGAAGCGCCTTGCCGTCGGCAGAAAGCGTCAGCGGCGGGTCGCCCAGCGAGACAAAGGCGAAGTCGTGCCTGTTGAGGGTGTCATCGCCGCAGTGCACCGCGCCGGAGAGACACAGCACGCCTTCGACATCAGCGCGGGTGGGCACAAGCGTCTCGCGTCCGGACAGGACGATGGCGGCGCCATTGAACAGTTTCGGATCGTAGATCAGGTTGAAGTCGAGGCAGGGGCCTTCGCGCAGTCGTCCAGCCAGTTCCTCGTCACCGGAGAAATAGACCGGGCGGAGCAGGGGCAGGGCATGCACCAGCGTGCCTCCGGGCGAAACAAGATCCATGCCCGCGCCATCGATCACGGTGAGGATCCGGGCCAGTCCGGGAAAGAGGGAGAAGGGACCGTCCTGTCCCACTTCTGCGAGGCTCAGGCGCCACAGCATCTTTCCGTCAACGTCCTCGCGCGATACCTCATGCGTGATCCCGCCGCCGTTGTTCCACGGCACGGTACGGAAATGCGAGCGACGGATGATCTGCATCGCATGAGGATAGCAAACACCGCGCAAAGCAAAAAGACCGCCATTCCTGGCGGTCTTTGCAACTGTCGGATGTGCGGTGCTGCTTACACCGGCGCGGGCAGGGCCTGGGACTTGGGGGCCAGTGCCTTCTGGGCCGCGTTCTTCACCGCCTTCTGCAACTTTTCGAAGGCCCGAACCTCGATCTGGCGGATGCGCTCGCGGCTGACGTTGAACTCCTGCGAGAGATCGTCCAGCGTCGCAGGATCGTCCTGCAGGCGGCGGGCCTCGATCACGCGGCGTTCGCGGTCGGTGAGCTTCGACAGGGCCTCCTTGAGGTAGGAGTTGCGCATGTCGCTTTCTTCATTGCGCACCAGAACGGTTTCCTGGCTGTCGGAATTGTCAACCAGCCAGTCCTGCCATTCGCCGTCGCCATCCCCGTCGGAGCGGAGCGGGGCGTTCAGCGAGGTGTCGCCGGACAGGCGACGGTTCATCGAGATGACCTCGTTTTCCTGCACGCCAAGGCGGTGGGCGATGTACTTCACCTGCTCCGGCTTCAAGTCGCCTTCTTCAAGGGCCTGGATCTGGCCCTTGATCTTGCGCAGGTTGAAGAACAGCTTCTTCTGGTTTGCGGTGGTGCCCATTTTCACGAGCGACCACGAGCGCAGGATGAACTCCTGGATCGATGCCTTGATCCACCACATGGCGTAGGTGGCCAGCTTGAAGCCCTTGTCGGGTTCAAACTTCTTCACCGCCTGCATGAGGCCGATATTGCCTTCGGAAATGACTTCACCGATGGGCAGGCCATAGCCGCGGTAGCCCATGGAAATCTTGGCCACGAGGCGGAGATGGCTGGTGATGAGACGGTGGGCGGCCTCGCGGTCGCCGTGTTCCTTGTAACGCTTGGCGAGCATGTATTCTTCTTCAGGGGCCAGCATTGGAAACTGGCGGATTTCCTGAAGGTAACGGCTGAGGCTCCCCTCGCCAGAAGCAATCATCGGAAGTGATGCTGTTTTTGCCATTGGTTCCCTTTCCCCGGTCACGTCAGGATCCCTGACGTTGTCCTGATATAGGAAGCCCCGTCGGAATTAAAAGACACCGGATGAGTAACAATTTTTAATGTGACTGTTACGTGTCTTTTCGAATGCCGGATTGGAGCCTCAGTTCCTGTTGTAAATATGACAAGTCGGCAGGCAAGGCGGCGTCAAAGCGCAGGGCGCGGCCCGATGCCGGATGCTCAAAGCCCAGGACTGCGGCGTGAAGTGCCTGTCCTTTCAAGGCCTTGAGGGCCTGTTGCGCGCCCTCCGAAAGCCTCGCCTTGGCTGACCTGTGGCTGGCCCCGTAGATTCCGTCGCCCAGAAGGGGATGGCCGATATGCGCCATGTGCACGCGGATTTGATGGGTGCGGCCCGTTTCCAGCCGGCAGCGGACAAGGCTGGCGGCGGTGCCGTAGCGTTCCTCCACCTGCCAGTGGGTAATGGCGTGGCGGGCGTCGGCGCGCTTGCTGACCGCCTGTTTCTGGCGGTTTGTGGTGCTGCGGCCAAGTCCGGTCTCGATGGTGCCCGCCGGGCGGTCCGGCACGCCCCAGACGAAGGCCAGGTATTCCCGTGCCAGCTTTCCGTCCCGGCCGTGGGCGGCGAACTGCGCCGACAGGGCCTGGTGGGCGGCATCGGTCTTCGCCACCACCAGAAGGCCGGAGGTATCCTTGTCGAGACGGTGGACGATGCCGGGGCGCTTCACCCCGCCGATGCCGGACAGCGAATCCCCACAGTGGGCAAGAAGCGCATTGACCAGCGTGCCGCCTTCATGCCCCGCCGCCGGATGCACCACCAGCCCGGCAGGCTTGTTGATGACGACGACGTGCTTGTCCTCGAAGGCGATATCGAGTGCGATCTCCTCCGGCTGTGGATCGGCGGGGGCGGGCGGCGGCATCGCCACCCGAACCGGCTGGCCGGGTTTCAGCTTGCCACCCGCATCGCTGGCGACACGGCCCGCAACCGTGACGGCGCCATCGGCGATGAGCTTCTGGAAGCGCGCGCGGCTGATGTCGGGGAACTGGCGGACAAGGAACTTGTCCAGCCGCTCGGGCCCGTTCGCTACCGCTTCCAGAATGTCGTGCATGTCAGATGCCCAAGTGACCCGCCGCGCTGGCGTGCGGCCCGTGTGGTTGCCGCCTTCCTATCACCGAAACTCCCGCAAGTCACAGGGCCTCGACAAGCTGCTGCCGCTCCGCAATAAGCCGCAGGGAAACAGGACAGCCTTCATGAGCAACGACACCCCGCCGGAAGAAACCTTCGTGCCATCGGCGACGCAGAAAAGGCTGCTGCGCGTGGTCTATGGCATGGGCCTGATCCTCGTGCTGCTGTTCCTGGCGCTGATCGGCGGGATCATCTGGAAGGCCACCCACAAGGCCCCGCCACCGCCGCCGGAGACGCTCTCATTGGGCCTTGGCCTGAAGGCTGCGGATGTGAAGGCCGTCGCGGTGGATGGCGGAACGGTCGCCATCACCACGACGAACGAACTTGTCGTCATCGACGCCAATCGCCGCAAGGTGCTGCTGCGCGAGCCGCTTGCGCCCTGAGGTTTTCCCACCAATTGCCCTAACTTGATTTATCGGGCGGGCTTCCGTAAGAGCAGGGGCGAGAGCTCCCTTCGTCTATCGGTTAGGACGGCAGCCTCTCACGTTGCAAAGACGGGTTCGATTCCCGTAGGGAGCGCCAAACCTCAGAGCCTCGCGCCAATCTCGCGCCACGGCTTGGCTCCGGCGCCATGCACCCTGAAAAGTCCCCCGCGTGCACCCAGCGGGGATTGAAAACCCGGCGTTGAATTCGTTAGAAGTCCGTCCGTCGTGTTCTCACAACGGAAATCCGGATGAGCGTTGAACGTCTCGCAATCATCATCAATCCCGCATTGCCACCTGGCCTCATTGCCAATACCGCCGCAACGATCGGTGTCGGCCTGGGTGCACTTGCCCCGCAGCTTGGAGCACGGCAGCTGACCGACGTGCAGGGCCGCAGCATCCACAACAGTGCCGACCGTGCGGTTCCCATCCTCCAGGCAGAAGCGGCGACCATGCGCGATGTCTTGATGAAAGCCTTGCCGCCGCCCGATGGAGGTTTTCTGGTGGCGTTCCCCCAGTTCGCACGCACCATTCACAGCTTCAGCGAGTATCAGTCACTCTTTCCGCAGAAGGATCTTGCCGAGGAACTCATCGAGGGAATCGGGCTGGCAGGGCCTGACAAGTGGGTGCGATCCCTGACCGGGCATCTCAAGCTCCTGCGCTGATTGTGCGGGGCCTGAAAGCACCTGCCCGTCCCATCAATTCGTCTTCGCCGCCGACCAGATTGCCTCCACGCGCTGGTCGCGGCCACAGTTCCAGCGATAATACTTGTACCGCGCCGGATTCTTCTCGGCGTAATCCTGATGGTAATCCTCCGCAGGCCAGAACTTTGCAGCAGGCAGGATTTCGACCGCGACCGGCTGCTTGATGGCAGCCGCCACTTCGGCTGATTTTTCCGTAGCGATTTTCCGCTCCCCGTCGTTCATCACGAAGATCGCGGGGCGATAGGCAGGCCCGCGATCGCAGAATTGTCCGCCGCCGTCGGTGGGATCAATGTGGCGGAAGAAATAGTCCAGCAGCTTGGGATAGGAGAGCTTGGCAGGATCATAGGTGATCTCGACAACTTCAATGTGTGGCACGGGGTTTGCCGCATCGGTATCGTGATAATCTTCATAGGTCGGGTTGGCGCGGCTTCCGCCGCTGTATCCCGAAACGGCATTGCTCACGCCTTCGAGCTTGCGGAAGTCATGCTCCACACACCAGAAGCAACCGCCCGCGACAATGGCAGTGGCCTGTTCGGCGTTGGCAGCCGCAGGGAAGGGCAGCGCCAGTGCCATTGCCATCGCTCCACCCAGCAGGGTCCGTCGTGTCGCTTTCATCATCTCGATCACCTCATGTCGCTTTCGTGCCCGGACCATAGTCCGCTTCCGCGTTCACGTGGCACACACGAAGCAGGACAGGCGCTTCAAGTTCGTGTGAGCGGCGGCTGTCGCGGCTTGCTCCGGCGCGTTCTCTCAAGCGCCAGCAGTCTGGCCTTTGCCGATGGATTTCAATGTCTTGGCAATGCTTCCGGAATCACTGCGCGAAGCACTCAGCTCCGTACGCCTTCCTTGAGGGAACGGAACTTCTCGGCCAGCGTCATGCGCTTTTCAGGAACCGGCGGCGGAGGGACCTCAACGGGTGGCGTGTCGGCGGAAGGCGTAGCCTTCGGGGCGGCATCGCCCGGTTCCGACGCGCCGTTTCCGGGAGCGGCAATCACGACTGCCTCGCCATTGGAGGAGACGGCGATGACTGCTTCCTCCTCCGCAGCGCCATCGCGCATGGCGGCAAGGGCAAGCGGAACTGGCTCGGCAGTGCGCGTGGCCGTCGCAGTCGCGGGCGGAGAGCCGTCTCCGGAGTCGGCGGGGACGGCAACCTCGCCCCCTTGCTGCCCTGCGATCTGCGCCGAGAGTGCGTTGAGTTCGGCGATCTTGGCCTTGATGCGGTCGAGCGGCGCGGCATCAGCGGCGAGGTCGGTGGGCACGGGCACCGGCGTCGGCATGTTGATGTCAAAGGCGGGCCGGGTCGCGGGCTTGGCACCTGCCGGAACCGGCAGATCGAAGTTGCGCAGCTTGACCGCTTCGTGTCCGGTGATCTTGGCGATGATGCGGGCGCGCTTGTTTGTCTCGTTGGTCAGTTCCGCAGCGAGCGCCCGCAGCGAGGCAATTTCAGCATCCTTGGCGATCAGGTCTTTCGACATGACGATGGCGCGGTTGCGCTGGCGCGTGACCTGGGCGGTCTTCTCGGCCGCCTGGGCGCGGGCATCTTCGAGAAGGAATTCGAGCCGCCGCGTGGCCATCGCGTTCTGTGCACGAAGCGCCTCGCGCTCGGCTTGCATGTCGAGAATGGTCGTTGGCACCTCACGCTTGCGCCTGTAGCTGGCCCAGCGGTTGGCCGACGACCAGATGGCGAAGCCGAAAATCATTGCCAGCACGAGTGCAAGGGCGAAGCCCAGGGCGACCAGCAAGAGGGATTCAGTTTGCGACATCAGCCTACCAGATCTCAACGAACGACAAGCTGTTTAGCCCGCTTTCGCGGGCTTGGCGACAGTGTTCTCGATGCTCTGGAAAACGCCCCTCAGAAGGGGTTCCACTTGGCCCGCGGCGAGTACTTGAGATAGCCGATGTTGGCACCGAGGCGGGCCCCCACGCCGGTGCGGATGGGCGCAAGGACGATGTTGTCCTTCTGCTGGAAATTCACGCCGAGGCCGCCGATCAGGTAGGCCGCACCCTCAACACCGCCAAAGCGGTCGTAGAGGTCATCCGGCGAGTTGGAGTTGTAGACCAGCGTCATGGTGCGCGAGCCGTTGCCGCCGAAGTCGAAACCGAGCGACGGACCCTGCCAGAAAATGCGCTGCGTGGTGCCGTTCTTGTAATAGATCGTGCCTTCGCCATAGCGCAGGCCGCCGACGAAGGCGCCCGCTGCTTCCTCGCCGACAATGTAGGCGGTGGGTTCGCCCTGGTTCTGGAAAACGAATTCGATTGCCTGGCCGACGCCGCGGCTGGCCTTGCCGAAGAATTCGTGCCCCTTCAGGACAAGCTCCTCGGTGGTGTAGGTTTCATGCTGTTGGGCGCGGGAGACGCTGCCCGTGGTCTGGGCGAATGCGCCCGTGACGGGAAGCACAAGCGATGCGGCGGCGGCTGCGGCAAAGCGGCGGCGGGTGAGGTTCATGGCAGTTTCCCCAAAATTATCGTTGACCTTCAACACCTCAGCCGGGGCGGAGGTGAGGCCAAATTCGGTCCTTTTGGAGTCTTAGGCCCAAGCCCGTTTCAGCTTGGTTAACAATACTGAAATGCGGGTCAGGGAAATTCCGCTCGCCTTTTCAAGAGCCTGTCCCATCCGGGTGGGGCGACGTGCCTTTGGCTGCGCCCCCAAGTCGGGAGAAGGCTTCAGGCCGAAGCAATGAACCCCGGATTGTCGAAGCCGCGCTGGCGCTTGCCGTAGAGGAGGGGTGCCCCGGATGTATCAACCACCTTGCCGCCCGCCGCTTCGAGCACGGCCTGGCCTGCCGCCGTATCCCACTCCATCGTCCGGCCAAAGCGGGGATAGAGGTCGGCGGCGCCACAGGCCACCTTGCAGAACTTGAGGGAGGAGCCTGCCGAGATGAGCCGCGCCACCTTGACGGTGGAGAGGAAGGCATCGGTTTCCGCATCCCGGTGAGAGCGGCTGGCAATCACGGTGAGGCCCGTTTCCGGGGCAGGGCGCACCCGGCACCGCTTCCACGTCACCTTGTCGAGGGGGTTGTCGATCGCGAACTCGGCATGGGCCGCAATCTCGCCTTCGCCCCAGTACAGCGCCTGGGTTGCCGGTGCATAGACGACGCCCATGACCGGCCTGGCATTGCGGATGCGGGCGATGTTCACGGTGAACTCGCCATTGCGCGACAGGAACTCCTTGGTGCCGTCCAGCGGATCGACGAGGAAAAAATCCTCTGCCGTGATGGGAATGATGCCCGCCGCCGCCTGTTCTTCGGCCACCACGGGGACCTCCGGGAAATGCTCACGCAGACCAGCGAGGATCACGCGCTCCGCCCGTTCGTCCGCCTCGGTCACGGGGGACAGGTCGGCCTTGTCTCTGACGGCGAAATCACTGGCATAGACAGCCATGATTTCGCGGGCGGCTTCCTTGGCCAGGCGCAACAGCGCCATCATGCCGGGGGACGGAACAGGAGAAGTCATGTGAACCGGAATATCGTTTGAGTTGGGCCGCTCTATGGTCGCAGTATCGTCTCGCGTCAATGCGGTAAACCTTGCCCGGATTTGATATAGCTTTGTGACGAATCACTTCCGGCAACGACCTTTAGGGGCTCCCATGACCAGCGAAATCGCCCGTCTTACCGACCTTGATCTGGCAGCACTGCTTTGCTCGCGCGTGTGCCACGACATCATCTCGCCCGTGGGCGCGATTGCCAATGGTCTGGAACTGATGGACGACCCGGACACGGATGCCGCCATGAAGGCCACCGCCCTCGACATGGTGCGTTCCTCTGCCAAGACAGCGACGGCTAAGCTGAAGTTCTGCCGCATTGCCTTCGGCGCTTCCGGTTCGGCAGGCGCCCATATCGATCTCGGCGAAGCGGGCGAAACCGCACGCTCCTTCGTGGGCGATGAAAAGATCAAGCTCGACTGGCAGGCGCCGCGCGAAAATCGCCCGAAGGCAGAGGTGAAGCTCCTGCTCAACATGCTTCTCCTCGGCATGGCGGGCATTCCGCGCGGTGGCCTTGTCACCGTCTCTGTCGATGGCCGTTCCTTCCGCGTCTCGGCCAGGGGCGAACGCGCCAAGGTTCCACAGGCGATGGCCGATGTGCTGCTCGGCGTGACACCGCTCGACAGCATCGATGCCCGCCTGGTGCAGCCGTACTACACCCGCATCATCGCCCAGTCTGCCGGGCTTGAAATCGGCATGGCCATGGATGGTGACGACACGGTTCTGGTGAAGGCCGCCTGACCTGCCGCATTCGTGAACGCGTCGTTTACCACGACGCAAGCCAACGGCAGTTTGCAAAAACTTTACCGACCCCGGTAAGCAGGGGATGAGATGACCCCAGCTACAAGTGCCTCAACTTGGGAGAGGCATCTATGGGTATTTTCACGGCTCCGGCGGGTGGCGGCACGGTTCGAGGCTCAGCGTCGGCAGATGGCATGACCGGCAGCAGCACGGCTGACACGCTTTGGGGCATGGGCGGCAACGACAGCATCGACGGCGGTGCCGGAGACGACACCCTCCATGGTGATGGCACCTATACGGTCGGTGACGCCATCGCCAACGAACGCTCGGCAGTTGCCGCCTACAGCGGCACTGTGGCGAATGCGACCGGCCTTCTTCTCACTGCCATGGGAACGTCCGGCGGCAATTCGGTGTGGCGCATCCGCAATGCCACCGACAGGGACATGACCGTCGTTCTTGAAGCGCCGGGGCAGGGCAAGGGCGGCCCGGTGAACATTACCATCACTGTTCCCGCCCACGCGGACTACTACACGACCTCGTCGAAGACCGGCACCCACAAGCTCTACTTCAACGACAGGCTGGTGGACACGAAGGCCCAGAACAACTCCACCTTCACAAGCACGCTTGCGACGTCGAACCAGAACGAAGGCAGTGACACCATTCGCGGTGGCGACGGCAACGACAAGATCTACGGCTGGGGTGGCAACGATACGCTCCATGGCGACGCCGACAACGACACGCTCGATGGCGGCGATGGCAATGACACGCTGCATGGCGGCACCGGCAACGACACGATGACGGGCGGCAAGGGCGACGACAAGCTGTTCGGCGGCCACGGCGACGATACGTTCCTCGCCGAGTGGTCAATCACCCATGACGAGTATGACGGCGGTGAAGGCATCGACACATTCAAGGTCGATGGCACGGAGGTGCAGGGCTATGCACAGGACATCGACCTCGCAACGGGCACGAACAACTGGAACGACACGTTCGTCTCGATTGAAAACCTGATCGGCGGGACCGCCGGAGACAAGTTCTGGGGCAATGACGTTGCCAACGTCTTCTGGGGTCGTGATGGCAACGATCTTCTCGATGGCCGTGGCGGCGACGACACGCTCTACGGCGAGAATGGTGACGACACGCTGGCGGGTGGTGCAGGCGCGGATATCCTTGACGGCGGAGCAGGGAACGACGAGCTGCGCGGCGGCACGGAAAACGACGTGCTGAACGGCGGCCTGGGTGACGACAAGCAGTTTGGCGAGGCCGGCAACGACCGTCTCGTCGGCAGTGCCGGCGCCGATGTCTTGGATGGCGGCGACGGCGTTGATACTGCCGACTACCGCAAGTCTTCCACCGGCGTGACGGTTGACCTCATGAACCAGAAGGGCACAGGCGGCGATGCCGAGGGCGACCAGTTGCTCAACCTGGAAAACATCTACGGCTCGGCGCGCAACGACACGCTCATCGGCGACAACGGCGTGAACCGGATCGTCGCCGCCTCAGGCGAAGACAAGATCTACGGCATGGGCGGCAACGACTACATCCTCACGGGTGGCGGCTACGATTTCGTGGATGGCGGTGACGGCATCGACACCGTGACCTACGAAGATTCGTGGGACCGTGTCGTGGTCAACCTCACAACGGGCAAGAACCAGTATGGCTCGGCCTCACGTGATGTGCTGACCAATGTGGAGAACATCGTGGGGTCGGACTTCAACGACACGATCACCGGCGATGCCAACGACAACCGCCTGACAGGCGGCTTGGGCAACGATGTGCTGAACGGCATGGCCGGGAACGACTACCTGTTCGGCAGCGAAGGCAACGACACCCTGACCGGCGGCATTGGCGCTGACGTGTTTGTGTTCGAGCCGGGCTTCGGCAACGACATCATTACGGATTTCTGGGCGGGCGCCGGCCGGACTGACCGCATCTGGCTGAAGGGCATGGATGTGAGCAGCATGACCGACACGGATTGGAGCATCACCGATACGGCTGCGGGCGTTGTGCTGACACTGGCGGCTCACGGCACCTTGACGTTGCTGGGTGTGCACGCGAACCAGCTTTCGGCCGACGACTTCATCTTCGCCTGAAACCTGCCTCGCTGTCAGGCATCGGGGTCGGGTGCCTCGAAGCCTGCTTCCAGCCTTTGCTCAAGCTCCACGAGATCGGCCGGCATGGGAAGGCCGAGTGCGCGGATCTGGGCCAGCTTCTGCCGGATCAGTTCGTGAAGTTCGTGGATGTCTTCCGGATTCTCCTCGATCGAGGTCAGCAGCAGGTTGATCTGTGCTTCAAGTTCTTCAAGCGCCATGTGGATCCTCCCATCAGCGGGTATCCTTCACATGTGGGCGCGGTCAGGAACGGGCACAAGCGGCAGGAGAGCGCAGGGGGCAGCCCGAAAAGACAAAAGGCACCCGATGGGTGCCTTTTCCATGAAAACGGTGAGGGGGGGGGATCAGGCGCTTTCGCGCATATCCTCTTCGCCCATCGGCGGGGCGCCGTCACGGAGCACATAGCCGCGGCCCCAGACGGTTTCGATGAAGTTCTTGCCCTGGGCCGCAACAGCGAGCTTCTTGCGCAGCTTGCAGATGAACACGTCGATGATCTTGAGTTCGGGCTCGTCCATGCCACCGTAGAGGTGATTGAGGAACATTTCCTTCGTGAGCGTTGTGCCCTTGCGGAGCGAGAGCAGCTCCAGCATCTGGTATTCCTTGCCGGTGAGGTGGACGCGCTGGCCGCCGACTTCCACCGTCTTGGTGTCGAGGTTGACGACGAGTTCGCCGGTGTGAATGACCGATTGGGCATGGCCCTTGGAGCGGCGCACCACGGCATGGATGCGGGCCACCAGTTCGTCCTTGTGGAAAGGCTTGGTCATGTAGTCGTCGGCACCGAAGCCCAGGCCCTTGACCTTGTCTTCGATGGCGGCGAGGCCGGAGAGAATGAGGATCGGCGTGCCGACTTTCGAGACGCGCAGCGCCTTCAGCACTTCGTAGCCGGACATGTCCGGCAGGTTGATGTCGAGAAGAATGATGTCGTAGTCGTAGAGCTTTCCGAGATCGACGCCTTCTTCACCGAGATCGGTGGTATACACATTGAAACCTTCAGACTTGAGCATCAGCTCGATGCTCTGGGCCGTCGCGGTATCATCCTCGATCAGCAAAACTCTCATGCGAATCCCCTTCGATCCGAGCACTGTTCCCCACAGTGCCCTTATAATTCAACACGGCGCCGCCCGGTTGGGCGCGCTACGAACCATTAACTGTGAACATTAAGATAGGCTGAGAAAGGTTAACAAAACCTAAGCCCTTTTGGCGGGAATACGGCAAAACGGCCACAACATCTTGTGTGGCAACAGGACCGCCCACAAGATGTGGGGCTTGTGTCCTGAATGCGAATTTTTGCTCGACCGTGCCTGACATGGCTGCCCGGTTTACCCCGTCTTAAACCTGATTGTTCATGATGAACGCGATTGGACTGACCCGGACAGAGCTAGTTGATTCGGTGACTCGTGGATAGAGTCATTGAATTCACTCGCAGATAAGACACTCGGGGCGGCAGTCAGTGTGTTGTGTAGAGTGAGGAAAAAATGCGTTCACGCGATAGCCTTCTGAGGCTTCACCGCTTCCGCACCGAGGACGTCCGCCGCCAGGTGGCCGATATGGACATGATGATCCAGGACCTCATGAGGAAGCATGACGAACTCGATGCCCATGTGAAGGCCGAAGAGGCGCGGACAGGCATTTCGGATCCCAACAACGTCAATTATTCCATGGCTGCGAAATCGGTGCGCTCGCGCCGTGACAACATCCTGCGCACGGTTGCCGAACTGCGCGACCAGCACGATGCCATGAAGGACAAGCTCAAGGACGAGGAAACCGAACTCCGCAAGGTGGAGCTTCTCGTCGAAAAGGAAGGCGGCTCGCTGAAGCCCGCCCCGATGACGCCGCCGCCCGGCGCCATGATCGGTCACGCCATCGCACGCTGAGCCGATCGAGGCCAGCGAACACGAAAGGGGCCGGGGCAACCCGGCCCTTTCTCATTTCCGCAATCCTATTCCGCCTTCAGGGCGTGACGGCTGAGCTTCTCGTAATAGGGCCGGGCCTGGTCGGCCACGCGGGCGAGATGGGCCGGGAGAGGCGGCACGGTGTCTTCTTCGGATTTGCCAAAACCCTCCGACTGCCACACCGCATTGTACCAATGCCTGGCCCATACGCCGTCGAAGGGCTTGGGGCCTTGCGGCCATTTCAGCATCGCCTCGTCGAAGGCAATGCCACAGGCGGCGCAGAGCCTTGACAAGACCCCGCGCGGATTGGCGAGAATATCCTCGGAATCCACGACGGGCGGCGCGTGGCCCAGCCTGTCGGCCACCATGTCGAAAATGTCCGACTGCTCTACAAAGCCGATGGCTTGAAGGTCCACCTCCGCCCACTTCTTTGCGTAGCTGGTGAGCACGCGCGCCGGATCACGGATGAGGAAGGCGTTGGTCAGGCCGAGAATGAAGCTGCGATCATAGCCCTCTAGCATGTGGTGGGTCATGTGCTTCTGATAGAAAAGCGGCTTGGCCGAAGGCGTGGTGCAAGCCTTCACCAGCTTGTCCCAATCGGTTTCCATGTCGGCGATGATCTCGTTCCGCATCGGATGATCGTTGCCGCGGGTGGTGAGGGAGAAGCCGTAGAACGGTTCGTCCCAGGCTTCGCAATCGGCGCGATTGCCGAAGGAATACATCATGGCCGTGGAGATGTTGCGGGGGCCGCTCCACATGGCGAGGATTGTCATGGCGTTGTCGTGTCCGTTCAGAGACTGCGGGAACTTTCGGCCTTGCAGAGGGCCTTGTAGCCTTCAGAGAGCTTGCGCGAGATGGGGCCGGCTCCGCTCCACGGTTCTGACGAGAGCGGGTTGCGGACCGGTCGGCCATCGATGATGCGCACCGGAATGAGGCCGGCGAAGGTACCGGTGACGAAGGCTTCATCTGCCCCATAGACATCATAGAGCGAGAACTGCCGTTCGAAGGCCGGTATGCCGAGCGACCTTGCCACGCGCAGCATGTTGCCGCGGGTGATTCCGGGAATGCAGTATTGCCCGGTGGAGGTCCAAAGCTCGCCACGCCGCACGATGAAGAAGTGCGTGGAATTGCAGGTGGCGACGAAGCCGAGCGGGTCGAGCATCAGGGCCTCGTCGGCTCCGGCATTGGCCGCCTGCACGCATGCCGTGATGCAGTTGAGCTTCGAATGCGAATTCAGCTTCTGGTCCTGAACATCGGGTGCGCCTCGGCGCACGTTCACGGTGTGGAGCGAGAGGCCCTCGGTAAATTTCTTCGGGTTCGGTTCCTTGTATTCGGGAATGATGACAATGGTGGCGGGCGAGATGGTGACGCGCGGATCCTGATAGGGGGTTGCCTTCACCCCGCGGGTGACCATCAGGCGGATGTGCACGCCGTCGTTCATCCTGTTGGCATCGATGCAGTCGAACAACCGCTTCACCAGCTCGTCCGGCGTCAGGCCGATCTCCATGAAGATCGCCTTCGCGCCTTCATAGAGTCGCTCGATATGGGCGCGCAGGAATGGAACGCCGCCGCTGACCAGCCGCAAGCCTTCCCATACGCCATCGCCAAGGATGAAGCCGGAGTCGAAAACCGACACCATGGCTTCGGCCCGGGGCACAAGCTTGCCGTTCACCGAAATGAGGATGTCGAGGTTGCGGGGATCGATCTGAATGTCGTGGATATTGGTCTGGGGAGTGTTCATGGCGCATGAGTAGCGGAAAATCGTCCGGCAGCAAACCATCAGGTCGGGGACAGGCGAATGGGCTTCGCTTCCGTCGTGCGTCTTTTTTGCCCAGCCTTTACAATGGCATCAATGGCGGAGCGGGAATGGGCAGACCGGTTTTCTTGACAGTGGCGGGAATGTTGCTGATGGATGCGCTGCTGCTCGTCTCGTGGAGCGGCGGCTTCATCGGCGTGCGCTTTGCCAGCGACTATGCGCCGATATTCCTCATCCTGCTATGGCGAAGCCTCCTGTCGGGCGTGATCCTGCTGCCGCTCGCACTCTTGTTCGGCCCGCGCATGCGCTGGCGCGAGATCATCACGCAGGTCATTTTCGGCGGCTTCGGCATGGCGAGCTATCTCGGCACCTTCGCACTTGCCATCGGGCAGGGCGTGCCAACCGGGCTTGTGGCGCTGATCACCGACATGTTGCCGCTGGCCGTGGCGGTGCTGTCGTGGCCTGTGCTGGGCGAGAGGCTGAACCGTCGGCAGTGGCTTGGCACCGTCATCGGCCTGGCGGGCGTGTTGCTTGCCTGTGGCGGTTCACTGCATCTGGGGGGCGGCAAGCCATGGGCCTACGGCTTGCCGATCCTGGGCACGGTGGCTCTGGCGATCGTGGTGCTGCTGCAGAAGCGCTGGCCCTCGCAACAGATGGCGGTGCATCAATCGCTTGCCCTTCAATGCCTCGCGGCGGCCGCCGTGTTTGGCCTTTTCGCCTGGCACGACGGCGGAGTGCTTCCGGTGATGCGGATCGAATTCATCGGCGGCATACTCTGGCTGGTGTTCGTTGCCACCTTCATGTCGTGGGGCATCTACTATCTCGCGCTGCGCCGGTCATCGCCGGCGCGCGTGTCGGCGGTCCTCTACATGAGTCCGCCCATGGTGATGGTCTGGGCCTGGGCCATGTTCGGCGAGTCCTTGTCCTGGGCCATGGCGATTGGCCTGGCAGTCTCGCTTGCCGGAATCATCATCGTGGCGCGGGCGACGCCGAAGCCGCTTTCCTAGCGTGATGAAGACGCCCTAGTGCTGCAATTGATCATCGTCATGCCAGGACTTGTCGGGCTGGGCCTGTTCACCGCCCTTGTCCGAGGCAAAGACGCGGGCAATCTCGGCACGGGACTGCCGGGCAATGTCGATGAGCTTGCTCTCGTCATCGGCATGAGCGGCTGACTTGCGCAGGAAGCGCTCGTCGTGGGCGCGGAAGCGTGTGATGGCCCGTTGCGCCTCATAGGGGTGAAGGCCGAGGCTGGTGAGCGTGTCCCGCGCGACATCGAGAGAGGTGCCATAGACTTCCCGGTAAACCTCGTTCACGCCCTCGTGGATCACTTCATAGGCATGAGCGCGGTCAAAGACCCGCACCAGCAGCTTGAGGTGCGGGAAGTTCTGCTTTGCCAGCTTCACAAGCTCGGTGGTTTTCTCGCGGTCGTCGATTGCGATGACCAGCACCTTGGCCTCCTTTGCGCCTGCCGACTCCAGGAGATCAAGCCGCAGCGCATCGCCATAGAACACCTTGAAGCCGAACTTGCGGAGCGCATCCACCTGCGAGGAATCCAGGTCAAGAACCACGGTGCGCTTGCCTTGCGCATTCAGCACGCGGCCGATCGTCATGCCGAAGCGACCATGGCCCGCAATGATCACGTCCACGCCGGAATGCGAGACCACATCATGCTCGCGCAGGAAATCGCCATCGGCAAAACGCGGCTGCATGACCTTCTCGTCGAACAGCATCAACAGCGGAGCCGCGGCCATGGACAGGGCTATGACGGCAGTGAGCAGGCCCGGCATGTCGCCGCTGAGAAGTCCCAGCCCGGCACAGAAAGCAATCAGCACGAAACCGAATTCAGACCCTTGCGCAAGGGCGAACGAGAAGCGTGATGTATCCGGCCCGTTCATGCCGAACAGGCGGGCGAGTCCGGCCTGTGCGGCGAGCTTCAGCGCGATGTACAGCACAAGTCCGCAGGCGAGAAGGACCGGTGCGGACGCCACCAGAGAGAAATCGATGCCCGCCCCAACGGCGATGAAGAAGATGGCAAGCAGCAGGCCCTTGAAGGGGTTCAGGTCCATTTCAAGCTCGTGCCTGTATTCACTGTCGGCCAGGACCACACCGGCAAGGAAGGTGCCGAGGGCGGGCGACAGGCCGACAAGGCCCATGAGCAGGGTGATGCCCACCACAATCAGCAGCGCGAAGGCGACGAAGATCTCCCGCGTGCCCGTATCGGCGACGATGCGGAAGAGGGGACGCATCAGATATCGGCCCGCGACCAGCACGAGCACGACAGCACCGATGGTGAGCAGCGCCTGTGCCCAGACCGGATACTCTCCGATCAGCGTGGCACCGTGGGCATCACCGCCGCCATGTGCGGCCGCAACCGCAAGCAGCGGCAAGAGCGCCAGCATGGGAATGACGGAGATATCCTGGAACAGCAGGACGGAGAACACCGATTGCCCGACAGGTGTTTTCAGGGTGCCTTTCTCGCCCATGGTTTGCAGCACGATGGCCGTCGACGACAGGGCGAGAATGAGACCGATCGCAAGGCTCTCGCGCCAGCCGCTGCTGACCGCGAGCGAGGCAGCGCCGGTGATCGTCGCCACGCCCGCAACCTGCAGCAGGCCGAGGCCGAAGATCTGCTTGCGCAACTGCCAGAGCTTTGAAGGCTCAAGCTCAAGCCCGACAAGAAACAGCATCACGATGACGCCGAATTCGGCGAAGTGCTTCACGGCTTCGCCTTCGCGGCCCACAAGGCCCAGCATCGATGGCCCGATGATGGCGCCCGCCGCGAGGAAGCCCAGCACCGAGCCGAGGCCAAGGCGTTTCGCCAGCGGGGCCGAAATGACCGCAGCCGCGAGATAGATGAGCGCACCGAGGAGGAATTCATTGAGGCTCATAGGGCGTGCCTCCGCTTGAAGCCTTCGGGCAGGACATAGCCTCCGGCCAGATGTTCGGTGGGGTCGGTGTGGCCCTGGGCGAGGCCGGTCAGCCACTGGCGGTAATTCTGGGCCTGATGGGTCAGCACGTCGCTGCCTTGCTTGCGGGCAGCGAAGATCACAAACGGCTTGAGGTAGGCCATGCCGCAGAGATGGGCTGTCTGGTTGAAGGGGGCGAGCAACTCTTCAATGGTGAAGCGGTTGCGGCCTTCCGGATGATAGAAGTTCTCGCGGCCACCGGTGCTGAGCGCATTCATCAGGTACTTGCCGTGCAGCTTGTTGCCGCCATCGCCATAGGCCCAGCCGGACTCCAGCACGATATCCAGCCACTCCTTGATGATGGCCGGGGCCGAATACCAGTAGAACGGATGCTGGAGGATGATGACATCGTGCTCCAGCAGCATGGCCTGTTCGCCGGCCGCATCGATGTTGAAATCGGGATAGAGCGCGTAGAGGTCGCGCATGGTGACGCCGGGAATGTCGCGTGCGGCCTGGCTCAGCGCCCGTTGTGCGATGGATTGTGAATGCCGGGGATGTGCGGTGAGAAGCAGGATGCGCATGGGGCCGCGAATATGGGGCAAGCCATGCCGCTTGGAAAGCCCGGCCACGAAACGGCAAGACCGCCCCTCGCGAGGCGGTTCGCAATCTCTCCGGAATGTTCCGTGACGTTAGGAGCGGTACTGCTGGATGCGCGTGGTGCGCAGGCCGGCAAGGCCGTTCTTGTCGAGGGCGCGCTGCCACGACAGGTATTCTTCGGTCGTCAGCGTGTAGCGTTCGCACGCTTCCTCAAGGGAGAGTAGGCCCCCGCGCACCGCGGCCACCACCTCTGCCTTTCGCCGGATGACCCAGCGATGGCTGCCGGGGGGCGGCAGATCGGCGATCGTCAAGGGACTCCCATCGGGGCCGATGACGTAATTGACGCGGGGACGCAACTGACCGTTCATACGCAAACTCACTCACACACACCGGGTCCGCGCAACTGGCGCTCCAATGACCCAACTGACATTCACCCTAGTGCCAGCAACTTAATTTTGAGCTAAACGCCTATGAACAAAGTGCAAATTCTGAAGCTTCTTGTGGCACATTTTGGAACAGGTGGGCCTCCCGTGCGGCATCCTGGAGTTGAATCGACGAAAATCCGCAGCTTAAGGGAGCGGTTGCGTTTCCGGTCCCCCGCCGCCATTTAGGACGACATGACGCTCGAACTCTCTCCCGAAATCCTGCGCCTCGTGCATGAGGCCATGGCCCTGCCCGGTGATCCGGCGCAGCACCGGGTGGTGTGCGCCATGTCGGGAGGGGTGGACTCTTCGGTTGCGGCGGCGCTGCTGAAGGCAGCGGGATATGATGTGGTCGGCATCACGCTCCAGCTTTACGATCATGGCGAGGCGGTTCGCCGCAAGGGCGCCTGTTGCGCCGGGCAGGATATCCACGACGCGCGCCGCGTTGCGGCCTCGCTCGGCATTCCGCATTACGTTCTCGATTTTGAATCGCGCTTCCGTGAAGCGGTGATCGACGATTTCGTCGCGTCCTATGTGCAGGGCGCGACGCCCATTCCCTGCGTGCGTTGCAACCAGACTGTGAAGTTCGCCGATCTTCTCTGGCGTGCCCGCGATCTGGATGCCAGTGCGCTGGTGACGGGGCACTATATTGAAAGCCGCACGCGGCCCGATGGCCGTCGCGAGTTGGTGACGCCCGCCGACATGGCGCGCGACCAGAGCTATTTCCTGTTTGCCACCACGCAGGAGCAGGTGGACTTCCTGCGCTTCCCGCTGGGCCGCCTGCCCAAGAGCGAAACCCGCGCCCTTGCCGCGGCCCTCGGCCTTGCGGTTGCCGACAAGCCGGACAGCCAGGACATCTGCTTCGTGCCGGAAGGCCGCTATGCCGACCTCATCCTCAGGCTCCGGCCCGATGCGGCGGAAGCGGGCGAGATCGTGCACATGGATGGCCGCGTGCTCGGACATCACACCGGCATCATTCACTTTACCATCGGCCAGCGCCGCGGCCTCGGCATCGCGGAGGGCGAGCCGCTGTATGTGGTGAAGCTCGATGCGGCGAAGCGCCGGGTGATCGTCGGCCCGCGCGAGGCGCTGAAGCAGCATCACATCACCGTGGCCGACGTGAACTGGCTGGGTGATGTTCCGCTGTCTGACGCGCCGCAGGCCGCCTTCGCCAAGATCCGCTCCACGCGCCCTCCGGTTGAGGCGACGGTGCGGCGGGCGGGGAATGCCGTCACCGTTTCCATCGCCGAGGGCGAGTATGGCGTGTCGCCGGGGCAGGCTTGCGTTCTCTATGACGGCGTCGGGGCAGGGGCGCGGGTTCTGGGCGGCGGCTTCATTTCACAGATCTGACACAAGGCTCGCTCAAACCTCTCGTTCCCAGTCACAGGAGAGACCATGAGACAGGCCGCACGCCCCACCGCCAAGCCCGGAGCAGATATTGTTTCGCTCAACAATACCGATGTGCAGAAAGCCTATCGCCGCTGGGCCCCTTTCTATGACCAGACTTTCGGCAAGATCGTCGAGGCGGGCGTGCAGCAGACAGTCAGCCGCGCCAATGCCTTTTCCGGGCGCTTGCTGGAAGTGGGCGTTGGCACGGGCCTTGCGCTTCCGCACTACGCGCCGCATCTCAGCGTGACGGGCATCGACCTGTCTGCCGACATGCTGGCAAAGGCGAAGGCGCGGGTGGCCGAGGCGGGCGTGAACAACGTCGAGGCGCTTCTCGAAATGGATGCAACCCACATGACATTCGCCGATGCCAGCTTCGATGTGGCAACCGCCATGTATGTGATGACCGTGGTGCCTGACCCTGCAGCCGTGATGCATGACATGACCCGCGTGGTGAAGCCGGGGGGCACGGTGCTGGTGGCGTCGCACTTTTCCACACAGGGATTGACCGGGGTGATCGAGCGCGGCCTTGCGCGTCAGGCGTCGCGGCTGGGATGGCGGCCCGAATTCCCCATCGACGCCGTGCTGGTGAGCGACAAGCTGCGGCTCGTGAGCCTGAGGCCCATCAAGCCTTTCGGATTCTTTTCCCTGCTGGAATTCCGCCGTCAGGCGTGAGACGTTGCGGGGGAGGGCGGGCTTCCCTATAGTCGCCGGAAAAATGGGGATCGGATACCAGTGGCGAAACTGCCTCGCACCGCGCAACTCGACAAGGACATCAAAAAAGGCATCGCCTGGTCCGTTCATGCGTTCACCACATTCGGCATCGTGGCGGGCTTTCTCGCGCTTGTCGCGGTGTTGAAGAACGACGCCTTCACCGCCTTCATCTGGCTCGGCGTGGCGCTGTTCGTTGACGGCGTGGATGGCTCGCTGGCCCGCAAGGCGCGCGTCACCGAATACACCCCCAACTTCGACGGCGCCTCGCTCGACCTGGTGATCGACTATTTCACCTACGTCGCCGTGCCCGCGCTGATGATCTACTGGTTCAACATGGTGCCGCTCGATTTCTATTTTGCCGGCAGCACATGGAGCCTGGTTGCCGCCGTGCTGATCATGGCGGTCTCGTGCTACACCTTCGCCAACGTGGGGATGAAATCCTCCGATTATTATTTTGTCGGCTTCCCCGCGATCTGGAATGTGGTGGTGCTCTATTTCTACCTTCTCGATACGGGGCCGATCACCAATTTCGTCACCGTCGTTCTGCTCTCCATCCTCACCTTCATTCCGGTGAAGTTCGTGCATCCCCTGCGGGTGACGCACTGGCGCTCGTGGACCATCCCCATGACGGTGCTGTGGGCCGCCATGACCCTGAGCCTGATCATCTCCAAGAAGTTCCCGGAAAACGACGGCATCGTGGAAACGATCGAGGTCTGGCTGTTCGGGCTTTCGTCCCTGTATTTCGCCACCATTTCCCTGTGGCGGACCTTCATCCTGGGCGACAAGGGCGAGGACGAGGACGAGGCCGAAGAAAGCAAGGCCGAGCCGCAATCCCACGCTTGACGGGGGCAGGGCGGCCACCCTATACGGCGCTCACCGATGGCGGGGTAGCTCAGTTGGTTAGAGCACGGGAATCATAATCCTGGGGTCGGGGGTTCAACTCCCTCCCCCGCTACCATCGAAATCTCCGAGGGTTTTCATTCGGGCGGGGTTGCGCTACGAGAACGAGTCACATGCTCACCCGCCGCCTTTTCCTGTCCGCGCTCAGCGTCTTGCCTGCCACCCGCGCCCTTGCGCAGGAGGAGGAGCCACGCCCCTTGCGCCTTGCGCTGATCGTGGCGCGGGCCGGGGACGACTATTTCGTCAGTTGCCGCGAGGGCGCATTGCAGGCGGCGGCGGAAGTGGCGGGCAGCCAGCTCACCTTCATCGCGCCCCCCGCAGAAGAAGCGGAACGGCAAGCGGCACTGGTCGATGACTTCTCCCAGCAGGGCTATGACGGCATTCTCATTGCGCCCATTCCGTCCGATGTCGTCATTGCAGCCTGCCAGAGGGCCATTGCGCGGGGATTGCGGGTGATTTCCTTCGGGACCGCACTGCCGCCAGATGCGCGGCACCTGCATCTGCGTACCCCCGATATATCCGACGCCGCACCGGTGTTGCTGCAAACCATCTCAAATGCGCTGGGCAAGGCCGGCGAGATCGCGGTTGTTTCCACAGCACCTGAGCGTGCCGATCACCAGGCCTTCGTGAAGGCCCTGCAACGGGAATGGAACAAGCCCGACTATGATGATCTTGTGCTCATCACGACGGTGTTCGGGAACGAGGATGTCCGGGCATCCTATGCCCAGGTTCTGGCGGTGGTGCAGGCCTATCCGAAACTGCGGGGAATCGTTGCACCGGACGCCGCCGCGCTGATGGGTGCCGCCCGCGCCGTGAAAGACCTCGGCAAGAGCCAGTCCATCAAGCTGACGGGGATCGGCCTGCCGTCGCGCCTCGCCGGGATGGTGCGGGAAGGCGAGGTTCCGGCCTTCGTGACCTGGAGTCCGATCGATGTGGGCTATGCCGCGGCCCGCATCGCGCTTTCCGTCCTGCGGAACGAGGAAGCCATCGTGGGCGATGCGCCGCTCAAGGTCGGCAAGCTCGGAGAGCTTGTCGTGGACAAGGGCGGCGTGGCGCGGGTCGGCTCGCTGGTCACCGTCGATCAGGCGAACATCGATACCTTCGACGACAAGTTCTGAGGGCCGCTCACTGCGGCGGTGAAATGGTGATCGACGGATCGAAGGTCACCTTCTGCACGGTGACGCTCTTGGTGCCCATCGCTTCCCCGCTCACCACCAGCCACGCGGGCAACCCATCCGCCGCGTAAAGCGTGACGCTGGCAGTGGACTTCACGCCCATCATCTCGCCCGAGGTGCTGAAGGCGTAGGCGTCGTAGGTGCCGCCTTCATAGGACTGGCTGCCCAGGCATTGCACATCCCTGACCCCGGCCACGCCCTTGCTCACCCCGGTTTCGATCATCTCTGCCATCATCGCCGCCGCTTCCGCCGGCATCGCCTGCCATTCGCCTCCCATCCTCATCCATGCCTTCTTGTCGAGCATGATGGTTTCCATGGCATCGGACTTGATGTGGAAGCTGCCGGGATAGATCACGTCCGCCGTCACCTTCATGGGGGCACCGTTCGCCTGCACCGTCATCTCGGTGCGATAGGGCGTTGAAAGTTGCGCCTTGAAGATGGCGTCAAGCTCGGAGGTGCAATCGGCAAGGGCAGGGGCGGGGGCGGCAAGCATGCAAGCCGCGACGGCAAGGATATGGCGCATCTGAACTCCAGATCGAGATGCCCCCATCCCGCGAGCAATATCCCGGCAGCCCGGTGATTTGCAACCGTCGCCCCGCAAGACGCGGCGTTCCTTCTCTCGCAAGTTCTGGATATGGAGCGATTTCCTGTCGAGCTGATGATTCCATCTGCTGGCAAAGTGCTCTAAGAAGGCGGAATGACCCAGAAAATCCTGATCGTCGGCGGCGGCATCATCGGAGCGTCCTTCGCCCTTCACCTAGCAGAAGCGGGGGCGGACGTGCGCCTGCTCGATGCGCAACGCAGCGTGGGCGGAATTGCCACGCCCGCTTCCTGGGCCTGGATCAATGCAAGCTGGGGAAACCCGCCGGACTATTTCCGCCTGCGGCATGAATCGATGCGCCAATGGCGCGAGATCGACCGCCGCGTGCCCGGCCTTGCGGTGAACTGGTGCGGCGGCCTGTTGTGGGACATGGCGGAGGCTGATCTCCTGTCCTACGCCAGCGAGCGGAATGCGCAGGGCTATGAGGTGCGCGTTCTCGATGGCAAGGCGGCGCTGAAGATCGAACCCGCGCTGGCCGTCGCGCCCCCTGTTGCCGTGCATGTGCCGGGCGAAGCGTCGGTGGAGCCGGTGCATGCGGTCGAGCGCCTGCTTTCGGCGGCGCGTGAACGCGGTGCGGAAGTGCTGCACGGCACCGGCGTGCGCTGGCTCATCGAGAAGAAGGGCCGCATCGTCGGCGTGATGACCGACGAGGGCGATCTCGACGCCGATGTCGTGGTGCTGGCGGCGGGGGCTGACTCGCCGCGCCTGCTGAAGGACGTCGGGCAGGACCTGGCCCTGGATCAGCCGCCGGGCTTGCTGGTTCATTCCGCCCCGGTCGGTGAAATGCTGAACGGGCTTGTCATGGCCCCGGAGCTTCACGTCCGCCAGACCAGCGAGGGACGCCTCGTTGCGGGCTCCGATTTTGCGGGCGCCGACCCCGGTGACAATCCGCAAGCCGCCGCCGAGGCCCTGTTCGCGAAGGTGAAAGCCTTCCTGAAGGGGGGCGAGGCGCTGGCGCTTGAGCAGTTCACGGTGGGCTACAGGCCGACACCGCCCGACGGCGTTTCGGCCATCGGCCATGTGCCGGGCCTGGAGGGGCTTTACCTCTGTGTCACCCATTCCGGCATCACGCTGGCCCCCGCGCTGGGGGCCCTTGGCGCTGCCGAAATCCTGGGGCAGGGCCGCAACCCGCTCCTCTCACCCTTTTCTCCCAACCGCCTTCTCTCAAAGACATGAAACCGCTTTCCACCGTTCCGCTGGCCGATCTCCGCGGCCTCAAGGCCGTGCTCACCGACATCGACGATACGCTCACGCTCCATGGCCGCTTGCCGTCCGCTGCCTATGCCGCGCTGGAAGACCTGCGCCGCGCAGGGCTGAAGGTGATCCCGATCACGGGCCGCCCGGCCGGGTGGTGCGATCACATCGCCCGCATGTGGCCGGTGGATGCGGTGGTGGGCGAGAACGGCGCGTTCTATTTCGCCTACGATGAAAAGGCCAAGACGATGGAGCGAGTCTATGCACAGGCGGCAGAGGTGCGGGCTGCGAACACCGCAAGGCTGTGGGAGATCGCCCACGCCGTGCTGAAGGAGTTTCCCGGAACGGCGATTGCGTCGGACCAGGCCTATCGTGAAATCGATGTGGCCATCGACTTCTGCGAGGATGTCCCGGCATTGCCGCTGGCCACCGCCCAGGCGATTGCCGAGCGCTTCCACAAGGAGGGAGCAGAGGCCAAGGTCAGCTCCATCCACGTCAATGCCTGGTTCGGTTCGCACGACAAATTGTCGATGTCGCTCAGGCTTCTGGCCGACAAGCTGAACCTGACGCATGAGCAGGCGAGGGCGGTCGTGGCCTATTGTGGCGACAGCCCCAACGATGCGCCCATGTATGCGGGCTTCCCCTTCGGCATCGGCGTCGCCAACATCAGGCCGCTTGCGCACCTGATGAAGCACTTGCCCGCCTACGTGACCGATGGCGAAGGCGGCACAGGCTTTGCCCAGTTCGCCGAGGCCCTGTTACGGGCGAAGCGGTGAGGGTGGGCGAACGGGCTGCCGGGCCGTTTCCGTCGCCACGTGACGGGAAGCCGGGACGTGGTATGGACTGAACATGCAGGACATTGCGGCAATCCTCTCCAGCAAGGGCGGCATCATCATCCTGACGCTCGTCGCCTTTCTCATCCTTGAGCGGCTCTTTCCGGTGGCCCGCTGGGTCGGCGGGATCTGGCGTGTGCTGAAGAATTTCGGGCTGGCCGGATTCAACGCGCTGCTGTCCCCGCTCATTGTCCTGCCCGTCACCCAGCTTGCAGCGGGCCACGCCATCGGCTGGCGGCCAGATGGCTGGAACGGCGGGTGGTTCATCCTCGTCGATCTCCTGATCCTCGATTGCTGGATCTATTGGTGGCACCGCGCCAACCACATGTTGCCGTTCCTCTGGCGTTTCCACGAGGTGCATCATCTCGATGAAACGCTGGATGCCAGCTCGGCGCTGCGCTTCCACTTCGGGGAGGTGGTGCTGTCTTCGCTCGTGCGGGCGGCGGTGATCATCGTGCTCGAAGTGCCATTCACGACGGTGGCGATCTTCGAGGTTCTGGTGGCGGTGAATGCCATATTCCACCATTCCAACCTCAAGCTGCCGGGCTGGCTGGAGCGTCCTTTGTCCTGGCTGATCGTCACGCCATCGATCCACTGGGTGCATCACCACGCAATCCGCAGCGACACCGACAGCAACTACTCCGCCCTTCTTTCGGTCTGGGACCGGATCTTCGGATCGAGCAGCGCCACCGTCCGCACGGCTGA
>JAEUMJ010000128.1 GCA_016792865.1 Hyphomicrobiales bacterium | reverse complement strand
GCCAGTTCCGCGAGCTTACGCCGATCGAGCTTGCCGTTCTCGTTCCGGGGAACGAGAGGCAGGGCGAAGATGATGGCGGTCTTTCCGATTGTTCCGAACTCCGCCATCAGCCGATCACGGATGGCGGCACCGGGGTCCGCCGGCGCTGACCCGGCGACATGATAGCCCACGACCAGTCGCTCGACGCCTGCGTCCGCAACAATTGTCGTGCTCGAGGCATCACCCACCCCCTCGACGGAGGTCACGGCCTCATCGATGCGCGCCGCACTGATCTTGATGCCGCCGATGTTGAGTTGTTCCGTCACACGCCCGGTCACCGTCAAGCGGCCATCGCCATCCAGCCTGCCGATATCGCCGGGAAAGAAGAACCCACCGGCAAACTGGCTGTTGCCCCTCTCTGAATCGCCGATGTAACCGGAGATCACGGAGGCCGTGCGATAGCAGATTTCTCCCTCGGATCCGGGGGGGACAATCCTGTCATTTCCATCCACGATCCTGAGTTCAACGCCTTCCGCAACCTGGCCGACGTCGCCTGCCTCACCCACGTCGTTCTCTGTTGATATGGTGCGATAGGCGGCATTGCCCGCCTCCTGCGAACCATAGGTATAAATCACTTTCTCGAAGTAGCTGAGCAGGAGCCGTGCGGAAGGCGGATAGAGCGGACCACCTCCGATCCAGCAGCTCCTGATCCGAGCCTGCTGTGACACAACACCGTCTTCAATGATCCTTTCAATCATGCCGGGCGCCAGCAGCATGTGCGTGACGCCGGGCGAGCGGATGCCCAGGGCGTAGGTTCCGCCCCGCCGCAAGACGCGCAGGAAATTGTAGAAACTGACGATGTGAAGAGGGTTGAATGCGCTGGTCACGCGGGGCACGGCGCTGTCGTCGAGCAACAGCCGGGGGTCGGCCCTGCGGTCCAGTTGCGCCGCCGTCATCGGAAGGATTTTCGGCGTTCCCGTTGATCCCGAGGATTCGCCGAAAAGGACAATCTCGTTGCCCGCAAAGCGATGCGCGGGCCTGTAGATCGGCGTGGCGATGGCCCGTGGCATAGGCCCCAGTTGCAGGTGCCGGCCTTGCGGGGGTTCGGATGCAGCCCGGTCTGACAGGATGTGACTGTAGAAGAGAGTCTGGCTGGCGTAGGTCTCGTTGGTCTTGCGGAACCAGCGGCATCCAAGCCAGGTCAGGGCAAGTGCGAGGAGCAGTGCTTCCTGTGAATCACTCTGGTCGATTCCGACGGTGTCGCCCCGCTTCAGGCCAAGCGATGCAATCCACCCCGCGCGCGTTGCGATGTCGTCCCTGAGCTGGCTGTAGGTCCAGGTCCTGCGCGAAGAGACGAGAGCGGCGCGTTCAGCATGCCCGGTTTCGGTGAACACATCGCCGAGACAAAAGCCCTGCACTCAGGAACTGCTCCGGGTATCTCGTCAATCGGGCTCGTAGACGTAACAATCGCTGTCGGGATCGAAGCTGGGCGTGCACTTCGGATTGTTCATCAGCGGGGTGCCGCCGAAGCTCACAGCGCCGCCGGGGAAGGCCTCGATGCGCGGATCGTCTTCGCGGTGGCGGCGGATCAGCGACTTGGTGCTGTCGTTGCCGCCGAAATAGAAGTTGAGGCCCGCCGCCGCAGCGACGTAGCCGTCTTCACCGATGGCGGCGGCGGCATGGAAGGCCAGCGGCATGTTGAGCTGGTCCTGCAACAGCCATTCCATGCCGATGTTGACGCTTTCAAAGCGCGTGACGGTGGAAACCTCTGCCGAGAAGCGCAGGTTGTCCGTGGCATAGAAGGAGGCTTCGGCAATGCCGAGGAAATCCGTGTCGCTGCCGCTGCCTGAAACCTTGCTGTCGGACAGGCCGGCGATGGCACGCAGGGTGACGTTGCCGAGATAGGCTTCGCCTTCGCCACCGCCCCACAGCATGTGGCCGTTGCCGGTATCGACATAGCCACCGACAGCACCCAGCAGGTGTGAATCGGGATTGCGGGTGAAGAAGTGCAGCGTGCCGCCATAGGCGGTTTCATCGAAGGTGTTCATCGCGGTGACATCAGCCTGCAGGCCGAACGTTTCGCCGAGCGGGATGCTGAGGGCTGCACCGCCGTAAAGAAGTGAATCGGAACTCACATCATCTGCATCGACCGCGCCGCCGAGGAATTCGACCTTGCCATTGACCGCAGAGACGGCAGGCAAGTTGCCCGAAACTCCGAAATCAGCAGCAAGCGCGGCACCCGTCAGGCCGGAGATCATCGTGCCCGAAAGAAGCGCGGTATGGAAAAGACTGGATTTCGACATGACAAGCCCCTGCTCACGCCCCCGCGTTAACAATTAATCCACCAATAAGGCAAAACCGCCCGAAAGGTAAATAGGCGGGTTCGTCGGGGATCAGGTTGTGCTGATTCTGTCACAGCAACCTCTGGGGGTTCTTCGGCACTAATCAACTTTTGAGTGTGTCGCGCCATGATTTTCCGGCGTGCACGAACCCATTGAAAACCCCGGATCTTTGAAACTGACAAAGTGCTGACAGGGAATTCCCGCAATTGTCTGGACCGCCGTGATGCTTCTTTAAGTTGCAAGATGTACGCTTGCTCACATCTTCACCCCCCACAGGAGTTGTTCATGAAGAAGACCCTTCTCGCCTCTGCCGCCGTCTTGCTCTGCCTGTCCGGGGCGAGTTCGGCCACGGCGATTCTCGACGACGGTCCGGCCCAACAGGCCGACCACAGCACCCTGCTCCAGCTCGCCGATGATGGCGGCGGCAGGGGCGGCGGCGGCTCCGGTGGCGGCGGCGGCTCCGGTGGCGGCGGCGGCTCTGGTGGCGGTTCTGGCGGCGGTCACGATGACGGTGACGACCATGACGCCGGCGACGACCACGGGGGTTCCAGTGGCCACAGCGGGCCCGGCCGTGGCGGTGGTGACGACAGCGACGATGACAGCGACGACGATCACAGCAGCGACGACAGCGATGACAGCGACGACAGTGATGACAGCGACGATGACAATTCGCCCGGCAGCCCCGCCTGCGATAGCTCGCGCGATGTGAGCGACACGGCGGG
>JAEUMJ010000127.1 GCA_016792865.1 Hyphomicrobiales bacterium | reverse complement strand
GGGATCGATCCGCGGTCAGTTGCAGTGAACGTGTCACCGGCGCAGATGCTGCAATCGGGCTTTGCCAGAAAGGTGGGTCAGTGCCTCCAGCGGACGGGATTGCCGGCGCATTACCTCTGCATCGAACTCACTGAGAGCCTTTTCCTTGGCCGATCGCTGGCATCGGTCAGGAACATCCTCGATGATCTCCGGGCCCTCGGCGTGGCGCTGGCGCTTGACGATTTCGGAACGGGTTATTCCTCGCTCGCCTATCTCTCGCAGCTTCCCTTCGACAAGCTGAAGATCGACCAGTCCTTTGTGAGCGGTGCCCATCATTCCGACCGCCGCCGCGAGATGTTGCGCTCCATCATCGACATGGCCCATTCCCTGAACATGCGTGTCGTGGCCGAAGGTGCCGAAGAACAGGGTGAGATCGAGGTCCTTCGCAGCCTCAAGGCGGACGAAATACAGGGCTATTTCATCGGCCATCCGCAAGGCGCCGGAGATGTCATTGCCAGCGTCGCACGGATCGAGGGCCAATGGCGGCGAGCCACGGCCTGAGTCTCAGTCCTCGGCGATGTCCTCGTTCCACAGGGCCGGCTTCTCGCGAATGAAGCGGGCCATCAGGTCGATGCAATCCGGGTCATTGACGACGACAACCTCCACTCCCCGGGAGCGCAGGAACTCTTCATTGCCGCCGAAGTTAACATTCTCGCCTACGACAACACGGGGAATGCCGAACTGGATGATCGTGCCGGTGCACATCATGCAGGGGCTGAGCGAGGTATAGAGCGTGGTGTCGCGGTAGCTCTTCTGGCGCCCGGCCTTGCGAAGCGCATCCATCTCGCCATGGGCAATCGGATCGCCACCCTGCACGCGCTGGTTCCGCCCTTGAGACACCAGCGTGTTGCCCCGCGCCAGCACCGAACCGATCGGACATCCGCCCTCGTCATATCCCGCCTTGGCTTCCTCGTAGGCAACTCGCAAGAACTTCCTGTCGGCTTCGCTGATCATCAGGGCAACTCCTTCCAATGCCCCAGCCTCGCATATTGTCCTTCGTTTGCAAACGCGGAATCAATTGTCACCCTTGGCCTTCAGCCTCGGCCATATGCGGTTGCGGGCTGTCTCCAGCATGTCGGCCGTATCGATTTCCGACCAGAGAAGATCGCGCACATGAACCGCCGTCATGCCGTGCGTCGCGAGGAGACGCACCAGAAGGCTTTCATAATAGGCCATGGGATTGTCTTCCAGCCTTCCCGGCGCACCATCGCGGAGCGCCACCATGAGGCTTGTGCCGATCTTGATGATGCCGACATGCTCGCCCAGCGGCGCCACGGGCTGGTCTTCCAGCCGCTTTGAGAAGTGATAGAGACTGCGCCGGGCATTGGCCCAGACATAGTATTCGTCGCCCGACCCCGACGGGCCGGACACAAGTGCGGCATTTTCGGCAGGCTCACCCAGCAGGGCATCCAGCCCCCGGCTCTCATAGATCACATCTGAATCAAGAACGAGAAGTGGCGCGCTCACCACCTGCAAGCCACACCGCAGGCTCTCCAGCGAACCCAATTGATCGAAGCGGCTGTTGTGCACACAGCGCACCCCGCTCCGCCCTGCTGCGAAGGCTTGATACAGGTCGTCACGGAAACCGGTCACGATCACCACATCGTTCACGCCACGCGAATGAAGCTGGCGCACCGAACGGCTGACCAGCGTCTCGCCGCCAATCTCGACAAGCCCCTTCGGAATCGTCGTGGCTTGCTCTCCGGGCCGCGACCCGCGCCCGGCAGCAAGAATGAGCGCAGTCGAAATGGTCATGGGTGCTCCGGCGAAAACTTATTTGTCATGCGGCTTCAAGTATGCGAGCCGCGCAAGGGCAAGAGCCAAGGCAAGAGAACCTGTCCATCACCCATGAAAGAGTGTGGAAGCACTGCTGGAAGCTATCAGCCAATAAGCATTCATCGGAAGTCTTCGTGTGAAAACACTCTCCCACCGATTGAAGGATCATCTCACGTTTGAATGGCCATGGGTGCGGGCGCTGCTCCTTGCGGCACTGATCCTCATCATCTCCGCCACCGCTCCACTCACCTGGCAAGGCGGACTCGCCACGGCAGTGCTAGGCACCCTGGTCCTGCTGCTCGCCACGGGCGCGACATGGACGCGGAAGCCTTCACTGCCGCTGCTCGCCGCCTTCAGTCTCGCGGTCCTCGCGGGGGCGACGTTGCCGCGCACGATGCATTGGCTCTGGATTGCCGTGGCGGTCATCCTGATCCTGCTGGTTGCCTTGCTGCGCTTCAACCATCCCTACGAAGCCCGGCGCATTCGTCCCCGACAGGATTATCAGTTCGCAGGACAATCCTACACGTTACCGGAACTGGCATTCCGCTCCCGCTCCATCTACTTTGTCCGGGAAGATGTGCAGCAGGAACTGATGGAGCTTGCTGCCTATGCCGATCGCTTCCTGCGCATTCATCAGATCCGCTACGTCATGTGTTATGGCACGCTTCTGGGCGCACTCCGGCATGGCGGGCCGATGCCGTGGGACGATGATGTGGATTTCACCATCTACCACCCCGACGACATTGCAAAGATTGAGGAAAGCTTCGAAAGCCTTGCACAGACGGCAGCCGCTGACGGCTATCACCTGTTCCGCCACAACGACTACTGGAAGATTGCCCGCAAGGGGTTCTGGCGTTTCCCGGTGGTTGACCTTTACCGCGCTGCCGTGGCCCAACCCCTGGACCAGATGCCCTGCCGCATCAGCTTCGGCGGCTTGAATCTCTGCATTCCGGCAGACGCGAGGCAGATTCTCGAGGCCTATTATGGTGCAGATTGCATGAGCACCGTGGTGTTCGACATTCCATTCTGGGATTCGGGCTTCCCGCCTGCGGCTGTTGGCCGCTTGCTTCCGCCGGGAGTCTCAAACCTGCTGGGTGATATCTACGACCGGGTCTTCAAGTGACGGAGCCGGTTCAGCAAGCAGTTGCAGCCGGTCGGCCCGCGCCAGAATGGGGCCGAAGGACATCAGGAAGAACAGGAAGGCAAACAGTACAACAACTTCCAGGCCACTGAGCACGGCCCGCTGAACGAAGAAGCATGACTCCGGCAACAGCTTGCCGCCGAAATAGACCACACCGAAGCTGACACTCAGGAGCGCAACCCACGTTGCCCGACGCGGCAAGGGACGCAGACGGTCGAACATGAAGCGTTGAAACGGGGTCGTAAACCTCTCCTCTAATTCGCTCATTAGCAATCGAACAAGGTATCCCCCACTGGCAATGCCAATGGCATGTCCGAAGAACAACATATAGCTGCCCCGATCGTGCATTCTCGAATCCACACCGCCCGTGTACTGGCTGAGCACGATCATCCCTGCGATTGCCACCAGTTCACTGACCAGCATCAC
>JAEUMJ010000119.1 GCA_016792865.1 Hyphomicrobiales bacterium | reverse complement strand
GTCGTGCCCTCGCCTTCCGGCCATGTGCCCCTGATCAGGGGTGCCCCGGTGAGATCAAGCTGGCGCTCCACAGTGGGAGCAGCGAGCGGCGCGGCAGTGGACTCAGGTTGAGGTTCCGGCTGGGAATCCGACTGGGAGTTTGACTGGGAACTTGGCGCCGGAGCCGGTTCTGCGGGCGGCTGGGGAGCGGCAGCAGTAGACCCGGTCCCTGCCTCTGCCGTCTGCGTTCCTGGTGTTGCATCGGCGGAAGCGGGCTGGACTGCCGGTGGGACCGGTTCGGCTGCCCCTTGGGTTCCGGGAACCTCCGGTACGGGCGTGGGTGCGGGAGCGGCTTCAGGAGCGGTGTCCGGGGTCGCTGGCGGCTCAGGCGGCGGAGGTGGCGCAAGGACAGTGATCTTTCCCGGCGCCTTGCTGGCCTGGCTCACTGTGGCTCCGTCGCTTTCCACGCTGGCGGTTGCCGATACCTCGTGGCTGCCCACGTCCAGGGTTGCCGGAAGCTTCAACAGCCAGTTGCCGTTGCTCGACGAAAGCTCCGCACTGCCGGGCAGGCTGTAGGTCTTGCCGCCGACGGTGACTGCAAGTGTCTTGGCCACACCTTCGGGCCAGGTGCCCTTGATCTCCGTGACGGGTGGCTGCGCTTCAAGTGATTCGACCGTGGGTGCCACAAGGGTGAGCGGCTCCACGACTGCGGCCGCCGTCACCTTCCGAACGCCTGCGACGGCTGCTACGATCTTCGCGGCAGCTTCCGGTGCGGCGGCATTGGTGGTCTTTCCTTTCAGCGTGGCGTCACGGCCATCCAGTTCGATCTCGGCCCACCTGGTAAGATCGCTCGCAGACAGCGCCTTTTGGGCCGTTTCCGTGATGTCCGCCTTCAGGAATGGATCGGTGATCAGGGCGGCGCAGAGCAGCGGTAAACCCACACCTGCAACCGACCATGGAACCCACTTTCCCGGACGCATCTTAAACATGGTGAATCACCCCCCTGAAAACTGGCCCATTCCGGCGCATTATTTTTGCCGGTTTTGACAACTCGAACCGCTTGCCCACTTCAAACCACTTGTTAACATCCAACCATTGCCTTGGCTACGCAATGCCTTTCCGGTGGATGCTATATCCACTGTTTTATTTGGTTTTTTTCGAGTTTCCGCCACGAACTTTCAAGCTGATTGAGGCTGTGGCACATGTGCAACAGGAACCCGAATTCTAGCAACTCAGGCGGAAACTACGTTGATTTTAACCACCAGCGGAGCAACAAACACTGCGTGTGCGAAGACTCGTGCATCGCCTTCCCAATTTTCTTGCAGGGGATCGGGGGGCACACTGCAACTCCAAAAGTTTGGGAGAAACCAAATGAAAGTTATGAAGCTCGCTCTTCTCGGTACGGCTGCTCTCGCTGCTGTGTCGGTTAGCGCCCGCGCTGACGACCTCTCGGCTCTGAAGGCCCAGATCGAAGCCCTCCAGGCTGACGTCGCTGCCCTCCAGGCTGCCCCGGCTGTTCCTGCTGGTTACTCGCTGATGACCGTTTCGGAAGGCGATCGCATCGTCGTTCCGGGCCTTGAAGTCCGCGACAGCAACGCCGTTTCGAAGCAGGTCACGACGATCGGCGTTCTGCCGACCGCCGACGTTCCGGCTTCCACGGTTATCCAGTGGTCGGGCAGCGTCCGCGCCGCTCTCGCCTATTCGGACTTCGACTCGACGTCTGACGGCTTGGACGACGACGAACTCCACATCAAGGCCCGTGGCCGCCTCGACGTGACCGGCACGACCGACACGGCCGTGGGTGAAGTCGGCGCCAGCATGTCGATCTATGCTGACTTCGACAACACCAACAAGTACAACACCTCGACCGACGATTTCGCCAGCGTGCTGTCGACGGGCTTCACCAGCAACTCCGGCACGGTCCGCATGGACTACGCCTGGGGCTGGTGGAAGATGACGCCGGAACTCACCTTCGCTGGTGGTTACAACGGCTCGCTCGCCACGATCGGCTACGGCATGCGCAAGATCAACGACGCCTACATCTCTCGTGGCAGCGTTGGTGTTGACGGCGGCGACTTCACGCAGATGCGTCTGTCGTATGCTTCGGGCCCGATCGGCATCGCGATCGCTCTCGAGCACACCGACGAAGGCAGCAACAACACCCGCAGCGGTGAGACCATCAAGGGCAGCCCGCTGGGCGTCGCTGGTGAACTGACCTACTCGGGTGACGTGTTCAACGCCGAAATCGCCGGCTTCATCCGTGACGTCGACTTCTACGGCAGCAAGTACACGCAGTCGCAGATCGGCCTCGGCCTCGGTGCCAAGCTGTCTGACATGTTCGACGTGTCGATGGCTGCCAGCTACGGCAACAACGTGTTCCACAACCCGGGTTCGGGCGAATTCGTTGAGATCGGCGATGGCTGGGAAATCAGCGGCGCTGTTGTCGCTTCCCTGTCTGACGCAGTGTCTGCCGAAGTCGGCGTTGGCTACTCCAACTACGACGCGGAAGATGGCGACGGCCACGCGAAGACCATGGCTGTTGCCGGTGGTATCTACTGGTCGCCGGTGTCCCAGCTCAAGACTGGTATCCAGGCTTCTTACGTGGACGTCAATGCCAACGACGCCGCGAATGACGCTGAGCAGCTCAAGGCTGCCTTCGTGACCTGGTGGAACTTCTAATCCATACCGGATTGGTTTCTACGGTACGGCCCGCTTCGGCGGGCCGTATTTTTTTGTGCGCATGGCACCTCGCCCCTGCCCAGACTTGTTTCCGCCCCCGTTCCCGGCTAGCCGAAACGCATGACCATCGCAGAGCAACTCCTCCAATCGAATGCATTGATCTCGGCGGGAAAACTTGATGACGCCGCGCCGCGCGTGCAGGCCATCCTGAAGCAACAGCCGGACAACGCCCGCGCCCTCTACCTGATGGGGCGCATCCATGTGATGCGCAAGGAACTGGAACCGGGCCTGATGGCGGCCCAGCGGGCCTATCAACTCGACAAGGGAGCGCCCTATACGGTCGCCCTCCTCGCCGACATCTACGTTGACCTCAAGCTGCCGGAATACGCCTTGCCGATGCTCCTTGATGCCATTGCCAGGCAACCGCAGGACGCCGGCCTGAACTACACGCTGGGCCGTTGCTACATGCTGATGGAGAAGGGCTTCAAGGCCCTCCCGCATTTCGAGGTGGCGAGCAGGAAGCTGGATTGGAGTGAGGACGCGACCCTCACGCGCATGGAACTCTCGGAATGCCTTGCCGCCATCGGGCGGACCCAGGAAGCAGACGAGGTGCTGGACAACATCCTCAAGCACGTCCCCGATCGTTCGGATGCCCTGTTCGCGCGGGGCATGACCGTCTCGAAGCCGGTCCCCGACTGGTTGCCCACCATGCTCCGGGCACGGATCGACGCGCCCCAGACCGAACAGCAGGACCGCGCCAATTTCTGGCTGGCGCTGGGCCGTTGCCATGATGTGCAGGGCCAGCATTCGGAAGCCTTCCAGTGCTGGACCACGTCCCGCGCCATTCTCGGCATCAAGCGCCACAACATGGAGAAGCTTGGCCGCCAGATGCTCCAGACCCGCGGGTTCTACTCCAAGGAGCTGATGGACCGGGCTGAACCCTTTGGCGACCATGAAGCACGGCCCATTTTCATCGTCGGCATGCCGCGCTCCGGGACCACCCTCACCTCGCAGGTGATTTCAGCCCATCCCATGTGCATCAATGTGGGCGAAACGGATCGTTTCGACCGGCATGACAGCATGTTCCGCAAGGACTACTGGCGCGAGACTGGCCACGCCGACATCATCCGCGACGCCCGGAACGGCATGCTTCGAAAGCTCGCCGGCGAGTTCAATACGTTCTTCTCGGTCTTCGCCGAAGGTGAAAAGAAGCGCGTGGTTGAAAAGTCGCCCTTCAATTTCGAGCGCCTGGGTTTCATCCGCCTGCTGTTCCCCAAAGCCAGGTTCATTCATTGCCGCCGGCATCCGGCCGACAATTTTGTGTCCGCTTTCCAACACAATATGAACAGAAGCCATGACTACTCATACAGTCAGGATACCTACGTCGAGCGCTATCTGGCCCACGAGGAACTGATGCGGAACTGGAAAAAGTGCTTTCCCGATCAAATCTTTGAGCTGCGCTATGAAGACATGGTTGCAGATCAGGAAGCCATGTCGCGCAAGCTGATCGCCTTCTGCGACCTGCCCTGGGATGATGCCTGCCTCAACTTCCATGAACGGAAGAACACCGTCCGGACCTTCAGCCGCGATCAGGTGCGCCAGCCGGTCTATTCGTCCTCGGTGGAGCGCTGGCGGCGCTATGAGGCGCATCTTGGACCGCTGTTTGCCAAGCTCAAGCAGCATGGCTATGATTACGCGACACGAGCAATCTAATCTCATCCCTGACATGACCGAATCACTTCCGAGACTCCGCGCTGGCCGCCTGAGCAAGATTGCTGCAGGCGTGATGCTTGTCGGCGCCCTGTCCGGATGCGCCAGCAACAACCCGGTCGATCTGGAAGCCCGGTCCATCGCCATCGAGCAGAACGCCGTTCCCGTGTCGGGTGGCCCGGTCACCGTCAATCACCTGCTTCCGGCGGTCGGCCCCGCCTACGTCACCCTGAATGTGAAGGAAACCGCGAACGCTGATCGCATTCCCGATGTGGGGAATCGCGCCATCACCTCCGGCAGTGGTTATGTCGTCCAGGGTGACGGTCTGGTGATGACCGCCGCCCATGTCGCGGTGGAGATGGGCAACGAGATCCAAGCCCGTGCGGGGAACGGCCGGGTCTATTCCGGCAAGGTGATTGCCATCAACCCCACCAACGACATGGCGCTCATCAAGTTGCGCGGATTTTCAGGCGTGTCCGTGAAGCCGGCGATGCCGGGCTGTGTTGCGCCCAACAATCTGGTCTTCACGCTGGGCCGCCCCCATGCCCAAAGCGATACTGCGCGAATCGGCGAATTGCAGGGCCGTCACTTCGGGCGGGCCGTGGCCTACGGGAAGTTCGGGTATCCCGACGCCCTTGTCCTAAAGATGGACACCAAGAAGGGTGAGAGCGGTGGCCCCCTGTTCGACAGCAACGGCAGGTTCATCGGCATGGTCGTGAGCACGCTCACCGACGCCAACGGAAACCTGATCAACGTCGCCCACGCCGTTCCTTCCACCGCAATCGCCAAGTTCCTGTGCCAGCAAACAAGCTGCGAGCCGCAATGGGTTCCCATTGCCCAGGCCTCCGTGGACAAGTGCGACCAGGTGGCGAGCCAATAAGGCTGCTCAGGCCCCCTGCCGGGGAAGCGTGAACAGACCGTCTCCCAGCCTGTCCACGATCACCTGAAGCTGATCCGCGTACTTTTTCCAGCCGCCAACCGAATTGGCGTTGATGGGTTGACGCGCCTGCATCACGCTCGCCGTGCCGATGCGACTGCTGGAACGCTCAGGGTAGAGGCAATCCTCTTCCCAATCGAGACCGCAGAAATCCAGCAATTCGGCAATCGTGCCGTTCGGATCGGTGACAAGCCGCTCATAGTGCAAGGGGAACATCTGCTGCGGCAACACCTTGTACCAGTGCTCCATCAGCCTGCGGTACTGCTCAAAATAAGGAATGAACACATCCGGTGCATCGAAGTAACTGTGCAAGGGATTGAGTGTGGCCTTGAAGCCCGACAGGAAATTGTCCGCCGGTGACCGGAAGACATGAACGATCCTTGCTGCGGGAAACATCGCGGCAATCACGCCACAATAGAGGAAGTTGTGGGGCATCTTGTCCACCACACGTTCCTTTCCCGGACAGAGGAAGCGCATGGTGGCCTCGATCTCGGAGAGCCTTTCCAGCACGGCACTGCGGCCCAAGGCGCGCGCCTGGGGCAGGAACTGGCTTGCCGGTCGATCGGCGATCACGCTGAAGAAGAAGTCCGCAATCTGGGTGAGTTCGCCGGCACCGCCGACCTTGCTATGACCTGAAAGGATCTTCTCGGTCAGGGTTGTGCCGGAGCGCGGCAGGCCCAGGACGAAGATGGGCCGGAAGTTCTGATTGCCAACAAATGCGGAAAGCTCCGCAATCATCTCCGGCGTGAAACCCGCGATGGTGTCATCAATCAGGCGGGTGAAATCGCGGATCGTGTCCTTTCCGCCCCGCGCCTTCTTGCCTTCCTTCAGAAGCGCATACTCGCTGGCGTAGTCCTTGGCTGCCGCGAAACTTCTTGCCTTTGTACTCAGCAACACATAGCGGTCCAAGTTGCTCAGGCCCGTCTGCTCCAGCAGCTGATCGATCATCCCGTCTTCATGGCTGCCCAAGGGGAACGCCTTGATGTTGGAGAGGTGCGCCAATGCCGCTCCGCGTGCCTTCGCACTCCCCAACAGGCCGCGCAGGATGGGTTCCGCCTCTTCGGACCTGCCGACTTCGATCAGGGCGTGAGCCCAGTCGAGCCTCGCCCCGTCCGCGATCTGTTCCGGCATGTCGAGCGAAAGGAATTGCTCGAAGTACGGGACGGCGAGATCGAAACGATTGATCGATGAATAGAAGATCGCCAGGGTCCAGGGAATGATGGAGAGCTTCGGATTGATCTCCCGCGCCCGCATGAGGTTGGATTCCGCTTCCCGAATGCGCCCCAGGTCGAGCAGTGCCCGACTGTAGCGGATCAGGAAGTCGGCGTTGCGCGGCTCGAGTTGCGCTGCTTTTCGCAGGTATGGCACGGCATCCCGAAGATGCTGCATGGCGCCCAAACCGTGACCGACGCAGTAATTTGTCACCGCCAGATTGGGTGCAGCCTTGTGCAATGCCAAGGCCCGTTCCAAACCAAGCTTGAAACGCGCCTCGGAATACAGCTTCATGATGGAGCGTACTTCGCTCTCCAGATTCACGGACACGCCCACTCCTACGGCAGCAACACGGTGGAGCCGGTGGTCTTGCGCGCTTCAAGATCACGATGGGCCTGTGCCGCCTCTGCCAGCGGATAGCGCTGGTTGACGGTCAGCTTGACCTTGCCGGACTTGACCACGTCCACAAGATCGGCGGCGGTTTCCTGGAACTCATTGTCATCCGCCGTATAGGCCATCAGGGTGGGCCGCGTGACGAACAGCGACCCACGGCTGGACAGCCAGCCAAGGTCCAGTGCCTTGACGGGACCGGAGGCATTGCCGAAGCTGACCAGAAGGCCGCGCGGGCGCAGGCTGTCAAGGGACGCCATCAAGGTCGCCTGTCCGACGCCATCGTACACGACCGGAACACCGACTCCGTTGGTGATTTCGCGCACCTTCCTGGCCACGTCTTCGGTCGAGGAGTTGATCACATGGTGACACCCGTTCTCCCTGGCGAGAGCGGCCTTCTCGTCGCTGCCCACCGTGCCGATCACCTTGGCCCCAAGCGCCCTCGCCCATTGCGACAGGATCAGGCCGACACCGCCGGCCGCTGCATGAAGCAGGATCGTCTCCCCGCGCTTCACCTTGTAGGTGGCGCGCAAGAGGTAGCGCGCCGTCATGCCTTTCAGCATCATGCCTGCCGCCGCCTCGTCACTGATGGCTTTCGGCAGCTTGACCAGGCGCTTGGCGGGATAGTTCCTGACCTGCGCGTAGGCTCCCAGCGGAGCGCCCACGCCGTAGGCAACCCGATCGCCCACCTTGAAACCCTTGACCCCGGCACCCAGCGCCTCGACCACCCCCGCCGCCTCCAGCCCGATGCCACTGGGCAACGGCACCGGATAAAGGCCGCTGCGGTGATAGGTGTCGATGAAGTTCAGGCCAATGGCCGTATGGCGGATGCGGACCTCCCCTTGCCCCGGCGGGGGAACATCCACGTCGACATACTTCAGGACATCGGGACCACCCGTGTGTGCAAACGTGATCGCTTTCATGTGTTATCCATTTTTTCGGTCTGGATGAGGTTCGCGAGGGCCTGGCGCAGCTTGTCGAACGCCATTTCCTCAAGGGGAATGATGCGGACATCGAGAATGGCGGCCTTGCCCATCAAGGCATTGTAGCGGACGGTTCCCTTTGCTTCATCAAAAAGATCGGTCGAGACGAGGATGGCCACCTTGTCACCCTGCCGCCCGAAGTGATCGATCAGATTATCGGCCTCGTGCACGGCATCCATCAGGCGATTGCGGTGCTTCTTGTCATGCATGTCGATTTCCGAGCGCAGCGCCTTGCAGGACACGAAGCCCAGCCGCTCACCCTCCCGCATGATCAGGTCGATCTCGTTTTCGCCGGAATAGCCATGGACCGACCAGCCGACGGCCTGCCCGAAGACCGCCTCGTCGGCACCCGCATCGATGGCCGCCAGCCAGGCCAGTTCTTCGAGCCAGCCGCCCGACAGGTAGCGACGGCCCTGCGCCTCGCAGATTTCGTGGCCATGTTCTTCCCGCAGGATAATGCCGAAACGGAGCAGGTCATCCACAAGGGCGCGACCCTCGGCCGTCAGTGTTTCAGGTACAATTTCCACGTGCCGGAGGAAGGCGTCGGTGTTGCGCAGCACCCGGTCCCGAACCTCCTCAAAGACCCGGTAGTTGCCGGAAATGATGCGGGTCATCTCCGCCCTGTCCCGAACATCGTCAAGATCGTGGGGCTGCCCCTTCAGCCACGCATGGCGTGTCTTCAAAATGCTTTCAATCGTTGGCCCGGTCATGCAAACTCAATGCCTCAAATCGATGCAATTTCAAAGCGCAGGATTTCAAGATGGGATACCCGGTTTCTGACCTCGTTGGCCGCGTGGAAGCACCTCCGATTGCGGAGGCCATGAGTTGGGTGCGGCAAGGGCCCCGGAACCGCGACCTGATCAACCTGTGCCAGGCGGTGCCGAGCTACCCGCCTGCCCCGGAATTGCAACAGGAGTTCGGACGTATCGCCCTGCAACCGGGCACCGGCGGTTACACCGACATCTACGGCCTTGCGCTTCTGCGCGAGTCCTATGCCAATCATCTGGGGGCGGATTATGGGGCCAAGGTCGCCCCGAACCACGTCGCCATCACCACGGGCTGCAACCAGGCCTTCGCCGCCGCCGTCATGGCCGTGGCCAAGGCGGGCGACGATGTTGTCATCCCGGTCCCCTATTACTTCAATCACCAGATGTGGCTGACGATGCTGGGAATTGGCCTCAACACGATTCCCGCATTTGCCGAGGGGCGGTCCCATCCCTCGGTGCAGGACGCCGAGAAGGCCATCGGACCCCGCACCAAGGCGCTCATCCTGTGCACGCCAAACAACCCGACCGGTGCCGTCTATCCGCCCGAGGTGATCGAAGCCTTCTTCGACCTTGCAAAGGCGCGCGGCATCACGCTCATCCTGGATGAAACCTACAAGGACTTCCGGCCCGACCCTGCGCCCGCCCACGGTCTTTTCCAGCGGTCCGATTGGAACGACACATTGATCCACCTCTACAGCTTCTCGAAAGTCTACGCGCTTGCGGGTTACCGCCTGGGCGCAATGACGGCCGGACCCTCCATCCTCTCGGAGGCCGCCAAGATCCTCGACTGCATGACCATCTGCCCCCCACAGATCACCCAGCAGGGCGTGATCTTTGCATTGCGCGAACTCGACCAGTGGAAGCGCGGCAAGCTTGACATGATGGCAGGCCGTCTTGCCGCCATCCGCACGGCCTTCGCCCGCAAGGGTCTCGACTACAAGCTGATCAGCAGCGGCGCCTATTTCGCCTATGTCCGTCATCCCTTCCGTGGCGAGGCCTCGAAGGCGGTCGCCATGCGGTTGGCGCAGGAGCATGACGTGCTCTGCCTGCCGGGGTCCATGTTCGGTCCGGCGCAGGAAGACTATCTCCGCATTGCCTTCGCCAACGTCGATGCCGCAATCATGGAACCACTGGTGGACAGGCTCATCGCCACCCAGCCCTAGGCCTGGCGGGGATACTCGTAGCCCGCCTCACTGAGCATCCGGACAAGAGGCTGGAGCTGGGTTTCATACGCCCGCCAGCGTTCAACCGAAGATGAATAGACGGGATTCCGCACCTGCTGGGCGCTGAAGGTCTTCACGGTGCCGCCCTTCTCGAAGAAGCGGAGACAATCCTCGTGCCAGGGCAATCCCACGAATTCAATGATGCGGGGGGCCCATTCCGCAGGAGCCGCGGCCAGCCCTTCGTAAGGCAGGGTGAGGATGCGTTCGGGAATGAGCGACTTCCAGAACTCCATCAGCCGCACATGGGCCAGGTACTCCCTGACAAAGCCCTCCTGCGTGTAGGAGTACGCGTGATGATGGCTCAACTGGTTCTGATAGGACGAGATGAAGGTGTCAAACGGGTTGCGGAGGCAATGGACAAAACGGGCTTTGGGATAGAACAGCGCGAAGAAGCCGACCGTCATGAAGTGATGCGGCATCTTCTCGACGATCCGGGCTGCCGGGCGCCCCGCAAGAGCCCGCATGCATTGCAGTCCCTCGTCTGCCAGCTTCCGCAATTCGCCGTTCCGGGCAGCGGCGGCGAGTGCATCAGGAGTTCCCGCAGCATCACATTGCTGCTTGAGAAGGCGCGCCAGCCGGCCCAGATTTTCCAGTTCGCCAACGCCGACAGCGTCCGGATGCGAGGATATGATCTGCTCGGTCAGGGTGGTGCCTGAACGAGGCATACCCACGATGAACACAGGCTGTTCGCTCTGATTGCCGAATTCCCCAAGCTCCGCAAAGACTGTGGGTGAAAACAGGGCCTTCACCTGAGCGATGAAAGATGCGTAGTCCTTCAGGGGTGGTGCGGTCCTTATGGCAATCTCGCGGGATTTTTCCCAGCAGGCAAACGCCTCGGCATGGTTCTTGTCGTGTTCATGGAGCCTGCCAAGAGCCAACAGCACGTCGCTGCGGTCCGTGGCCGATAGCGTGTCGCCCTCCAGCAGGAGGAGCAGTCTCCGCCCGGTCTCCGATTGCACTCCCTCTTTCCTGACCTTGCTGTCCCAGATGGCTGCCTTGACGGCATAGCTCCCGCCCGCCGCCGCCAGG
>JAEUMJ010000015.1 GCA_016792865.1 Hyphomicrobiales bacterium | reverse complement strand
GCACTTTTTGTGAATGCCGGTTCTCCGGGGCCATCCATTGCCGCGCTGGTGGCCCGCGTCATCAGCCGCGGACTGGGCAGCGTTCTGCCCTTTCTCGCCGCCATGTGGCTGGGAGAGGCGCTCTGGCTGGTCGCTGCCGTGCTCGGCCTCGGCGTGATTGCGGAGAAGTTCTATCTCCTCTTCTCCATCATCAAGTATGCCGGAGTGGCCTATCTCCTGTATCTCGCGTGGAGGATGTGGACCGCACCCACGGACGTGGACGGCGGCGGCATGCCCGAAGCCGGTTCGTCCTGGCGCCTCTTCCTCACCGGAATGGCCCTCACCATCGGCAACCCGAAGATCATGGTCTTCTACCTTGCGCTGCTGCCATCGCTCATCGATCTTCAGGCCGTGACGGCTCTGGGGCTGGCAGAACTGGTGGTGACTGCGGTTCTGGTGATGATGACGGTCGATCTCGCCTGGGCCTTTGCGGCGTCGTGGGCGCGGGGCTGGCTCAGAAGCCCGAAGGCCGTGAAGGTGGCAAACCGTGCCGGTGCTGCAGCCATGTGTGGCGCTGCCGTTGCAATCGCCAGCCGCTAGTTCTAGCAAGGCCCCATGACGGAGCCTTTCTGGAAAACCAAGACCCTCGACACGATGAGTCGCGCCGAATGGGAGAGCCTGTGCGACGGCTGTGGCCGGTGCTGCCTCAACAAGCTTGAGGACGAGGATACCGGCGAGTTCCTCTACACGCGGGCCGCCTGCAAGCTGCTCGATCTCGAATCCTGCCGCTGCACCGATTACCCCAATCGCGCCAGGCGGGTTCCCGACTGCGTGACGCTGACGGCGCGGAACGTGCGTTCCCTCGGCTGGCTGCCGGAGACATGCGCCTATCGGCTGCTCGACGAAGGAAAGCCCTTGCCGTGGTGGCATCCGCTGGTTTCGGGAACGCCGGACACGGTGGGGCAGGCGGGCATTTCCGTTGCCGGAGAAGCCTACTCCGAAGAAGGCATCACGGTTGATGAACTGATCGATCATCTGTGGAAGCTGCCAAAGGCAAGGCGCAAGCCGAAACCAGCCCCAGGGACGAAGGCGGCGGAATGATCAGCACGAAAGGATGCGGCAGGCTCGCCATGGCCTTGCCGATCACTTGCCCCACAGAAGGTTGAGACATGCGGTGGTGCCGGACAGGGCCGCCGCCGCCCAGCCCAGGGGAAGCAGCGTGATCGTGTCCGCAGCGTCCGGCCCCATGACATGGGTCGTGAAGAAGGCGGCGAAGGCGATCCCAGACCAGAACAGAGGAAGTGACCAGCGCAACGTGTCCTTGAAGAGTGTCATGCCATGTGCTCCCGAATTCACTTCACCATCACGGCTTCGACAATGAAGCGTTGCGGCCCGCGCACCACACTGCCGAAGGGAAAGCAGGTGGTGAGAGCAAGCCTGTGACCGGGAGCATGGGCGTCGATACCGCTCCTGTTCCAATCGGCCACCCGCAGTGAGGTCACGGCATAGCGGAAGGTCAGGCCGTCGCCGCGCGTGACGGTGATGAGGTCACCCTTCTGCACATCTTTCAGGAAGGCGAAATGCGTATCGCGATGGGCGGAGATCACGCTCGTTCCGCGTTCGCCCGGCTCCGGCGTTTCCGTCACATGGGCGGGTCCGAAGGCGAGCGATTCCGGCGTGGCACCATTGAGGACGATTGCCGATGCCGCGAGGCGCGGAATCCTGATCTCGGCCACAGGCCATGTATCGGCCCAGCTCCACGGCTTCACGGGGGTACCCGTGGCCACCGTTTGCGTGAAGGCGCGGGCAAGAAGCACCTGGCTGACTTCGGCTTTCAGCATGATCCAGCTGGATTTTCCGAGCATGGCGATGGCTCCGGCAAGGCTGAGGATGGAGATGAGGTTGAGGATGGACCGGCGGCGGGGGATTGCCGGTCCATCCTTCCGCGCGCGCCCGTTGGGCAGTGCTGGTCCCGTTTCGGGCACGCGCGATTGCTGTGTGAAGGCGGCCATCGGATCAGGCCTGCGGGGAGCCGTGTTTCGGTGTCAGCGCCATGGCGAGGAGCCGGAAGGCGAGCGCGATCATCGCGAGCAAGGCGGCGACCACGGCGAGCAGGCCCGCAGGTGTTGCCGTTTGCGGCAGGGTCACCTGTTGCGGGGCGCTTGCGCTGGCAGGGGCCTCGGCGACGGCAAGCTGCATGAAGGGATCAGCCGCAGCGTCACGCTGCCGGGGCGCAGGCGGAAGCGGAGCGGGCACTTCCTTGCCAAACACCTTCTCGAAGTTCCAACCCGCCGGGAGGTTGAGAGGAACATCGGCGCGGGTGAGGGGCATGTTGGCCGGACGCTTCGGAGACTTGTCCACGGCGATCAGGCTTGTCTGCGAGGAGACGATCTGGTGCGCGAGGGCAACGGCGAGAACCTGCCTGTTTGCCTCCTCGGTGCCGATCTGGTTCAGGGTGGCGGCCGTTTCGATTTCCGCTACCTTGCGATGGGCCCACAGCTTCGAAATGCCCTTGCCCTGTGCGGCTGCCGAGGCCGGAAGCGACACGCTCCACGGCGTTTCACCGATCATGCCCTCGACCTTCAAGGTGCCTTTCAACTGGCCGGCCTCGGCCATCACCAGCACCGGTTCGCCGCGATAGAGGTCAGGCAGTTGTGCGGGCGACAACGCCGCCTCCGAGCCATCCAGCGTCGCGGAGAGACCGGTCACGACAGGCTGGCCGATCTTGTTGAACAGGTCTTCCATGCGTGCCTTCACCTGGTCCACTTCACTGATGAGCGTGAAGGTGCCACGTCCCATTTCGGCGGCGCGGGTCATCAGGTAGGTGTTGGGTGCCGAACCGATGCCGACCATGAAGATGCGGCTGCGGCCGCGGCCCTGGCCGATTGTTGCGAAAAGTTCCTGCTCGTTTCCGATCGCGCCGTCTGTGATGAACACCACCTGACGCAGGCTCGATGCATCGTTCGGACGGGAGTCGATGAGGGCCGCCTTCAGTGCCGGGACCATTTCCGTGCCGCCATTGGCCTGGAGGGCCGAGACGAAGGCGCGGGCCTGATCGAGGTACTCCTTGTTGGCGGAAACCGCATCGTTGAAGAGAACGTCCATGGTGTCATCGAAGCGCACGATGTTGAAGCGGTCCTGCGGCTTCAGGGTATCAAGGCCCTGCAGCAGTGCATCCTTGGCCTGTTGCATGGATGGCCCATCCATCGAGCCGGAATTGTCGATCACGAAAATGGTTTCGCGCGGCTTCACGGGGCCGGTCGGGGCGACAGAGGGCGGCACCACCGAAGCAAGGAGATAGGTCTTGCCGTGAACCGCTTCCTGGAAAAGCCCAACCTGGGGAGCTGCGCCCTTGGCTGTCCAGGTGAGTTCGAAATCGCGGTCGGCGGGAATGCTCCCGGTGTCCAGTGTGAGCTTGCGATGCGTGTCGTCAATGGTTTCAACCTTGACCGTGTGGTGGTGGCTGGTGACCTCGTCCAGGGCAAAGCCCGCCGAGAGGTCAACGCTGATGGTGACCGGATTGACGGGTGCGTTCTTCGCGGGATCAAGTACCGGCGCGGAAATGCGGTCGCGATCCGGCACCGGGTCGTTCACCGCAATGCCATAGCCGTTGCTGCGGAAATCCACAGTTTGCACGATGGGGGCCGGGTTGTAACGCGGGGCCACCACGAGCGGCAGGCGCAGCGAATAGGTGCCTTGGGACTGGCGGATCGTCTCCTGGTATTCGATCTGCACCACCACGGTTTCATGCGGGCCGATGTTGGCAACCGAATTGGTGAAGATGTTCGGGCGTTCCTGTTCGAGGAGCGAAGCGGTCTGTCCGGCGCGCTTGGCTTCTTCATAGATCACCTTGGCTTCCTGCTTTTCGCGCACTTCGCCCACGATCACCCGGTTGCCCGACACGATCTTGAGCGTATCCACCGCCGCAGTTTCCGGAAGCGGGAAGACATAAACGCCCTCCACCCAGCCATTGGCGGGATTGGTGAAGCGCTGAGTCAGGATCGTGCGGCCCGTCGGGCCTGAAACCGTGACGGTGTAATCAGCCCCAAGCCTCGGAGCCTCAAGGAATTTTCCCTCTTTCGATTTCAGCAGAAGGCTGCCGCTTTTCATTTCGTTGGGGGTGACGAAAGCCGCAAGCTGGGCCGCTCCGGCGGTTCCGATGAAGGCGGTGACCGCCAGCACCAGCAACAGGAACCATGCGACCATGCGGTCGATCAGGGATTTGATCCGGCTTTCTGCGCTGCCGGGAAGCGAAATGCTCTGCACTGTCCATTCCTCCGAGTTGAGCTCCCTCGGAGGTTTCATCTACGGACAAAGCAGGTGCGCCGCCAACGTGAAGTCCTTCTTTCTTCTGCCGGAACTTGCCCGCAGTTTCTTGCGTTTGGTGGCCTTGTCCGGATATGTACGGGTTTGTGCAGGGGATGCACCACGGGAACGGACATGTCGGACGAAGACCTCTCAGCGGAAGAGAACAGGGCCATCAGCAGCCTGATCCGCGAGGAACTGGCGAAGCGCAGGATGACCCGCGCCGCCCTGGCCGAGGACGCCCGGCTTTCGCTTTCAACCCTCGAAAAGGCCATGGCGGGACAGAGGCCATTCACGCTGGCCACGGTGGTGCGGCTGGAGACGGCGCTTGGCCTGAAGCTCCGGCGCGGGGGAAACGGTCACGCATCCGCCGAAGCGGCCCTTGCTCCCGATACGCTGGGTTCCTATTCCCGGCCCGCTGTGAAGTGGCTGGAAGGCAGCTACCTGACGCTGCGGCCATCCTTCAGCGTCGCGAAGGGCATCTACGCCTACCGCACCGAGATCCGCTGGGATCCGGCACTCTCCCATCTGGTGTTCCAGGAAAGCGAGCGGCTGGACACGGCCTACAAGCAGGACGGCGTTGTCGCCGTGCCGCATCAGTCCGGCTACATCTATCTCGTCACCAACAAGCACGGCCAGCACCGCATGGCGACCCTTTCACGTCCCATGATCGGCGGCGAGATGTTCGGCCTTCTCGCCACGCTGCAATCGGGCAAGGGGGCCACACTCATGCCGATTGCGATTCCGATCGTGCTTGCACCATTCCGCGCCTTCGGGGCCAATCCCCGCTTCGGTCTCATCCGGCAGGAGGAGGCTGAATATCCCGCCTACGAAAAGCTCCTGCGCCGCTGCATCAACGAGCCTTTCATCATCCTGCAACCGGAATGAGGCTCCGGCGTCATCAGGGTGTTGCGTTGACCGCGCAAGAAGACTGCAAAACGTGGAGATTGCCCCTGTGAGAAAATACTTCCTTGCCTTGCTTGTTTCCTCGGCTCTGGCGCCCCAGGCATTTGCCACTGACCTCACCATCATGAGCTACAATATCTGGGGTGGCGGTGCCAATGAGAACAAGCCGGTGGATGAAACCGTGGCCGTGATCAAGGCGGTGAACGCGGATGTGATCGGCATTCAGGAAACCCGTCTGGAGAGTGATCCGTGTACGGCGGATGCCTGTCCACCCGTCGGCGAAAGCGTTGCGGCAAAAATCGCAGCGGCACTGGGCTATCACTACTACGACCAGACTGCGAGCAACGATGCACTTTGGGCCAATGCCATTGTCAGCCGCTATCCGATCACCGGGAAGGCAACCAAGAACGACACGGGCGTTACCCTCGACGTGGACGGCCGCAAAGTCCAGGTCTTCAACATTCACCTCGATGACTCACCTTACCAGCCCTATCAATTGCTCAACATCGAGTATGGCGATGCGCCCTTCGTGAAGACCGCCGGGGAGGCAGTCAGGTATGCCCGTGATACGCGCGAGAAGGGTCTCAAGCTGCTCTTTGCAGATATGGCCGAGGCAGGCGAAGCAGATGCCGCCTTTGTCTTTGGCGACTTCAACGAGCCATCACATCTCGATTGGACGGAAGCTGCGGTGAAGGCAGGCCATCAGCCCTTGGCGGTGGAATGGCCGACCGTGAAAGCCATAGAGGAAAAGGGCTTTGTGGATACCTATCGCAAGGTTTTCCCCGATGTTGCGGCAAAGCCGGCCTTCACCTGGACGCCAACCTCGGAACCTTCCGCCAAGGATGACCATCACGACCGCATTGACTTTGCCCTCGCAAAGGCTGCGAAGCTGGAGGTGGTGGCGGCAGGAATTGTTGGCGAGAAAGCGCCGCAAGCTGATCTTGTGGTCACGCCATGGCCAAGCGATCACCGCGCCACTTTCGCAAAGGTCCGCTTCTGAGCCGAACCGTCAGGCTGCCTTGGGCCGCCTGATCAGCGGCAATGCCTTTTTCACGATGGGCGAGATGCCCTCGCCGCCCGCGTCCATGTGGGCAAAGAAAATGCGGCGCATGCGCGGTTCCCAGAACTTGTTGATGTGCTCGGCAATTCCGTCGAGCGCTTCCTGCTCCGGGTAGCTCTTGAAGAAATCGCCGATCTGGTTCGCCATGCGAACAGCGTCACGGACTTCCATTCTTGTCTCCATCGAAAATCATCACGCCCTGTCGTGCGAGCGCGGCAAGGGAAAGGCCCGCCTGCTTCGCCAGCGTATAGGCTAGCGCGGTAGGGGCCGAAACGGTGGCAAGGGCGCTGATCCCGACGCATGCGCATTTCTGCACAAGCTCGAAGGAACAGCGCGACGACATCAGCGCAAAGCCGTGCGCGGGGGACATTCCGGCGCGGGCCATGGCTCCGATCAACTTGTCGAGGGCATTGTGCCGGCCCACATCTTCGCGCGCCAGGAGGATCTTGCCATCTTCAGAGGCCCAGGCCGCAGCGTGAACGGTGCGGTTCACGGTGTTCATCGGCTGGAATTCGGGAAGCGCTTCAAACGCGCGCTGCACGGCGTCGGCAGAGAGCGGCTGATGGGGCAGCTTGCCGCCCGGCATCCTGATGGCATCGGCCATTTCGGCAATGCCGCACAGGCCGCAACCAACCCGGCCTTCCAGGGATCGGGAAACCATCCGTTCACGGATGAAGTGCTCATCGACGATGGACACGTCCGCCGTGAAGCCGTCGCCGGACGGAAATGCGAGCACGTTCCTCACATGGGATGCATGGGCGACAAGACCCTCCGACAGCGCAAAGCCGATTGCAAGGTCTTCCAGATCGGCCGGTGTGGCCATCATCACGGCATAGGACACGCTGTTGAAATGCAGCGCCACCGGCACTTCTTCCGGCAGGAACCACTGTACCTGTTGCCCGGCCAGACTGCCGGTCACGGCGATGCTGCATGTGTCCTCAGTCCCGTCACCTTGCGGCGCCGGTTCGAGGCCGGATGGCAAGGAGATCGTCACTCCGCCGCCACCCGCTTGTTCTCGCGTTCACGCACTTCCCATTCTTCCTGCCAGTCAGACTGGCGGTTGGACAGCGTCACCTGCACGGCTGTCACCTTGTATTCCGGGCAGTTGGTGGCCCAATCGGAGAATTCCGTGGTGATGACATTGGCGCCTGAAACCGGGTGATGGAAGGTCGTGTAGACAACGCCTTGCGGCATGCGGTCGGACACGTCGGCGCGCAAGGTGGTCGCTCCCATTCGCGAGGTGATCGAAACGAGCTGGCCGTGGCGGATGCCGCGCACCTCAGCATCATGCGGGTGGATTTCCAGCACGTCTTCCGCATGCCATGTCACGTTTGCGGTGCGGCGGGTCTGTGCGCCGACATTGTACTGCGAGAGGATGCGGCCCGTCGTGAGGATCAGCGGGAATTCGCGGTTGGTGCGTTCGTCGGTGGGCACATACTCCGTGATCATGAAGCGACCCTTGCCGCGCACGAACCTGTCGACGTGCATGATCGGGGTGCCGTCCGGCGCAGCATCGTTGCACGGCCACTGCACCGAACCCATCTTCTCGATCTTGTCGAAGGAGACACCCTTGAAGGTGGGAGTGACGCTGGCGATCTCGTCCATGATCTCGGAGGCGCTGCCGTAACGCATGTCATAGCCCATGGCCTGCGCGAGTTCGCACACCACCTGCCATTCGTGCTTGCCCTGCATGGGCTTCTTCACCTGGCGAACGCGATTGATGCGGCGTTCGGCATTGGTGAAGGTGCCATCCTTTTCGAGGAAGGAGGTGCCGGGCAGGAAGACATGGGCGTAGGCGGCGGTTTCATTCAGGAAGAGATCCTGCACCACCACACACTCCATGGCGGCCAGCGCCGAGGTGACATGCACCGTGTTCGGATCGGATTGGGCGATGTCCTCGCCCTGCACGAAGATACCCTTGAAGGTGCCTTCGACGGCAGCGTCCAGCATGTTCGGGATGCGGAGGCCAGGCTCAGGATCGAGCGAAGCCTGCCAAACGGTTTCGAACATCTGGCGTACCGCGTCGTCGCCGACATGCCGGTAGCCGGAGAACTCGTGCGGGAAGGAACCCATGTCGCAGGAACCCTGCACGTTGTTCTGGCCGCGCAAGGGATTCACGCCCACGCCGCGCCGGCCAATGTTGCCGGTGAGCATGGCGAGATTTGCCATGCCCATGACCATGGTGGAGCCTTGCGAATGCTCTGTAACGCCGAGTCCGTAGTAGATCGCGGCATTGCCGCCGGTGGCATAGAGGCGGGCGGCACCGCGGATGGCTTCCGGATCGACATTTGCAATCGGTCCCAGGACTTCCGGCGAGTTACGCTTGTCGCGGATGAAGTCCGACCAGCGCCTGAATTCTTCCGTGTCGCAGCGTTCGGCGATGAAGCCCTTGTTTTCCAGGCCCTCGGTCAGGATCGTATGTGCCATGGCGTTCACGATCGCGACGTTGGTGCCGGGCATCAGCGGCAGGTGATAGGCGGCGAGGACATGCGGACTCTTCGCCGAGTCGGTGCGGCGCGGGTCCACCACGATCAGTTTGGCACCCTTGCGGATGCGCTTCTTCATGCGGCTGGCGAAAACCGGGTGCCCGTCCGTGGGGTTGGCACCGATCACCATGATCACGTCGGCCTCATCGACGCTACGGAAGTCCTGCGTGCCGGCAGAGGTGCCGAAGGTCTTGGACAGGCCATAGCCCGTGGGTGAGTGGCAGACGCGGGCGCAGGTATCCACATTGTTGTTGTGGAAGGCGGCGCGGATCATCTTCTGCACCACATAGACTTCCTCGTTGGTGCAGCGTGATGAGGTGATGCCACCGATCGAACCCGTGCCGTACTTGGCCTGGATATCCTTGAAGCGATTGGCCGTGTGCCGGATCGCCTCGTCCCAGCTCACTTCCTTCCATGGATCGGTGATCCGTTCACGGATCATCGGCTTGGTCATGCGGTCCTTGTGGGTGGCATATCCCCATGCGAAGCGGCCCTTGACGCAGGAATGGCCCTCGTTCGCGCCGCCATCCTTGTAAGGCACCATGCGGACAACCTCGTCGCCCTTCATTTCGGCCTTGAAGGAACATCCGACGCCGCAATAGGCGCAGGTGGTGACAACCGAGTGTTCCGGCTGTCCCATCTCGATCACTGACTTTTCGGTCAGCGTGGCCGTCGGGCAGGCCTGAACGCAGGCGCCGCAGCTCACGCATTCGGATGCGAGAAAGCCTTCATCCATGCCCGCCGAGACATGTGATGCGAAACCGCGGCCATCGATGGTGAGGGCGAAGGTTCCTTGCACCTCCTCACAGGCGCGGACACAGCGCGAGCAGACGATGCACTTCGCGGGATCGAAGGTGAAATAGGGATTGCTTTCGTCCTTCGGCTTGTAGCGGAAGTTCTCCTCGCCATTCGCCTTGCACGGTGCGATGTGATTGTCTCCGGCATAGCCATACCGCACGTCGCGCAGGCCCACGGCACCGGCCATGTCTTGCAGCTCGCAGTCACCGTTTGCCGCGCAGGTGAGGCAGTCGAGGGGGTGGTCGGAGATATAGAGTTCCATCACGCCCTTGCGCAGGTTGGCAAGGCGGTCCGTCTGTGTGCGGACCTTGATGCCGGAGGCAACGGGTGTGGTGCAGGAGGCGGGCGTTCCCTTGCGGCCTTCGATTTCCACAAGGCAAAGGCGGCAGGAGCCGAAGCTCTTGAGAGAATCCGTGGCGCAGAGTTTCGGGATCTTGGTGCCAAGCTCCATGGCGGCACGCATGATCGATGTGCCTTCCGGCACCGTGACCTCATGACCGTCGATTTCCAGCGTCACCATCTTGCCGGTGGCGGCGGGAGTTCCGAAGTCGGTTTCCTTGATCAGCATGGGATTACTCCGCAGCAAGGCGCTTGGTGCGCTTGAAATGTTCGGGGAAATGCTTGAGGGCGCTCATCACCGGCATGGGCGTGAGGCCACCCATGGCGCAGAGCGACCCGTCCGTCATGGTCTGGCACAGGTCTTCCAGAAGGGTGATGTTCCGGGCGCGGTCCTGATCGGCAACGATCCTGTCGATCACTTCCATGCCGCGGGTAGAGCCGATGCGGCAGGGCGTGCACTTGCCGCAGGATTCCACCGCGCAGAACTCCATGGCAAAGCGGGCTTGCGCGGCCATATCGACGCTCTCGTCGAACACCACGATACCGCCATGGCCCACCATCGCCCCGGCGGCGGCGAAGGTTTCATAGTCCATCGGCATGTCGAGTTGCGAAGCGGGGACATAGGCACCGAGCGGGCCGCCCACCTGGATGGCGCGAACCGCGAGGCCGGAATGGGTGCCGCCGCCGAAATCATTCACCAATTGCCCAAGGGTGACGCCGAAGGCCTTCTCGACAAGCCCCCCGCGCATGATGTTCCCCGCGAGCTGGAAGGGCAGGGTGCCGCGCGACCGGCCCATGCCATGATCGGCGTATGCCTTGCTGCCATTTGCAAGAATGAACGGAACGGCGGCAAAGGTGAGCACGTTGTTGATGATCGTGGGCTTGCCGAACAACCCCTCAAGGGCGGGGATGGGAGGCTTGGCGCGAACCATGCCGCGCTTGCCTTCGAGGCTTTCAAGCATCGCGGTCTCCTCGCCGCAGATGTAGGCGCCAGCCCCCCGCCGCACTTCGAGGGTGAAGGATTTGTCCGTACCCTGAATATTCGGCCCAAGGAAATTGGCGGCAACCGCTGCCGCGATGGCTGCCTTCATCGTCTCGATGGCGTGGGGATATTCCGAGCGGATATAGATGAACCCCCTTGTGGCACCGGATGCTATTCCCGCAATCGTCATGCCTTCGATCAGCATGAGGGGATCGCCCTCCATCACCATGCGGTCGGCGAAGGTGCCGCTGTCGCCTTCATCTGCGTTGCAGCAGACATATTTCTGGTCTGCCACCGCATCGTGCACCGTCTTCCACTTGATGCCGGCAGGAAAGCCCGCGCCGCCGCGGCCGCGAAGGCCGGAGTCCGTGACTTCCTTCACGATCTCCTGGCCTGAAAGCGAGAGCGCCTTTTTCAATCCGGCAAATCCGCCGTGCGCCTGATACTGCTCGACGGACAGCGGTTCGGTGAGTCCGGCCCGCGCGAAGGTCAGCCGTTCCTGGTTCTTCAGGTAGGGAATTTCCTCGGTCCGGCCCTGCGAGAGCGGGTGGGCGCCCCCGTTTTCAAAACCGGCGTCGAACAGCGCCTTCACGTCGGCAACGGAAACGGGTCCATAGCCGACGCGGCCGGCCGGCGTTTCAACTTCCACGAAGGGTTCCAGCCAGAACAGGCCGCGCGACGAGGTGCGCGAAATGGACAGTGCAAGGTTGCGGGCCTTTGCTTCCGCAGCGATTGCTTCCGCAACGTCATCAGCGCCAACGGCGAGGGCAGCGGAATCGCGGGTGAGGAACAGGCGGATCATTTCGTCACCTCGGCAAGGATGGGCTTCAGCCTGGCGGCGTCAACACGGCCAATGACCTTTCCATCCACCATGATGGCAGGTGCGGTGGCGCAGAGGCCAAGGCAATAGGTGGCTTCCAGCGTCACCTTGTTGTCTGACGTGGTGCCACCCATGCGGACATTCAAGAACTTCTCGACCATGGCCTGCAGTTCGCGCCCGCCCATGGACTGGCAGGCTTCGGCGCGGCAAATCCTGATGACATGCTGGCCCTGCGGCTTGAGGTGGAAGTCGTGGTAGAAGGTGGCGACGCCGTAAACCTCTGCGCGAGAAAGGTTCAGCGCACGGGCAATGACGGCGAGGGAAGACTCGGGCACATGCCCCACCTCTTCCTGCAAATCATGCAGTATTTCCAACAGCGCATCGGGCTTGTTGCCGTGGCGCGCGCAAATGGCCGGGGCAGGTGAATCCCCCTGGCCGGTGAAGTCGATCAATGTCGTTTTTGCGGTCATGTGTCGCCTTTTGACTGAAAGGCGGGACGAAGGCCAATTGACTCCACCAATGACACCATAGGTGGCCCGGATGATCGAGTGGCCTAGTCGGGAATGCTCAAGCTTCTCGCACTTGCGAAAAGGGCAGCAATGAGCGGCGACAGCGGATCCCGGTCCACCGCCACAAGGCCGACCTTGTGGGAAACGACCGGCTCCACCAGGGGAACGGCCACCACACCCTCCAGCGACCCCAGGGCATTGCGGAAATAGTCCGGCATGATGGAGCAAAGTCCCATGCTGCGCACCGAAGATATGAGGTTCATGATGGAATTGGTTTCCAGCCGGGCGGTGGGCTGGACCTTGGCCGCTGCAAAGGCCCGGTCGATGATCCGGCGGTTCTGCATGTTCGGGGTGAGCAGGCAGAGCGGCTGCTGGGCCGCCTCGAACCAGGTGACGGACTCGCGGGCGGACAGCGGATTTTCGCTGGCCACGAACAGGCAGTAGTTCTCGCGGTAGAGCTCGGCCTGCATCAAGCCTTCCACAGGCTCGTTGTCCAGGTAGGTGATGCCCGCATCGATCGAAAAATCACTCAGTGTACGGATTATATCCTCGGAGGAATGCGACAGGATGGTGAAATCCACCGCCGGATGCGCCGCGTTCAAAGCCTTGGTGAGGAAGCTAGCCTTGGGCAGCGCCGAGGGGATGGCGCCCAGCACCAGCCTTCCGACAAGTCCACCCGACTTGCCCTTGATGGCGGCAAGCTCCATCTGCAGCGACTGCCAGCCATCGAGGATAGAATGCGCCCA
>JAEUMJ010000009.1 GCA_016792865.1 Hyphomicrobiales bacterium | reverse complement strand
ACGTCATCACCCTTGCGGGAGCGGCGTGATGGACTTCACCACCCTCCTGCGCCGCGATCTTGTCCTGATGTTCCGCCAGGGAGGCAGCCTAGGGGCGGCGCTGTCCTTCATGCTCGCCTTCATGGTGATGATCCCGCTGGCACTTGGCCCGGATCAGGCCACCCTCGGGCGGCTTGCCCCCGGCCTGATCTGGCTGGCATTGCTGCTCGCGGTGCTGCTCACCACCGAGCGCATGTTCCAGCAGGACCATGAAGACGGTTCGCTCGACCTTCTGGCCATGGGCGACCTGCCGCTGGAGCTGGCCTGCCTCGCCAAGGCCCTGGCCCACTGGCTCTCGGTCAGCCTCCCGCTTGCCATCCTTGCGGCGCCTCTCGGCATCCTTCTCAATCTCGACACGGGCCGCATCCTGCCGGTGATGCTGGCGATGGTGACGGGGTCGCTTGCCCTCTCGCTCCTCGCCGCGGTGGCCGGTGCCGTCACCGCCGGCTTGCGTCGCGGCGGGCTGGTGGTGCCGCTGCTGGTGCTGCCGCTCTACGTGCCGGTCCTGATCTTCGGCATTGCCGCCTCGACCGGCGATCTCGGTCCTTCGGGCAGCACCTCCTCGCTGCTGGTCCTCTGCGCCATCGCCCTGGTTGCATTGGTGATTCAGCCCTGGGCGGCGGCTGCGGCGCTGAGGGCCTATTTTCGCTGAATTGAAGGCGCTAAGAGAGCCCCATGCAGATCCTCGCCAACCCCAACCTGTTCATGCGGATCGCCCGCAAGGTCATTCCCTGGGCCTGGGCCGCAACGGCGCTGACCCTTGGGCCCGGCCTCTATCTCGCGCTGTTCTCAAGTCCCGCCGACTACCAGCAGGGCGAAACCGTGCGCATCATGTATGTGCATGTGCCTGCCGCGTGGATGGCGCTGTTCGTCTACGTGATGATGGCAGTGGCCAGTGCCGTGGCGCTGGTCTTCCGCCATCCGCTCGCCGATGCGGCAGCGAAGGCGGCGGCGCCCATGGGAGCCGCCTTCTGCTTCCTCTCGCTCGCCACCGGTTCGATCTGGGGCAAGCCCATGTGGGGAACGTGGTGGGTGTGGGATGCCCGTCTCACCTCGATGTTCGTGCTGATGCTTCTTTATCTGGGGTATCTCGCGGTGTGGAAGGCCTTCGATGATCCGCACCGGGCAGCGGGCCTCGCCCGGGTCGTGGCGCTGGTGGGCGTGATCAACATTCCGATCGTGAAATTTTCCGTGGACTGGTGGAACACGCTGCACCAGCCCGCAAGCGTGGTGAAGATGGATGGCCCGGCCATCGATCCCGCCATGCTCTGGCCGCTGCTGCTGATGGCGCTGGGCTACACCTTCTTCTTCATCGCCCTCCATCTTGTGGCGATCGGCAATGAAATCACCGCCCGCAAGATCCGCACGGCGCGTCTCAAGGCCATCGGAGCACACTGATGCTGGACCTCGCCTCTCCCCATGTCGGTTTCGTGCTGGCGTCCTATGTGCTGTCGGCCGCGGTGCTGCTCGGCCTCGTGGCCTGGACCTTCATGAAGAAGCGCCAGCTCGACGCCGAGGCCCGTCGCCATTCCGCGCCGGAGGAATGAGGATGAACCGCCGGAACATTGCCCTTGCGGTGCCGATGCTGCTCTTTGCCGGGCTGGCGCTGCTGTTCTATAGGGGGCTTTCGGGCGATCCCTCGACGCTGCCCTCGGCCCTGATCAACAAGCCGGTTCCCGCCTTCAACCTGCCTGCCATCGACCAGCTCGGCGTGCCCGGCCTCTCGGATGCGGAACTGAAAACCGGGCAGGTGCATGTGGTGAACATCTGGGCGTCCTGGTGCGTGCCCTGCCGTGACGAGCACCCCGTCCTGATGGAGCTTGCCGGGCGCAGCGACATCCGGCTCGTGGGCATCAACAACAAGGACAAGCCCGACAACGCCCGCCGCTTTCTCGGCGCGCTGGGCCTTCCCTTCGCTGCCGTCGGGTCCGACAGCGATGGCCGCGTGACGATCGACTGGGGCGGCTATGGCGTGCCCGAGACATTCATCGTCGATGGCAACGGCGTGATCCGCAACAAGCACGTGGGGCCGCTCACGCCCGACGACATCCGCCCCGGCGGCAGCTTTGCGGCGAAACTCGAAGACGCAAAAAAACCGCTGCCCTAGAAAACC
>JAEUMJ010000165.1 GCA_016792865.1 Hyphomicrobiales bacterium | reverse complement strand
AGCCAAATGAAGTGGTGGCCCAGCAACCGGTTGCTCCAAGGCCGGAAGTGGTCGTTGTGGCTCCTGCACAGGTCCATTCGCCCGGAGAGCGTTTCGGTGGCGATGATGGTGTGTTTCGCTTCGTGGTTGCGGGTGATGCTTTGGCGCGTGGGCTGGGTGCGGGGCTGGAACGCCTCACCGAGCTTGACCCGCGCTTTGAAGTCGTGAGCCGCGCCAATGATGCGTCCGGAGTGGCGCGTCCCGAAATCTACAATTGGCCGGCGGCCATTCCGAAAATCCTGAGGTCCGGCAAATTCGATGCAGTCGTCGCCTTCATGGGCGTGAATGACTATCGGACCATCAAGACCCCGGAAGCCAGCTTCGAGCCGGGGACGGCGGAGTGGCAGGAGCGCTACAAGGAGAACATGGACAATATTCTCGCCAGCGCACGCAGCAACGGCGCGAGGGTCTATTGGATCACGCTGCCGCCGATGCAGAACAGCGAGTTCGATGCGCAGATGCAGATGATCACGGGCCTTCAGCGGGAACGGGTGGTTACCGGAAACCAGATCCTTGTTGACGTGCGCCCCGCGCTGCTCACTCCCGAAGGCACCTACATGATCGGTGACCTGGACGAGAAGGGCAAGGCACGACGGCTTCGCGGCAAGGACGGCATCAATTTCTCGCGCCAGGGCAACGACTATCTCGCCGATCTGGTCATGGGAGCGATCCGCAAGACCGAGAGGGTGCCGGAACTGCAATCCTCGAAGGAAGACCCGCTTGCCGCCGAAGTTCAGGTGGCTGTGGCGTTGCCATCCAGCACCTCGCCGCTGTTCGGGCAGCAAGGCATCGATGGCGCGTCAGTCAGTTTCGAGGCCGAGGCCCTTGCCAAGGAAGTGCCCCAGAAGATTACGCCAGACCTTTCCAATGCCGGAAAGCTCGGACTGCGCATCTCCCGCAACTCGCTCGCACAACGTTTCTACCGCACCGGTGAAGCATTGGGCGTTCCCTTTGGCCGCTTTGACGACTTCAGCGTCTCGGCCACGGCGCCGTGAGACCTCAGCGTGGCAGGGTTGTTGACCCCATGAGGAACTCATCGACGGAGCGGGCGGCCTGACGACCCTCGCGGATGGCCCAGACCACCAGCGACTGGCCGCGACGGGCATCACCTGCCGCAAAGAGCTTCTCGATCGAGGTCTTGTAGTCACGGACATTGGCTTCCACGTTGCCGCGCGGGTCCAGCTTCACGCCCAGGCTCTTCAACATGCCTTCGTGCACGGGGTGAACAAATCCCATGGCAAGCAGCACGAGATCGGCCTTCAGTTCGAATTCTGACCCTGCAACAGGCTTCATGTCCGAGCCTGCGCGCGCGCATTGCAGTGCCTTGACCTTTCCGTCTTCGCCACGGAAAGCCGTCGTCAGCACCGAGAAGTCGCGTTCCGCACCTTCCTGGTGGCTGGATGAGGTGCGCAGCTTCATGGGCCAGTTGGGCCAGGTCAGCGCCTTGTTTTCCTTCTCCGGTGGCTTCGGCATGATTTCGATCTGCGTCACGGAGAGCGCACCCTGGCGAAGCGAGGTGCCAATGCAGTCGGATCCGGTATCGCCACCCCCGATCACCACCACATGCTTGCCGTTGGCAAGAATGGGCTTGTTGTCGAGCGGCGACTCCTTGCCGACACGGCGGTTCTGCTGCGGCAGGAATTCCATTGCATAGTGTACGCCATCAAGGTCGCGGCCCGGAACGGGGAGATCCCGTGACTTCTCCGAACCGGCGCAGATCAGGACGGCATCGAAGGAGTCGATGAGTTGTTTCGCATCCTGGGTCACGCCGATGTGAGCGCCATAGTGGAAGGTGACGCCTTCGGCCTCCATCTGCTCGACGCGGCGGTCGATGAGGTGCTTTTCCATCTTGAAGTCGGGAATGCCGTAGCGGAGAAGCCCGCCGGCCTTGGCATTCTTTTCAAAGACATGAACGCTGTGCCCGGCACGGGCAAGCTGTTGTGCTGCCGCAAGTCCAGATGGGCCTGAGCCGACGACTGCCACCTTCTTTCCGGTCTTCTCACCGGCAATGACGGGCTTGAGCCACCCGTTTTCCCAGGCCTTGTCAACGATGGCGCATTCAATCGTCTTGATGGTGACGGGCGCGTCCTCGATGTTCAGCGTGCATGAGGCTTCGCAGGGCGCGGGACAGACACGACCCGTGAATTCCGGGAAGTTGTTGGTGCTGTGAAGATTGCGCGATGCCTCTTCCCAGAGGTCGTTGTAAACGAGATCGTTCCAGTCGGGGATCTGGTTGTTCACCGGACAGCCGTTGTGACAGTAGGGAATGCCGCAGTTCATGCAGCGCGCCGCCTGGTTCTTCGTGCCTTCGTCGCCCAGCGGGATGACGAATTCATTGTAGTGACGCACGCGGTCGGAGGCGGGAGCGTACTTCCGGTCCTGCCGGTCGATTTCGAGAAAGCCCGTGATCTTGCCCATGATTATGCGCTCCTCTTCACACCGACGGTAAGGCCGTCACTCGTTTCCTGTGCCTTTTCCATCTCCGCCAGGGCACGGGCGTATTCCACCGGCATAACCTTCACGAACCTCGGCAGGTAGGCTGACCAGTTGTCGAGAATGGTCTTGGCTTTCGCCGAGCCGGTGTAGCGGTGATGCCGGACAAGCAGTTCGTGAATGCGCGATGCATCGTGGCGGTCCATCTTCGAGGTGATGTCCACCAGGCCGTGCGAGAGCAGGTCGCCACCCGAATGCTGATGCTTTTCAAGGAGTTCCTCCTCTTCCGGCACCGGTTGCAAATCGACCATGGAGAGATTGCACCGCTTCTCGAAGCCCTTGTCCTCGTCGAGCACGTAGGCGACGCCGCCCGACATGCCGGCCGCGAAGTTCCGGCCCGTGGGGCCGATGACAAGAACGCAGCCGCCGGTCATGTATTCACAGCCGTGATCGCCCGTGCCTTCGACGACGGCAACCGCGCCTGAGTTGCGGACGGCGAAACGCTCACCCGCAACGCCACGGAAGTAGGCTTCGCCAGTGATGGCACCGTAGAGGACGGTGTTGCCGACAATGATGGACTCTTCCGGTGTGAAACCTGTCTTGGCGTGTGGCTTGATGATGATCTTGCCACCGGAGAGGCCCTTGCCGACGTAGTCGTTGCCTTCTCCGGTCACGTCGAGGGTCACGCCATGGGCGGCCCAGGCTCCGAAGCTCTGGCCCGTGACGCCCGTGAACTTCACGGTGATCGTGTCTTCCGGCAGCCCGGCATGGCCATGACGGCGCGCGACCTCGCCCGACAACATGGCACCGGCGGTGCGGTTGTTGTTCTTGATCCTCGCCTCGATCACCACCGGCTTGCTGTCGTTGAGGGCAGGGGCAGCCTTTGCAATCAGCTCGCGGTCAAGAACGCTGTCGAGCCCATGGTCCTGCTCATGCACGCGACGTGTGGCGATCGGGCCGGTCACATCCGCCTTGGCAAAGAGCTTGCCGAAGTCGAGACCCTTTGCCTTCCAGTGCGAGATGGCCTTCCTGGTGTCGAGCCATTCGGTCTTGCCGACAAGTTCTTCGTACTTGCGAAGTCCCATCGAGGCCATGATTTCGCGGAGTTCTTCAGCGACGAAGAAGAAGAAATTGATGACGTGTTCCGGCTGGCCCTTGAAGCGCTTGCGCAGTTCCGGGTCTTGCGTGGCAACACCAACGGGGCAGGTGTTCAGATGGCACTTGCGCATCATGATGCAGCCCGCGGCAATGAGGGGAGCCGTGGCAAATCCGATCTCGTCGGCGCCAAGAAGCGCCGCGATGAGAACGTCGCGGCCGGTGCGTATGCCGCCGTCGGCCTGTACCCAGATGCGGCCACGGAGATCGTTTGCCACCAGCGTCTGCTGTGTTTCGGCAAGGCCGATTTCCCACGGGCTGCCCGCGTGCTTGATCGATGTGAGCGGGGAGGCACCGGTGCCGCCCTCGTAACCGGAGATGGTGACATGATCGGCATGGGCCTTCGAGACGCCTGCCGCAACCGTGCCCACGCCCACCTCTGACACGAGCTTCACCGAAACCTGCGCCCTGGGGTTCACGTTCTTGAGGTCGTAGATGAGCTGCGCAAGATCTTCGATGGAGTAGATGTCGTGATGCGGCGGCGGCGAAATGAGGCCCACACCCGGCGTTGAGTGACGCACTTTGGCAATCACCGCGTCCACCTTGTGGCCTGGAAGCTGGCCGCCTTCTCCCGGCTTTGCGCCCTGTGCCATCTTGATCTGCATCATGTCGGAGTTGACGAGATATTCCGTCGTCACGCCGAAACGGCCCGAGGCCACCTGCTTGATGGCTGAACGCATCGAGTCACCGTTCGCCATGGGAACGAAACGGTCCGCTTCCTCGCCGCCTTCACCGGTGTTCGACTTGCCGCCGATGCGGTTCATGGCAATTGCAAGCGTGGTGTGTGCCTCACGGCTGATGGAGCCGAAGGACATGGCGCCCGTGGCGAAACGCCGGACGATGTCCTTGGCCGGCTCCACCTCATCGAGCGGAACAGGAGTTGTTCCCATCTCCTCAGCCGACTTGAGGCGGAAGAGGCCGCGCAGGGTCTTCAGCTTCTCGTTCTGCTCGTTGATGAGCCTGGCATATTCACGATACTTGTCCTGGCTGTTGCCGCGCACGGCGTGTTGCAGTGTGGAAACGGTTTCGCTCGTCCACACATGGGCTTCGCCACGGATACGCTGGGCATAGTCTCCACCCACGTCGAGCTGTGTGGCGAGCACCGGGTTCAGGCCGAAGGCATCGACATGGCGGCGGAAGGCTTCCTCTGCGACTTCATGCAAGCCGATGCCCTCAACCGTTGTGGCGGTGCCGGTGAAGTACTTGCGCACGAATTCGGAAGAAAGGCCGACGGCGTCGAATATCTGCGCGCCGCAATAGGACTGGTAGGTGGAGATGCCCATCTTGGACATGACCTTGAGGATGCCCTTGTCGATGGCCTTGATGTAGCGCTTCACCGCTTCATAGGCCGAGACCTTCTCGTCCAGCGTGGGAAGCAGGGCTTCGAGTGTTTCGAACGCGAGATAGGGATTGACCGCCTCCGCGCCGTAACCTGCGAGGGCGCAGAACTGATGCACCTCGCGGGGCTCGCCCGATTCAACGACAAGGCCGACCTGCGTGCGGAGACCCTTGCGGATGAGGTGGTGGTGGGTCGCAGAGGTTGCCAGCAGTGACGGGATGGGAACCCGCTCCGCCGAGACGGAACGGTCGGACAGGATGATGATGTTGTAGCCATCGCGCACGGCGCGCTCGGCCTGGGCGGTGACGGAGTCGAGTGCCGCTTCCATGTAACGGGCACCATTTGCCACGTCATAGGTGATGTCGATGGTGACGGTGCGGAACGGGTTCTCGCGTACTTCGCCGATGTTGCGGATGCGCTCCAGCTCCTCGTTGGTGAGGATCGGTTGCGAAACCTCAAGGCGCATGTGCTTCGATGTGCCCTTGAGGTCGAGCAGGTTGGGGCGCGGCCCGATGAACGAGACGAGCGACATGACCAGCTCTTCGCGGATCGGATCGATGGGCGGATTCGTCACCTGCGCGAAGTTCTGCTTGAAGTAGGTGTCGAGCAGTTTCGGGCGATCGGAAAGAGCCGACACGGGGACGTCGTTGCCCATGGAGCCGACTGCTTCCTGTCCCGTCGTCGCCATCGGGGCCATCAGGATCTTCGTGTCTTCCTGGGTGTAGCCAAAGGCCTGCTGACGATCGAGCAGCGGAACGGCGGGCTTCGGACGTGCCGTCTTTGCCTTGGGCAGGTCGCGCAGGACCACCTGGGTGCGCTTGAGCCATTCCTTGTAGGGATGCTGCGTCGAAAGTTCCTTCTTCAAATCCTCATCGGAAATGATGGCCTTCTTGTCGAGATCGATCAGCAGCATCTTGCCCGGCTGCAGGCGCCACTTGCGGGCGATGTTCTCTTCAGGGAATTCGAGGCACCCCATTTCCGATGCCAGCATCACGAAGCCGTCGTCGGTCACCAGATAGCGGGACGGGCGCAATCCGTTCCGGTCGAGCGTTGCGCCGATCACCTTTCCGTCAGTGAAGACCATGGCAGCAGGGCCATCCCATGGTTCCATCATGGCGGCGTGATGCTCGTAGAAAGCGCGACGATCCTCGTCCATCAGGGGGTTGCCCGCCCAGGCTTCCGGGATCAGCATCATCATGGCGTGGGGCAGGGAATAGCCGCCCATGTACAGGAGTTCGAGGGCGTTATCGAAGCAGGCCGTATCGGACTGGCCTTCGTAGGAGATGGGCCAGAGCTTGGAGAGGTCCTGTCCCAGCACTTCCGACTTCATGTTGGCCTGGCGTGCCGCCATCCAGTTGAAGTTGCCGCGCACGGTGTTGATTTCACCGTTGTGGCAAATGAAGCGATAGGGATGGGCAAGCGGCCAGCTTGGGAATGTGTTGGTTGAGAAGCGTTGGTGAACCAGGGCAAAGGCCGAGGTTACCCGTTCATCCTTGAGGTCGAGATAGTAGTTGGGAATCTCTGCACCAAGCACAAGGCCCTTGTAGACGATCGTGCGGCAGGAGACCGATACGGGATAATAGGCGCGGGCCTTCTTGCCCAGCACTTCCACGATCCGGTTCGAGACAACCTTGCGGCAGACGAAAAGCTTGCGCTCGAAGTGGGCTTCGTCGCGGATGGTGGGACCGCGACCAATGAAGACCTGGCGATGCATCGGCTCGGTATCGACAACGGAGTAGCCGAGTACCGAACGGTCTACCGGTACGTCCCGCCAGCCGAGTACCTTCAGCCCCTCTTCACGGGCCGTTTCCCACCAGATGCGTTCGATGTCCTGGCGGTATACCGGCTCGCGCGGCATGAAGAGGAAGCCCACGCCATACTGGCCGGCAGCAGGGAGATCGAAGCCGATGCGCGCCGCTTCGGCAGCGAAGTAGTCATGCGGAATCTGGATGAGGATGCCGGCACCGTCACCTGCCTTCGGGTCGGCGCCCACCGCTCCGCGATGCTCAAGGTTCTTCAGGATGCGAAGCGCATCCGCCACCGTCTTGTGGCTCTTGATGTTGTTGATGTTGGCGAGCAGGCCGATGCCGCAGGCATCGTGCTCATTGCGCGGGTCATAGAGGCCGTGGGCTTCAGGCAGACCTTCCGGGTGGAAGCGATGGATGGTCATGATTGGCGCTCCTCATTGATTCCGCCCCTCAAGAGGCAGAAAGGACAGTATCTCTGTCCTTTAATGACAAGCACATGTCATCCGCGCAAGTAAAAATTCAAACGTCATCGAAAAACGAAACAATATTGCGCGTCAGGGTGTGCCGCGGATCAGCATGAAGCTGCCCACGCCAAGAACCGCCACCGCAAATGCTGTTTGCAGAAGGGATTTGTGTCGGGACAGCACTCCCCCGGCCAGCTGTCCGACAGCGCCGCCGACAAGACCCCCCAGCACGAACAGGCCGACGGTGCGCCATGCGACTTCTCCGGCCAGGGCATAGTTGCCCGCTGTCACCAGTCCGAATGCGGTAATGGAGACGAGCGAGGTCGCGATGGCGTGGGTGATGGGCATGCCCGTGGCGAGCATGAGTGCAGGCACGATGAGAAAGCCGCCACCAATTCCGAAGAACCCCGCAAGTGCTCCCGCCGCCAAGCCGAGGCCGAGGATCCAGGGCAGCATTGTGCGGGCTGTCGTGATGTTCAATCGTACATCCGGATCGCCTTCGGCATTCTTCCGCAGGATCATCATGGTGCCGACGACCAGCATGAGGCCGCCGAAAAGGGGGATGATGCGGGCGCCCGGCATCGCCAGGGCCAATTGGGCACCCGCAGACGAGCCGACGATTCCCGCTGCCGTGAAGGCCAGCGCACAGGGCCATTTCACGAGGCCACGCGCCATGGCGCCCAGCAGATTTGCAAGGGCGCTGAGCGCGACCGCCACGGCACTGGTGCCCAGCGCAGCGTGGGCCGAGGGCATTCCGACGACATAGAGAAGGAGCGGCACGGCAAGGATCGATCCGCCGCCGCCCACCAGGCCCAGCACGAGGCCGACGAGCGAGCCGGACAGGATCGTGAGGGTATCCGGCCCCACGTTATCCCCGGACGATGGGATAGCCGGCTTGCGCCCACCCCATGATGCCGCCTGCGAGCACCTTCGGTTCTGGCCCGCCGATGGCATCCAGTGCGGAGGCGTTCATGCGGGTGCGGGCACCACTGGCACAATAGAAGATCACCGGCTTGCCGTTGTGCTCAATCGGAACGGGTGTGAGGCGCGAGAGAGGAAGATTGCGGTCATTGGGAATGCAGCCGCCGGCGCGTTCGCCGGGTTCACGGACATCGACGAGGATCGCCCCGCAGTCGGCAAGGGCCTTGGCTTCCTGTGGCGTGACGGTGACGATCTTCATGGGCTTTCTCTCCGGCAAAAGGGATTTGAGAATGGTGCGAAACAGGTTCATGATCGAGTTGCCTCTTGCCCGTGGGTCGGGCTAATAATATTCGTTATTGCTTATATAAGGCGTAGTGAATATATGTCAACCCGTCAAAGGAGTTGAAACGTGACCGACAATCCGATCATCCATGCCTGGTTCGACGCCGCCACCAACACGGTGACGTATCTCGTTGCCGATTCCGAAACGAAGCGGGCGGCAGTGATTGACCCTGTTTTCGATTATGATCACAAGTCGGGAAAGGCAGATGTTGCCTCCGCCGAAGCCGTTCTCACGAAGGCCCGCGAAGCAGGATATGCAATCGACTGGATTCTGGAAACCCATGTCCATGCTGATCACCTGTCGGCGGCGCCATACCTGAAACTCAAGACCGGGGCCAAGGTTGTGATCGGCGAGAACATCCGTCAGGTGCAGCAGATCTTCCGCCCGATTTTCAATGCCCTCGACGTGTCCGGTTCCGGCGCCGAATTCGATGTGCTGGTGAAGGACGGAGATGCTTTCAAGCTCGGCAATCTCACGGTCACGGTTCTGGAGACGCCGGGGCATACGCCTGCCTGCGTGTCCTTCCGGATTGCGGATGCTGTCTTTGTCGGGGATACGCTGTTCATGCCGGACTACGGCACGGCGCGGGCGGACTTTCCGGGGGGTGATGCCCGCACGCTCTACCGTTCGATCCGCAAGCTGCTATCTCTGCCGCGCGAGACGCGCCTGTTCATGTGCCACGATTATCTGCCCAAGGAAGGTCGCAAGTCCTATGCATGGGAGACGACTGTGGGCGAGGAGCTTGACCGCAACATCCACGTCAACCAGTCGGTCAGCGAGGATGATTTTGTTGCCATGCGAACGGCGCGGGACCAGACCCTCTCCGCACCCGTCCTGCTGCTGCCTTCGATCCAGATCAACATGCGGGCGGGACGGTTGCCGCCGGCCGAAGCCAACGGCATCCACTACATCAAGGTACCCGTGACATTGCCGCAGGGTGCGGCTGCGTAGGCCGCATTTGCGCAATGCCAATTCCCGCCTAAAAGGGCACGTCTTTCAAGGGCGGGGAAATGTCTCAATCCACAAATCTGCGCGGCATTCTGGCAATGCTGGCCTCGGCGGTCACATTCGTCTCGTGTGACTGCTTCCTGAAGCTGATCATGGGGGAAGGCGTGCCACCGCTCCAGGCGCTTGTGCTGCGCGGCGTCTCCGCATCCGTCTGGGCAGCCGTGCTGGTGACTGCCATGGGACTGTGGCGGCACCTGCCCAAAGCCTTCGGATTCTGGGTCATGCTGCGCTCGCTGTTTGAGGTTGTGGCGGTTTCCGCCTTCATCCTAGGCCTGGCCAAGGTTCCGCTCGCCGATATCACCTCGATCTATCAGATTGCGCCGTTGCTGGTCATTGCCGGTGCCAGTTTCCTGTGGGGTGAGAAGGTGGGATTGTTCCGCTGGCTGCTGATCGCTCTTGGCCTTGCGGGTGCGATGCTGGTGGCCCAACCCGGAAGTTCAGGCGCCTCACCTTACGCCTTGCTGGGGTTCATCACGGCCTTTGC
>JAEUMJ010000159.1 GCA_016792865.1 Hyphomicrobiales bacterium | reverse complement strand
GGCGCGGAATTCTCGCGGCCTCTCGCGCAGGTTCTGGCCGAGGCCCGCGCCCTTGCCGGAAAGGGTGTGCGCGAGCTGACACTTCTCGGCCAGAATGTGAACGCTTATCGCGGTCCTGATGGCGAAGGCAGCGCAAGCCTGGCGCAGCTTGTCACGGAACTTTCATCTGTACCGGGCATTGAGCGGATCAGGTACACGACCAGCCATCCCCGCGACATGAGTGATGATCTCATTGCTGCCCATGCCGATAACCCAAGGCTCATGCCTTACCTCCATCTTCCGGTCCAGGCCGGCAGCGACCGCATCCTCAAGGCCATGAACCGGGGCCACACCGCACAGGACTACCTGACGCTGATCGCACGGGTGCGCGAGGCACGCCCGGACATGGCCATCTCCGGCGATTTCATCGTGGGCTTTCCGGGCGAAACCGATGCCGAATTCGAGGAGACGATGGCGCTGGTCCGCGCGGTCGGATATGCCTCGGCCTTCTCGTTCAAGTATTCTCCCCGCCCCGGAACGCCCGCTGCCGAGCGCGACGGGCAGGTGCCGGACGAGGTCAAGCTGGCCCGTCTGCACCGGTTGCAGGCCCTGTTGCTGGAGCAGCAGAAGGCGTTCAACAGCTCTTGCGTCGGGCGGTCATTCCCTGTTTTGCTGGAAAAACCCGGCCGCCGGGATGGTCAAATGATCGGGCGCTCCCCATATCTGCAGAGCGTCCACATGGAGATCCCGGCAGGCGGACCCGGTTCCGGCGCCCTTGTGGAGTGCCGGATCGGGGGTGTTGGCCCGAACAGCCTTTCAGGCCAATATGTTCGACAGCTTGCGTGATTCTAGACCCTTGAGAGGAAACGGAGACAGAGACCTTTGAGCCAGACGATCAGCGCCCTTCACCCGCCGCGCCATGCCACTTCGCACCAGACTCAAGTTCCCTCTCACGGCCATCCGCCCGACGACAAGACCTACACGCTGACCTTTGAGGACAACCGCCTGCTCTCCCTCCTGTTCGGCGAGCACGATGAGCATCTTGCCCTGATCGAGCACCGCCTGGGCGTGGCGATCACGCCGCGCGGCAACCGTGTGGCGATCCGGGGCGAGGCCGCGCATGTGGAGAACGCCCGCGCCGTCCTGCTTTCGCTCTATGGCCGCGCCGGTCGTGGCCTTGAAATCACCCGCGGTGAAGTCGATGGTGCAATCCGCATGGCCCGCGCCCAATCGGAAAAGGATGTGACGGAAGGTGCGGTGCGCACCCGCCGCAAGGCCGTCATTGCCCGCACCCCGACGCAGCGCACCTATATCGACGCCATCCGCAAGAACGAGCTGGTCTTCGGCATCGGCCCCGCTGGCACGGGCAAGACCTACCTTGCCGTGGCCTGCGCCGCCGAGGCGCTGATGAACGGCGAAGTGGATCGCATCGTGCTGTCGCGCCCCGCAGTCGAAGCGGGCGAGCGCCTGGGCTTCCTGCCCGGCGACATGAAGGAGAAGGTCGATCCCTACCTGCGCCCTCTCTATGATGCGCTTTACGACATGATGCCCCAGGCATTGGTGGCGAAGGGTCTTGCCGAAAACCAGATCGAGATTGCGCCGCTGGCCTTCATGCGCGGTCGCACGCTGTCGTCGGCCTTCATCATTCTGGACGAGGCGCAGAACACCACGCCGCAGCAGATGAAGATGTTCCTCACCCGTCTGGGCGAGGGCAGCCGCATGGTTGTGACCGGCGATCCCACCCAGGTGGACCTTCCGAACAATGCCACCTCCGGCCTGTCCGATGCGCTGCACATCCTCAAGGGCGTGAAGGGAATCGAGCAGGTCCAGTTCAAGGCGGCGGACATCGTGCGCCACCAGCTCGTGGGCCGCATTGTCGGCGCCTATGACAAGGCAGCCCAGAAGGCCGTGCCGAAGGCCCGCCCGTCGCCCCGACCATCGAAATGACGCTCGCCATCGATATCGAGGACGAGGCCTGGGAGATGATCCCGGGCCTCACCCGTCTTGCGGAGGAGGCTGTCGCGGCAGCCCTGCAGGGCCGCGACATGACCGGCGCAGTGACGCTGCTGTTCACCACGGATGCAGAGATGCAGGAGCTGAACCGGCAATGGCGCGGCAAGGACAGGCCCACCAACGTGCTGTCCTTTCCGGCTCCCGGCGGCATGCCGGTTCCCGCTGGCGAAACCCCGCCGCTTGGTGATATTGCACTTGCCTGCCAGACGGTTGCCCGCGAGGCAGCGGAACAGGGCAAGACCGTGGCAGACCACACCAGCCATCTGATCGTGCATGGCATGCTGCATCTTTTGGGCTATGATCACGAGGAAGACGGCGAGGCTGAGGAAATGGAAAACGAGGAACGCATGATCCTCGCCCGCCTCGGCATTGCCGACCCATACACAACATCATGACAAACGAAAAACCATTCGAATCCAAACCCGGCATCCTGCAGAAACTGCGCCGCCGCTTCCTTCGCACCGCTGACCTCCGCCAAAGCCTTGAGACGGTCATCGAAAGCCATGCCGAGCAATCGGGCGGTCCGGCCATGGCCGAGGACGCCCGCTCCATGCTGGGCAACCTGCTGGGCTTCTCCAACCTGCGCGTCGATGACCTGATGGTGCCGCGGGCCGACATCACGGCGCTGGACGAGACCGCCACCATGCGGCAACTGCTTGAGACCTTCACCGACGCCAATCATTCCCGCCTTCCCATCTACCGCGAGACGCTGGACGACGTGACCGGCATGGTCCACGTCAAGGACTTCCTCCACTGGCTCACCCACAAGGGCAAGGCCAAGCGCGTGAAGGGCAAGACGCCCGGCCTTTCCATTCCGGCGGATGAACTGGCGACGGCCATCAAGTCGCACGGCTCCCTGTTGCGCGACGTGCTCTATGTGCCCCCGTCCATGCCCGCGCCCGACCTGCTGGTGAAGATGAAGACCTCGCACATCCACATGGCAATCGTGGTGGACGAGTATGGCGGCAGCGACGGCATCGTGACCTTCGAGGATCTGGTGGAAGCCATCGTCGGCGACATTGCCGACGAGCACGACGATGATGATGAAGTGGCGATGATCGAGCCGCAGGGCGAGAACACATGGATCGCGGACGCCCGCATTTCCATTTCGACACTCGACCAGATGTTCAAGGTCGATCTGCTTCCGGCGGAGGATGAGGACGAGGCGGATACGCTGGGGGGCCTGATTTTCGAGATGCATGGCCGCGTGCCCAGCAAGGGCGAGGTGATTGCGCATCCCTCCGGCCTTGAGTTTGAAATCATGCAGAGCGACCCGCGCCGGGTGAAGAAGGTGAAGATCCTTCTCAAGCCGAAGAGCGTGACCGAAGAGTCGGGCGACTAGGCCCGCCGCAACGGGGTTGCGGGATGCAGCACAAGGGAAAAGGCGTGCGGCCGGTTGCTAGAGCAGCTTGTGGGCCGCTGCGTGATCCTTCAGGCTGATCTCCGGTCGGGCGCCGACATGGGAGATCACCTCTGCCGCTGCGAGGCCACCCAGCTCGGCACAGCGCCTGAGCGGCATTTCGCGGGTGAAGCCGAACAGGAAACCCGCCGCATAGAGATCGCCGGCGCCTGTCACGTCGATGACGCGGCTGACCGGATGGGCGGGAACCTCGACCGTTTCATCGCCGCGCACGATGACGCTGCCCTTCTCCGAACGGGTGAGGACCGCGACGGCGCAGTCCCGGCGGATCGCTTCCATCGCACCGTTGAAGTTCTGGGTCTGGTAGAGCGACTTGATTTCCGTTTCGTTGGCAAACACGATGTCGATGCGTGAGCGGATCAGGTGCATGAAGTCGTCGCGGTGACGCTCGACGCAGAAGGAATCCGAAAGCGTCACGGAGGTGAGGCGGTTGGCGGCACGGGCAATGTCGGAGGCGCGGCGGAAGGCGTCCTTCGCTTCCGGGCGGTCGTAGAGATAGCCTTCCATGTAGGTGACGCGCGAGGCCCTGACCGTGTCCACGTCGATGTCGGCAGTCGTCAGGTTCACGCAGGCGCCGAGATAGGTGTTCATGGTGCGCTCGGAATCGGGCGTCACCAGAATGAAGGAGCGGGCCGTGGCGGGCCCGTCGCTTGCGGCGACGGACTCAAACTGCACGCCCTGTGCCCGCATGTCGTGGCGGTAGATGTCGCCGAGCTGGTCTTTCTTCACCTTGCCGAAGTAGGCCGCCTTGCCGCCGAAAGACGCCACGCCCGCCGCCGTGTTGCCGGCCGAGCCGCCGGAAATCTCCCGCGCCGGCCCCATGACGGAATAGAGCTGCTCCGCCCGCGCCTCGTCGATCAGGTTCATGGAGCCTTTCACCAGCCGTTCCTGGGTGATGAAGCTGTCATCCACGCGGGCGATCACGTCCACAATGGCGTTTCCGATGGTGAGCACGTCGAAGCGAATATCCGTCATGAGGTTTCGCTAGCCCGGATGGCTTGCGCAAACAAGACGCAATGCCTAGGTGAGGGGGCCATGTTGAAAGCCGCAGTAAGGGCCCTGGGCGACCTTGTCTCGCCCGACTTCAGATCGATCCTGTGGAAGGCCGTCGGCCTTGCCCTGCTGCTGTTTGCTGCCATCCTGATCGGGGTCCAGCTCGGCTTCTATTTCCTGACCTTCGTGCCCTGGCCATGGCTTGAAACCACGTTGGCGATCGGCACCGGGCTTGGCCTGGTGGTGGCCTTCTTCTTCCTGATGTCACCGGTCACGGCAATGTTCGCCGGGCTTTATCTCGATACCGTGGCCGAGAAGGTGGAAGTGAAGCACTATCCGCAAGGCCCTGCCGGGCGCGCCCAGCCCACCCTGAAATCGATCCGGCTGGCGCTCCAGTTCGGCTTGCTGGTGCTGGCGGTGAACCTGCTTGCCCTGCCGTTGCTCTTCACCGGTATCGGTGTGGTGGCGCTGGTGCTGGTCAACGCCTACCTGATCAGCCGTGAATACTTCGAGATGGCGGCGATGCGGGTGATGCCGGTGGAAGACGCCCGCGAGCTTCGCCGTCAGAACGCCATGAGCGTGCTGATCGCCGGCCTCCTGCCTGCGCTTCTGGCGCTGGTGCCCATCGTCAACCTCACGGTGCCGCTTTTCGCCACCTCCTACTTCGTGCATCTTTTCAGGCAGGCGCGGGCGTCTTCGGCGTGAAGGGGCAAAGGTCTGCAATGATGCAGCGCCAGCATTCCGGCTTCCGCGCCTTGCAGACATAACGCCCGTGCAGGATGAGCCAGTGATGGGCGTGGCGCAGGTACTGCGGCGGCACGGCTTTCAGGAGCTTTTCCTCCACTTCGCCCACGGTCTTTCCCGGCGCAAGGCCAAGCCTGTTGCCGAGGCGGAAGAGATGGGTGTCTACCGCAATGGTCGGCTCGCCGAAGACAGCGTTGAGAACCACATTCGCCGTCTTGCGGCCCACGCCGGGAAGCGCCTCCAGCGCCTCGCGCCGGTGCGGCACCTCCGAATTGTGCTGTTCCACAAGCTGGCGTGAGAGGGCGATCACGTTCTTCGCCTTGCCGCGATAGAGCCCGATCGTCTTGATGTATCCGGCGAGCGCGTCCTCGCCCAGCGCCAGCATTTTCTCCGGCGTGTCGGCGACCTGAAAGAGGGGGCTTGTGGCGCGGTTCACCCCTTCGTCGGTGGCCTGGGCGGAAAGCACCACAGCAACGAGGAAGGTGAAGGGGTTCACTGATTTCAGTTCGCCCTTGGGTTCGGGATTGGCGCTGCGGAAGCGCGAAAACATGGCTTCCACCCGTTCCGGAGGCAGCTTCCTGCTGCGCTTCGGCGGTGTCTTCTTTGCGGATTTGCGGATATTGGCCATTTCAACGGTGTCACTGGTCTGCCGCCGGAGTTTTGCGTATTCAATACCCATGAGCAACACAGATCCGCACAGCTGGAGCATCACGCTCACCCCGCACCGTTCCCTCACCCGCGGGGGCTTCATCGCCGTGATGGTCCTGATTGCGGGGCTGAACCTGGTGTGGGGAATTGCCTTCGCCGCCATCGGCGCCTGGCCTGTCCTGGGCTTCATGGGGCTCGATGTCGTGGTCATGTGGTGGGCCTTCAAGCGCAATTTCGCCGACAGCGAGAAGGCCGAACGGATCATCGCCGAAGGTGACGCAATCATCCTGCAGCGCCTCTCGCCCGCGTCCCGCACCGATGTCGAGTTCAACCGCCGCTGGCTGAAGGTGGAGCTTGAGCACGATGAAGAGCGCGAGCTTGTGGGGCGGCTTTTCCTGCGTTCCCATGGGCAATCCCATGAGATTGCGAGCTTCCTCGGGGCGGAGGAACGCCTGAGCCTTGCCCGGGCGTTGCGCCGCGCCATCTGACCCGATCGGTTTTCGGGTGGCGGCGGGCGCCATGGGGGCATAGGTTTGCCCCATGGAACAGACACATTCACAGCTTGACGACTATGGCCGGGTGCGTGACGTGCTCGCCTATCTCACAGTGAACTGGCGCGACCAGCCCTCGCTTGACGTCCTGGCGGCGCGGGCGAAGATGACGCCGGAATCCCTGCAACGGCTGTTCACCCGCTGGGCGGGGCTTTCTCCCAAGGCCTTCCTGCAGGCGATCACCCTCGACAATGCCCGCGCCATGCTGAAGGACCGGGCCAGCATCCTCGACACCGCGCTCGACCTTGGCCTGTCGGGGCCGGGCCGCCTGCATGACCTGTTCGTGACCCATGAGGGGATGCCGCCCGGCGCCTACAAGAAAAAGGGTGCGGGGCTGACGATTGCCTATGGCTTCCATCCCTCGCCCTTCGGCATGGCGCTGGTGATGGTGACGCCCTTCGGCCTCTGCGGGCTGGGCTTCGCCGACCCCGGCGAGGAAAAGAAGGCGCTGGCCGACATGACCGGACGCTGGCCGAATGCTCAGTACACGGAAGATTCCGCCCGCACCGCACCCTATGCCGCCCGCATCTTCTCGCCCGACAAATGGCGTGACGGCCAGCCCTTGCGCGTCACCATGATCGGCACCGACTTCGAGATCCGGGTCTGGGAGACATTGCTCAGGATCCCCACAGGCAAGGCCACCACCTACGGCGACATCGCCTGTGCCGTGGGTTCACCCAAGGCGGCGCGGGCGGTCGGTGCCGCCGTGGGCCGCAATCCCATATCCTTCGTGGTGCCCTGTCATCGCGTCATCGGCAAGTCGGGCGACCTCACGGGCTATCACTGGGGCCTCACCCGCAAGCGCGCCATCCTCGGATGGGAGGCGGGGCAGCTTGCCACGGGCCACTGAGCCTCAGGCGTGCAGGATATCGACCGATGCGGGAAGGGAATTGGCCTTGAGCCTGTAGAC
>JAEUMJ010000043.1 GCA_016792865.1 Hyphomicrobiales bacterium | reverse complement strand
GCGGACATCACCTCGCACGACCTCTCGATTGCATTTGCCGGTCTTGCCGGAACATCGAAATCCTTCGGTTTCTCGATCGCCACGGCGCAGCATCTCGATCTGCTCGTTCAACTGTTCGATACGGCGCTGGGCAGTGACGGCGCATTCGTGAAACGCCCCATCTGCACGATCGGCCATTGCCCCATTGTCTCGCCGCTCCGCTTCGGCAGGGACACAAGCGAAGTGCAGGTCCGTTGCGCCGAACTCGGCCTCACCTCCGACATGTGCGTGGCGCCGCAAGCAGGGGCGACTGCGCCTGCCGCCCTCGCCGGGGCCCTGGTCCAGGCGGTCGCGGAAACACTGGCCTCGCTGGTGCAGGTCCATCTGACGCGCAAGGGGGCGCGGATGCTGTTCGGCAACTGGGTCTTCGTGTCTGACCTGCGCACTGGCGCCTTCTCGGGCGGTTCTGGCGAAGAGGCACTGCTGATGGCAGGGGCGGCCCAACTCGCCCGCTTCTACGACCTGCCCGGCTCCGTCGCAGCCGGCATGACGGATTCGAAGGCGCTCGATTATCAGGCGGGCATGGAAAAGGGCCTTACCCTCACCCTTGCGGGGTTGTCGGGGGGCAACATGGTCTATGAAGCGGCGGGCATGATGTCGTCGCTCATGGCCACCAGCTTCGAGGCCATGGTGATGGACAACGAGATCCTTGGCGCGGCCCAGCGCACCCTGCGCGGCATCGAGGTGGACGACGACACCCTGTCGTTCCAGGTGATCGAAGACGTTTGCCTGCGCGGTCCCCATCATTATCTCGGCCATGCGCAAACCCTGGAGCGGATGGAAAGCGAATTCCTGTATCCGCAAGTGGCGGACCGCCAGTCGCTCAGCGATTGGCATGCTGCCGGCAAGCCCGGCATCCGGGACCATGCCAGGGCGAGAGTGAAGGATATTCTCGGAAGTCATTTCGCACCCGTGGCGCAGGAAGACCTGATCCGGGAACGTTTCCCCATTGCCCTCCCTGCATCCGCCATGCGGAAGGAGACGAGCCGCTGGAATTGAAGCTGGAAACAGTTGCCGATTCGCCCCTCTGCTCCTTCTTGCCGATAGCAATGACTGGATAAGTTCCCGGAATCACGACCAGAAGGCGGCGCCAGCCACGTCGTGCAACTCTCCTTGTGGAGATTTATTTTCGTGACGGCCTCTTGACGGGAGTCAAGGTTAACCACCGCTCAATCCACCGCGGCATCTCACCCTGTGGCTTATATCCTTATCCTGCTTGAGGTTGCCGCCAGAATCGGTTGATCTTGGCTTCGTCGAACGGTTGCTGGGTCCGGGAGACACAATATCTGGTATTAACCAGTCGTTAACACACTAGGTATTGACGCGTAACTGGGGGCGACATACTATCAGCATCCAAGATCACGGGGCCAAAAGGCGGCTGCCGAGTGGGTCTGCGAGGGTACTCGCAGTGTCCTGCCACGTGAACTTGGGGGCGTAACAAATCGCCAAACAGGTCAGGTGTTGAACGCGGGTTGGGACATATCCGTGGGCGTTTTCGTGCGTCCGCGGGTCAATAAATTGTAGGCAAAAAGGGCGAAAAAAATGAAAATTGAGCGGCGCTTCACAACGGCAGGCAAGGACTCCTACGACGGGATCGATTTCCGCAAGGCCGTGAGTGAAATCAAGAATCCTGACGGCAGCATCGTCTTTCGTCTTGATGACATTGAAGTGCCCTCCTCCTGGTCTCAGGTTGCCACCGACATTCTTGCCCAAAAGTATTTCCGCAAGGCCGGTGTGCCCAAGGCGCTGAAGCGCTTCGAGGAAGAAACCGTGCCCTCCTGGCTGTGGCGCTCGGTTGCCGACGAAGCCGCCCTCGAAGGCGTGCCGGAAAAGGACCGCACCACGGGCGAACGCTCGGCCAAGCAGGTGTTCAACCGTCTCGCCGGCACCTGGACCTATTGGGGCTGGAAGGGCGGCTATTTCGACACCGAAGAAGATGCCCGCGCCTTCTACGACGAGCATTGCGCCATGCTCGCCCGCCAGATTTGCGCGCCCAACAGCCCGCAGTGGTTCAACACCGGCCTGCACTGGGCCTATGGCATCGATGGTCCGTCGCAGGGCCATTACTATGTGGATTTCGAGACCGGAAAACTCACCAAGTCCAAGACGGCTTACGAGCACCCGCAGCCACATGCCTGCTTCATCCAGTCGATCTCGGATGACCTGGTCAACGAAGGCGGCATCATGGACCTGTGGGTGCGCGAAGCCCGCCTCTTCAAATACGGCTCCGGCACCGGCTCCAATTTCTCGCACCTTCGTGGTGAAGGGGAACGGCTGTCGGGCGGCGGCAAGTCGTCCGGCCTGATGAGCTTCCTCAAGATCGGCGACCGCGCCGCAGGTGCCATCAAGTCTGGCGGCACCACCCGTCGCGCCGCCAAGATGGTCGTGGTTGACGTCGATCATCCCGATATCGAGCAGTATGTGGACTGGAAGGTGAAGGAAGAGGAGAAGGTTGCCTCACTCGTCACCGGTTCCAAGATCGTCAAGAAGTTCCTCAGCGCCATCATGAAGGCGTGCGTGAACTGCGAAGGTCCGGGGTCCGATTGCTTCGAGATCGAAAAGAACCCCGCCCTGAAGCGCGCCGTCAAGGACGCCCGCAAGAACATGGTGCCGGACAACTATATCAAGCGCGTCATCCAGTTCGCGCGTCAGGGCTATACCGACATCCAGTTCGATACCTATGACACGGATTGGGACGGTGAAGCCTACCGCACCGTTTCCGGCCAGAACTCGAACAACTCGGTGCGCGTCACCGACGAGTTCCTCAAGGCCGTGGAACAGGACAAGGACTGGCAACTCACCGCCCGCATCACCGGCAAGCCGGTCAAGACGCTGAAGGCCCGCGCCCTCTGGGACAAGATCGGCTATGCCGCCTGGGCCTCCGCCGATCCGGGCATCCAGTTCCATACCACGATCAACGACTGGCACACCTGCAAGGCTTCCGGCGAGATCCGCGCCTCGAACCCCTGCTCGGAATACATGTTCCTCGATGACACGGCCTGCAACCTTGCGTCCCTGAACCTCATCCAGTTCCGCAAGGCCGACGGCACCTTCGACATCGCGGCCTACGAGCACGCCGTGCGCCTCTGGACGGTGGTGCTGGAAATCTCGGTATTGATGGCCCAGTTCCCGTCCAAGGAAATCGCCAAGCTGTCCTATGAATACCGCACGCTTGGCCTCGGCTTCGCCAACATCGGCGGCCTGCTCATGACGGGCGGCATTCCCTATGACAGCCACGAGGGCCGTGCCATCTGCGCCGCCATCTCGGCCATCATGACCGGCATTGCCTATGCCACCTCGGCGGAAATGGCGAAGGAGCGTGGCCCCTTCCCCGGCTTTGCCAAGAATCGCGAGCACATGCTGCGCGTGATGCGGAACCATCGCCGCGCCGCCTATGGTGCGGCCGTCGGGTATGAGGACGTGGCCGTCGCCCCGGTTCCGCTCGACGAGAATGACCTGAAGGACAAGGCGCTTGCCGCTGCGGCACGCCGCGCCTGGGATCTCGCGGTGGAACTGGGCGAAGCCCATGGCTATCGCAACGCCCAGTCCACCGTCGTTGCCCCCACCGGCACGATCGGCCTGGTGATGGATTGCGACACCACCGGCATCGAGCCTGATTTCGCGCTGGTGAAGTTCAAGAAGCTTGCCGGCGGCGGCTACTTCAAGATCATCAACCAGGCCGTGCCGGAGGCTCTCCGCACGCTGGGTTATGGTCAGGAGCAGATCGAGAAGATCATCGGCTATGCCGTGGGCCACGGCACGCTGGCCGACGCCCCTGCCCTCAACCACGCCCAGCTCCGCGCCAAGGGTTTCGGCGACGCGCAGATCCAGAAGATCGAGGCCGGTCTCGCTTCCGCCTTCGACATCAAGTTCGTGTTCAACAAGTGGACGCTGGGCGAGGACTTCTGCAAGTCGGCGCTGAAGCTCACGGATGCACAGCTGAACGACTTTGCCTTCGACATGCTGGCTCACCTCGGCTTTTCGAAGGGCGATATCGACAAGGCCAACATCCACGTTTGCGGTGCGATGACGCTGGAAGGTGCGCCCGGCCTCAAGGATGAGCATCTGCCGGTGTTCGATTGCGCCAACCCCTGTGGCCGGATCGGGAAGCGTTACCTCTCGGTGGACAGCCACATCCGCATGATGGCCGCCTCGCAGCCCTTCATCTCGGGCGCCATCTCCAAGACCATCAACATGCCGAACGATGCCGCCGTCGAGGATTGCGCAGCAGCCTACATGCTGTCGTGGAAACTCGGCATCAAGGCCAATGCGCTCTATCGCGACGGCTCAAAGCTGTCGCAGCCGCTCTCGGCCCAGTTGATCGCCGATGAAGATGACACCGCCGATGACGTTGCAGACGCCATCGCCGCCAAGTCGCTTCCGGCCAGGGTCGAAACGGTTGTCGAGCGCATCGTCGAGCGGGTGATGATCCGCGAACGCGAGAAGCTCCCCTCCCGCCGCAAGGGATACACCCAGAAGGCGGTGGTGGGTGGCCACAAGGTCTATCTCCGTACCGGTGAATATGATGATGGCCGCCTGGGCGAGCTGTTCATCGACATGCACAAGGAAGGCGCAGCACTGCGTGCGATGATGAACAACTTCGCCATCGCCGTGTCCGTCGGCCTGCAATATGGCGTGCCGCTGGAAGAATACGTGGATGCCTTCACCTTCACGAAATTCGAACCCGCCGGCATGGTCCAGGGCAACGACTCGATCAAGAACGCCACGTCGATCCTCGACTATGTGTTCCGTGAACTGGCCGTGTCCTATCTGGGCCGCAACGATCTGGCCCATGTGGAACCGTCCGAATTCGGCTTCGACAGTCTGGGCAAGGGCGAAGGCGGCCCCTCCGACACCCGTGCCCCGGCACCGGTTCCGGCCCAGCGCTTCCTCTCGACCGGCTTCGTGCGCAAGACCAACCTTTCGAACGTGGTGGTCATGCCGCAAGGTGCTGCAACTGCGACAGTAACCTCGCCCGCCCATGCCCTTCAGATGCGGGCCGGCGATGCCGTGGGTTCGCTTGCACTCGCCGCAACGGAAGTGGTGGAGGCCAAGGTCACGTTCTCGGAACCGGTGGGCGTTGCCGTGATGGACAAGCGGACCGAGGCCCGCCTCAAGGGCTACGAAGGTGACTGCTGCTCCGAATGCGGCAACTACACCATGGTCCGCAATGGCACCTGCATGAAGTGCGACACCTGCGGATCAACGAGCGGTTGCTCGTAACCTGAAGCGGACTCAACCGAATTCGAAAGCCGGGGCGATAGCTCCGGCTTTTTCTTTTGTCCCCTGCGCATGTTGCCTCGCCGGAGCAAGGCTTGCACCGTCATGCGCCTGCCGGACGCACTCGCGTTGCGATCCAATGCCATCCATCGGCGTCGCTCACGCTCCAGGCGTGCCTGATTCATGCCGCCCGCCTCTCACGATCATGCCTTTCGAGGGCAAGACTCCCCTCTCGATGACTGTCGAAGACGCTGTTGCAGGATGTCTCGAAGACTGCTGCGGACCCGTCTCGCGCAGATTCTTCCAAAATTCCTGTGGATTGTTGCCCGCCGGCAACCACGCGTTCACGACTTTTCTTCCGTCTTCACGCGCAAAGAGGGCTGTTTCTCCGTGTACGGAGAGAGCTTGATTTACAAAGCTTCTTCGCATGTTTCCAGACACCGGTCATTTTCTCCGTACACGGAGCATGCGGCCTGCGACCTGAATTTTTACCAGTTGTTAGGCAGTTCCATGAGACACACAAGATGTGGTCGGCGTATTGCCGAATCACACAAACGGGTTCAGTAAGTGCACAGTGACAAGCGCGTGAAGGGCATTACCGCCATGCAATCGCGATTGGTTCACGACTGTAGAGCCTGCGTTGTGGGGCATTAACAACCAAATCTCTAGGAGATGACTATGGCTGCGAAGAAAGCAAAGAAGGCCGCTAAGAAGGCCGTGAAGAAGGCGCCGAAGAAGGCCAAGAAGGCCAAGAAGGCCGCTAAGAAGTAATCCTTCTTCTGCAAGAGCTTTCTCTTCAATCGGCTCCGGTCGGCACTGCCACCGGAGCCGATTTGTTTTGGCAACCTGTTTCGAAATGAAACAGACAAGGCCCTGCATATGAAAAAGGCCGCCCCATCGGAGCGGCCTTTCGCATTGGCTGTCTTGCGACGCTTACTGGTGAACGTAGATCTTCGCGCCGATCTTCACGCGATCATAAAGGTCCACCACGTCGGCATTCATCATGCGGATGCACCCTGAGGACACGGCACCGCCGATCGAGGCTTCGTTGTTGGTACCGTGAACGCGGTAGATGCTGCCGCCGATATACATGGCGCGCGCACCCAGCGGATTGCCGGGGCCACCTTCCATGAAGTCCGGAATGTAGTGCCCCTTTGCGGCCTCGCGGGCGATCATCGTCTTGGGCGGCGTCCACGAGGGCCACTCCGCCTTGCGCACGATGGTGGAACTGCCGCTCCACTGCATGCCTTCCTTGCCGACGCCAACGGAGTAACGGATCGCCTCACCTTCACCGGTGATGTAATAGAGAGCCCGTTCCGGTGTTTTCACCACGATGGAGCCGACCGGATACTTGCTTTCGGTCCAGGCAACGGTTTCGCTGGTCGTCTTGCGGGAAAGCTTCACCTTGTTGCCGCCGGCACCTGAGAAGGAAGCGGTCTGGTAGCCGCCATTGCGGGTGACGCGGGCCGAGCGCTTGCCAAAGAGGCACTTGAGGAAGCCGTTGCAGTCGCGGCGCGTGGTAACACGGCGATCAACGACCGGTTCGATCTTCACGATGGCACCCTTGCGCTGCGCGGCAGGCTTCGCCGCAGCGGCGGACCTTTTCTTTTTCAGCTTGGCGGCCTCTGCCTCGGCTTCTGCCAGCGCCTTCTCAGCCGCAATCTTGGCGGCGAGCGCCTTCTTCTTCTTGAGAAGAATGGCCTCTTCCTGGCTCGTGGATGCGGCCTGAACCGGAGAGGTTGCCGTCATGGAAACGGCAAGGCCCAGAGCCGCCGCCATCAGAATGCGCTTCATCATTGACCTCGTTTGAAAGCCCCCGCTAGCTATCCGAGTCTTACAGATTCAGACAAGCCAGTTAATCCCCGGTTAAGTCACGATTCGGGTAAATTCAGCCGGATGTGGAGTTCGCGCAACTGCTTGGGCGTGGCGGTCGAGGGCGCACCCATCAGCAAGTCCTGCGCCTGCTGGTTCATCGGGAACAACGTGATCTCGCGGAGGTTGGATGCACCCACAAGCAGCATCACGATGCGATCCACACCAAATGCCATCCCGCCATGCGGCGGCGCACCGAACTGGAAGGCGCGGTACATGCCGCCGAACTTCTCCTCGACCACGTCCTTGCCCATGCCGGCGATCTCGAACGCCTTCACCATCGTTTCGGGCGAGTGATTGCGGATCGACCCCGAAGCGATTTCGAAACCGTTGCACACCATGTCGTACTGGTAGGCCTTGATGGTGAGCGGATCCTGCGAGTTCAGCGCCTCGATGCCACCCTGCGGCATGGAGAACGGGTTGTGGCAGAAGGCCACCTGCTTTTCTTCCTCGTCCCACTCGTAGAAGGGGAAGTCCACGATCCAGGCCAAGGCATATTCATTTTCGTTGGTGAGGCTCAGTTCCTTGCCCACGCGCGTGCGGGCGTCACCGGCAAACTTCACGAATTTCTCAGGGCGGCCCGCCACGAAGAAACAGGCGTCGCCCACGCCAAGACCAAGCTGGGTGCGGATCGCCTCGGTGCGCTCCGGACCGATGTTCTTGGCAATCGGCCCAGCGCCGCCCTCCTCGCCTTCGCGCCAGAAGACATAGCCCAGGCCGGGCTGGCCTTCGCCTTGCGCCCACGAGTTCATGCGGTCGCAGAATGCCCGCGAGCCACCCTTGGGAGCCGGAACGCCCCAGACTTCCACCTTGGGGTCGTTCGCAATCATGTTCGCGAACACCTTGAAGCCGGAGCCGGCAAAGTGCTCCGTGACGGCCTGCATCTCCACCGGATTGCGAAGGTCCGGCTTGTCGGTGCCGTACTTGCGCATGGATACGTCGTAGGGAATACGCGGCACTTCCTTGCGCACGGTCTTGCTTCCCGCAAACTGCGCGAAGGTGTCGAGGATCACCGGCTCCATGGTGGCGAAGAGATCATCCTGGGTGACGAAGCTCATTTCGAGATCGAGCTGGTAGAACTCACCCGGAAGGCGGTCGGCGCGTGGATCTTCGTCACGGAAACACGGCGCAATCTGGAAGTAGCGGTCGAAGCCCGCCACCATGAGAAGCTGCTTGTACTGCTGCGGCGCTTGCGGCAGCGCAAAGAACTTGCCGGGATGGATGCGCGACGGCACCAGGAAGTCCCGCGCCCCTTCCGGCGAGGAGGCCGTGAGGATCGGCGTGGAGAATTCGTTGAAGCCGATGCCGTTCATCTTGTTGCGCAGCGCCGCGATGATGCGGGTGCGGGTCATGATGTTCTTGTGCAGCGTCTCGCGGCGAAGATCGAGGAAGCGATACTTGAGGCGCGTGTCCTCCGGGTAGTCCGGCTCACCGAAGACGGGAAGCGGCAGTTCGGCAGCCTGCGACAGGATCTCGATTTCGGTCGCGAACACCTCGATGGCACCCGTCGGCAGGTCGTTGTTCTCGGTGCCGGCAGGGCGCGGGCGCACCTTGCCATCCACCCGGATGACCCATTCGGAGCGCACTTTTTCAGCCGTCTTGAAGGCGGCGGAATCGGGGTCGGCCACAACCTGCGTCATGCCGTAATGGTCGCGCAGGTCGATGAAAAGGACGCCGCCATGGTCGCGCACGCGGTGCACCCAGCCGGAAAGGCGGGTTTCGCCCCCTGCATGTTCGGCACGGAGCCCGCCACAGGTGTGGCTGCGGTAACGGTGAGTCATGAAAACCTCGGGAAAACCTTTAAATTCACGCGCTAAAGCGCATGGAGGCCCCGATTTGTCAAGGTTGCCGGCTGGACCGGGCCTGAACCCGGCAATTCCTACCCCTGGGTGCCGCCAAACAGCACGAAAGGCTTCTTGCAGACCTTCTTGCCGTCCTTGACCGTGCACTTGGTGGCCACCTTCTTGGCAGCCGGTTTCTTCTTCTCGCCCTTGATGGTCTTGTCCATGTCATTGCCCACGGCGGAGAAGCTGCGCTTGGGCTTGTTGCCAAGCCACCAGTTGCCGCCGCTGCTGCTGCCCGCAGAGGCTGTGCGGGTGCCGAAATCGAAGAAGCCGCCCTTCAGGGTGACGGAGGTATTGGACATGCCGTTCTTCTTGACGAGGTCAAAAAGAATGGCGGCATTGTCGGGCGCAAGACGCACGCAGCCATGGGACGCCCGGCGGCCAAGGCTCTTGACGTGGAAGCTGCCATGAATGGCATGGCCCCGGCCGGTGAAAAAGATCGAGTGGGGCATGGGTGCATCATCCCATTCCTTCGAGAAGTGGTCGGCTTCCATGCGGAATGGCCGGTAAGTGCCGCTCGGCGTCTCATACCCCGCCGCACCCGTTGACACGGGCCACACATATTCGGTGCTGCCGTCCACCTTCACGGTCATCTTCTGCGAGACCTTGCTGATGATGATGTCAACCTTGGCCGCAAGGGCTGCCTCGGTCGCGAGAAGCAGGCCGACAAACGAAAGAAGTGTGATGATGAAGTGGCGAAAGCGCATGACGTTACCCAAACTGTCAATGTGAGGGTTGCACGATAGGCGATGCCGGGTTGCCCGTCGAGGGGGTTCCGTTCACTTGCGCGTGCGGAGAACCTCCCCGTAATGTCTTTTCATCCTGGAGTGCTGTTCATGTCACATGCAATTTTTCATCCTGATTTCAAGGCGAAGCCCTATTGGTGGGAAGCCTATGAGCCGAAAGCCCTGCCGGATGTTGCGTTGCCGAAAGATGTGGCAGTCGCCATCGTGGGCGGTGGCTATGCCGGGATGAGTGCGGCACTCGAACTGGCCCGGAACGGTATCGAATCCATTGTGCTGGATGCTGCCGAACCCGGCTTCGGTGGATCGACCCGCTCAGGCGGGCTTGTTTCGGCAGGCGTGAACGTGGGCAAGCGGATGATCAACCGGGCGCTCACCGCGGAAGAAGCAAAGCCGTTCCTGAATGATGCCGTCGATGCCTTCACCAACATCGAAAACCTGATCGCCGAAAACAGCATCGACTGCGGCTGGACCAAGACTGGCTATTTCCTTGGCGCATGGTGCCAGTCGCACTACGACGGCATGAAGAAGAAGATTGAACTGATCAATGCCGAGGCACAGTCGGACGCCGTGCTGGTGCCCCGCGCCCGCCAGCGCGAGCACATCGGCTCGGACTACTATCATGGCGGCATGCTGGTGGGGCGCGCCGCCCATCTCCACCCTGCCCTCTATTACAAGGGCTTGCTCGATCTTGTGGTGAAGGCCGGTGTCCCGATTGCATCGCGCACGCCGGTGAACGGCCTGACGCAGGAGTCGAATGGAAGCTGGTCGGTCAAGACGCCCCGGGGAACCATCAAGGCCGGGCACGTCATCATCGCCACCAACGGCTACACCGGCGATGTCACCCCGCAGTTCAAGCGCCGCGTCGTGCCGGTCGGTTCCTACATCATCGCAACGGAGGAGCTTTCAGCCGACCTGGCGAAATCCCTCAGTCCTGCCAACCGGAGCTTTGCCGATACCCGCCGCGTCCTGACCTACTATCGCCTCTCGCCCGATGGCAAGCGGATGATCTTCGGGGGCCGCGCCAAGTTCGGGTTTTCCGATCCGGTCGAAACCGCTCCGATGCTCCACCGCTTCATGATCGACCGCTTCCCGCAACTGAAAGGCACCCGGATCACCCACGCATGGACGGGGAATGTCGCATTCACCATGGATGAGCTGCCCCACATGGGCAAGTTCCAGGGTTTGCATTACGCGCTGGGTTGCAATGGTTCCGGTGTAGCGATGATGAGTTTCCTCGGACGGGAAACGGCACGCAAGATCGTCGGCACCTCCAACCGTACCATTGCCTTCGACCAGCCGGAATTCCCGACAAGCCCTCTTTACCACGGCAACCCGTGGTTCCTGCCGCTCGTCGGTGCATGGTTCCGCACCCGCGACTGGATTGACCGCCGCTTCAACTGAGTCTCTAGTGCAGGCGACATTGGTTTCCGAGGTGAATCGCGCATGGACCAGCACTTCTCCATCAGCATTTTTGTGGTGCTGTTCCATATCTCGAACCTCATGGCCTTTCTCGCCTTCCTTCTGCGCGACCAATTGCAGTTGCGAATCCTCATGGGGTTCAGCCTCTTCATGCAGGGGCTTTACTATTATGCCATTCCAGGTGGTCCGCTGTTCGACCCGCTGTTCTGGAAGGTCGTCTCCTTCCTCGCCAACGGGGCAATGATCGGGCTGGTTTTCGGCGGGCGTCTCGACTTCGGCATTCCGGAAGACCTGCGCCCTCTTTTCAACCGCATGGCGGTGCTCACGCCCGGCCAGTTCCGCAAGCTCACGTCCAACACGGTGCGCGTCAGGGGTGGCGGCTCGGCCATTCTCACCGAAGGGATGAAGCCCGACCGCCTGTACTACCTGCTGAAAGGCGAGGCGCAGATCATCAAGAATCGCCAGACGGCCAATCTGCATCCTGGGGCATTTCTGGGGGAGATTGCCTTCCTCAGCGATCTTCCGGCATCGGCCACGGTGGTCCTGCCCGAAGGCGCGGAGTGCATTGCCTGGAACCGCGCCGCCCTCCTGCAACTCATGAAGAAAGACGCAGCCATCGACATTGCCATGCGAGGCTTCTTCAACCACGACCTTGCCTACAAGGTGGCCCGCAGCATACCGATTGCGCCAGCGCCGGAAGCGCAGCGCCGCTCGTCCTTCGGAAGCTGATCAGTTGATGGTCTTGATGCGGCCCAGCACCTTGATGTCCCGCACCCCGACCTGCTGGAGATGGGCAGAGACATCCGCCGCAACCGGCATGGCCTGACCTTCAATGCGCCTGGCCGATGCAAGTGCCGAAAGCGACTTCGCCATGTCTTCGTTCAAGGCCACCCGATAGGTCTTCTGGAAATCGAGGGCGGCGCCGTTCACGGTCAGCTTGACGATGCGCTGGCCGGCGGGCTTGCCCAGATCAATGACAAGGCGAACACCGGCCACTTGCGGGAAAGTGGCAGAGGCCGCAGGTGCCGAGGCCAACGCCTGCTCCAGCGCCTCGAGCAATTGCATGCCGGTCGCTTCGATCTGGATGCTCCTGGCATCGGCGGAAACCTCGGCTGCCGCCGCGGTGGCGTCGAACGTCGTGCCCTGTGCGATCGTGCGGTTTCCGGTGATCACACTGCAGGACAGGATCGCAAGCTCCGCGCCCTGTGACTTCTTCACGGCATCGGCAACGAAGTTGCCGAAGGCGGTTTCACTGGAACAGGTCACATCGCTCTTGGTGTCGAGATCGCGCTTCAGCACCAGATCAGCAACGGCAAAGGCCGGAAGGCTGAATGCCGCAAGCGCATTGGCGAGGGCCATCGCCCGGATGAAGCTGAAGTGTGCTCTCATGTTCGAATTCCGTCTCGTGCCGATCAGTTGCCAAGGACTATGGGGAGACCCCCTACACAACCACGAATTGTACCTTCCGGTTGTACCCATATGCCCGTTTGGGGCCTTACCAGCAAGTTGGCACACAATAAAGGGTAGAAGGGACGCAGGGCAGACGTGGGGTTGAGGGGGCAAGAGGGCGCCTGCCACCCCATCGGGAAGCGCGATCTTACCGGGAGGCGTCCACCAGCACCCGGCCTTCAAAGGCCATGACCAACTCACCGGCCGGGTTGTGCCCTTCCGCCTGGAACGTCACGAGGCCCCAACCGGGCCGTGACGCCAGTTCGCGCATGGCAGTCACTGTCGAGCGATAGGCAATCGTGTCGCCGGCATGGACCGGGCGTGGCCAGCGCACCTTTGCGATGCCGGGTGATGGCCCGATCCGTGGCAGCCTCTTGCCTTCGGCCTCGAGGCGTGCGCGTTCACGCGCATTGGCGGCAACGTAGCAACTCATCCAGGCGGAACAGGTGTGAAAGCCCGCCGCCGCCGTTTTCCCGAACAGGCCCTTGGCCGCCTCCCCCGCATGCATGTGAAATCCGACGGGGGCGAACGCCGTGCTGTAGGAACGGATGTTGTCCGGCGTGAACAGGTAGGAGCCATGCAGCATCACGCGGCCCACGTCGAACTCGTGCAGGTAGAGGCCGATCATGCCGTCCTCCCGCGCATGAAAAACATGCCAGTCATCTCGATCTTGGGAGTCCCGGCGGCATCCGCCAGGCGCGAGGTGAAAGTCACAATGCCGATGCCGGGCCGCGACGACGAAGGACGCAAGCCCGTGATGGTAAAGCTTCCGGACAACACATCGCCCGCCAGCACCGGCGCGAGCCACTTGATCTCATCCATGCCGCTTGAGCCGAGAATGGCAGAACGGCTCAGGCAGGCGTCACACATGAGCCGCATCAGCATGGCGGTGCTGTGCCACCCGCTGGCGGCCAGGCCCCCCAGCAGCGACTTGCGCGCTTCCACCTCATCGACATGGAAGGGTTGCGGGTCGAACTCGCGGGCAAAGTCGATGATTGCTTCCGCTGTCACTTCGTGCGGCCCCAGCGCGTAAACCTGCCCTTGGGCAAAATCCTCGAGATGCAGAAGGCCGCTCATCCGGGCAGGATCAGGTGTTGAAGCGGAAGTGCATCACGTCGCCGTCTTCCACCACGTATTCCTTGCCTTCCAGCCGGAACTTGCCTGCCGTCTTGGCGCCTGCTTCACCATTGTTCGCAATATAGTCAGCAAAGGCGATGGTTTCGGAGCGGATGAAGCCCTTCTCGAAATCCGTGTGGATGACACCGGCAGCAGCCGGGGCCTTGGTGCCCCTGGTGATGGTCCATGCGCGGGCTTCCTTCGGCCCGACGGTGAAGTATGTGAGGAGGCCCAGCAGGGCGTAGCCCTCGCGGATCACGCGGTTCAACCCCGGTTCGT
>JAEUMJ010000041.1 GCA_016792865.1 Hyphomicrobiales bacterium | reverse complement strand
GGCGGAAAATGAACTGATCTCGGTGATGAGTGCCATGCAGACGGCGGGCGACGCGGAAGAGCCTGAACTCCTCGACCGTCTCACCCGGCTTGAAGCAGAGGTAGAACGTCAGTACACGGATAATCAATACCGGTTCACCGCTGCCAACGCCTATTACGACATCGTGCAGCAGCGCATCGAGGAACTTCGCGAAGAGCGCATCGAGGGGTTGCAAACCTTCCGTGAGTTCAACGACCGGCGTTTCCTGCCCGCCATCGCCACATGCCGGGCCGTATCGGCCAGGGCACAGGCCCTGTCGGAACGTATCTCGCGGGCGTCCCTGTTGCTGTCCACCCGCGTCAGCGTATCGCGCGAGAAGCAGAACCAGAACATCCTGCAATCCATGGACCGCCGGGCCAACCTGCAACTGCGCCTGCAGCAGACAGTGGAAGGACTCTCGGTTGCGGCGATCACCTATTATATCGTCGGCCTCGTCTATTATGCGGCCAAGGGTTTCCTGCCCAAGGAGGGAAGCTGGACACCGGAATTCGTCGCCGGCGTTTCCATTCCGCTGGCGCTGGCGGCCGTTGCCATCGGCCTGTACCGCTTCAGGAAGTCGCTCCACGACTGACGGGACTTGCGTCAACCTGAATTGCGGCGTCTAATGTCCAACAATGTTGACATCCCATGCCATGCCCCATGCAGTGGTGATCGGTGCCGGGCTGGGTGGCCTGGCAGCGGCCATGCGCCTGGGGGCGCGGGGCTATCGGGTCACCGTTCTGGACCGCCTGCCGCAACCGGGTGGCCGCGCCACGGTGCACAGGCAGGACGGCTTCACCTTTGATGCCGGGCCCACGATTGTCACGGCTCCCTTCGTCATGGAGGAACTGTGGCGCTTCGCCGGTCAGGATTTCCATCGCGATGTCACCCTGAAGGCGCTCGATCCCTTCTATGTGATCCGTTTCGATGATGGCGACACCTTCACCTGCCGCAGCGATGCGGAAGCGATGAAGCGAGAAGTGGGGCGCATTTCGCCCGGCGACGTGGCGGGTTACGAACGCTTCATGGCCGAGAGCGAGGAGATCTACCGCATCGGCTTCGAACAGCTGGGGCATGTGCCCTTCGATTCCGTTGCCGATATGGTGAAGCTGCTGCCAAGCCTGGTGGGGCTGAAAGCCTGGCGTTCCGTACACGGACATGTGGCCCACCATGTGAAGCACCCGAAACTGCGCATGGGCCTGAGTTTCCATCCGCTTTTCGTGGGCGGCAACCCGTTCCGCACCACATGTGTGTACAGCCTCATCGCCTATCTTGAGCGCAGGCACGGTGTCCACTGGGCGGTGGGTGGAACCCATTCCATCGTCAAGGCCATGGTGAAGGTGATCGTACGGCAGGGTGGAGCGGTCCTGTCCGGAACCAAAGCCGTGGAGATCACGCAGGACAACGGACGTGCCACAGGTGTCCGGCTGGCGTCGGGGCAGGTGCTTCCTGCCAGCATCGTCGTCTCCAATGCCGACGCCGCGCACACCTACCGCACCCTGATTGCAGGTGGCGCACGACGGCGCTGGACGCCGCGCAAGATGGCCAAGGCCCGGCATTCCATGTCGCTGTTCGTCTGGTACTTCGGCACGAAACGCCGCTACGACGCCGTTCCCCACCACAGCATCCTGATGGGGCCGCGTTATCATGGCCTGATCCGGGACATCTTCGACCGCAAGATACTGGCAGAGGACATGAGCCTGTACCTTCATCGGCCATCGGCCAGTGATCCCTCCGTGGCACCCGCCGGTTGCGATGCCTTCTATGTGCTGTCGCCCGTTCCGAACCAGGACTCCGGCATCGACTGGCGGGACCGGGCGGAAAGCTATCGCAGTCGCATCGCCCGGCGCCTGCATGAGACGGTGCTGCCGGGTTTCGAGGCGGAGATCATCTCGCAACGCCTTATGACACCCGATGATTTCGAACAGGGGCTCCTGTCCTACAAGGGTGCGGCCTTCGGGCTGGAACCGGTGCTCACGCAGAGTGCGTGGTTCCGCCCGCACAACAAGAGCGAGGAGCTGGAGAACCTGTTCCTGGTCGGTGCGGGCACCCATCCCGGTGCAGGCATTCCCGGCGTGATCTCGTCGGCCCGCGTTCTCGATCTCGCCGTTCCGCCGGCGGAAAGGTTTGCCCGTGCTGCGCCTTGATTTCGCGACACCAGCCGACCTCGCCCATTGCCGCCAGATGATCCGGCAAGGATCCCGCAGCTTCCACCTGGCCTCGCTTCTCCTGCC
>JAEUMJ010000040.1 GCA_016792865.1 Hyphomicrobiales bacterium | reverse complement strand
GAATGGTGGGTGGTACAGGGATCGAACCTGTGACCCCTACCATGTCAAGGTAGTGCTCTACCGCTGAGCTAACCACCCACTTTGACGTGCGGTGCGCTGCCTATAGGGGGCAAAGTCGAGGCTGGCAAGAGGCAATGAAAGGACTGCCGGAGGCTGTCTTCAGGCCGTTCGGGAAGCCCTGTCAGGCCGCCATCAGGCGGTTCACTTCGTTCACGAGGTCGCGGAGATGGAAGGGCTTGGAGAGCACCTTCGCTTCCTTCGGCGCCTTGGAATCGGGGTTCAGGGCCACGGCCGCAAATCCCGTGATGAACATGATCTTCAGGGCAGGATCGAGTTCCGCCGCGCGGCGTGCCAGTTCAATGCCATCCATTTCGGGCATCACGATATCGGTGAGCAGCAGGTCGAAGGTTTCCTGCTTGATCTCTTCATAGGCGCTGGCGCCTTCGCCGAAGGACGTGACGGCATGACCTGCCTTTTCGAGTGCGCTCACCAGGAAGCGCCTCAGGTCTTCGTCGTCTTCTGCCAGAAGGATGCGTGCCATTTTCTTGTCTTGCATGTTCACCCGGATACAGCCGCAGGCAGCGACTATGCCCGCCGTGCAGCCTCAAATCAATGTGCCTGTTACATAGCGGCGATCGGGTAAACAGGCCGTGAACCCCTTCATTGAATCAGGCCAAGGGGGGCCGAAACAGACCGAGGGAGCGGAAATCATGCATCGCTCCGGCATGGACAAATCGCAAACGTTTCCCCATAGTCCCATCAGAAAATAGGGCCAATCTCAGGCCCGGCAGAAAGGAATCTCGCCGACATGCCGGCTGACGATGTTCTGGAAATCATCGCACCCGCCGAGTGGACCGTCCCCATGGTCTACAACTCGCCGCACAGCGGCAATGTCCTGCCTGGAGAATTCCTGTCGCAAGTCCGTCTCGACAAACGCACGTTGCGCCTGTCCCAGGATTGTTTTGTCGATGAGCTATTCGGCGGCTGCATAACGGCGGGAGCGCCGATGTTGCGGGCACTCCATTCCCGCAGCTACATCGACCTGAACCGCGAGCCTTATGAGCTTGACCCCCGGATGTTCGCGGACCCCCTGCCCGGCCACTTCAATACGGGGTCGCCGCGCGTCGCCTGCGGCCTCGGCACCCTGCCCCGCATCGTGGCGGAAGGCCAGGAAATCTATCACGGTCGCCTCCGGCTGGAGGAAGCACTGAAGCGGATCGAGAACATCTACCGCCCTTATCACCGCGCACTCGCAGCCCTGCTGAACGAGGCCCACCAGGCAACCGGCCATGTGCTTCTGGTGGATTGCCACTCGATGCCGTCAAGCGCGGTTGACGACATTCAAGGACCGCATGAGCGCCGCATCGATGTCGTCCTGGGAGATCGCTTTGCCGCATCCTGCGCCCCGGAGTTCACTGACATCGCGGAACACTGCCTCACCCAGGCCGGCCTGAATGTGGTTCGCAATCGGCCTTACGCGGGTGGCTTCTTCACCGAGAACCACGGCCGGCCCCGCCTTGGCCGCCATGCCTTGCAGGTGGAAGTCAACCGCAGCCTCTACATGGATGAAGGCCGCCAGATCAGAACCGCAGGTTTTGCCGCCTTGAAATCCGTGCTGGACAATCTCTCGCGGCATTTCTCCGAGGTGTTGTCGGCCACCGGCAAGGCATCCGACATGCCCATGGCGGCAGAATAACCGGACGGGCGTTCAGGCGTGCGCACAATAAAAAAGGGCCGATACGATGATCGGCCCAAGTCTAGGGAGGAAACGCCCAAAAGGGCTGCAAGAGACAGCCGCGAGGGCCGTGTCTTGTGAGGCGGATATGGCACTGCAACATTTGCCTTTCAAGAGGCATAGGTGCATCAGAATTGCTCAGTGAATTGATCGTTTGGACAAAAAAAGAAGAACATCAGGGGGTTACTGCAAAATCTCCCTGTTCAAGATATGAGCCATGCAAGATGCGCATGGCTTTTAAACCATGTTGCGACGCAACAGCGCCGGCAGATCATTGCCTGTTCGCGACATCAGGGCCGCTGCCCTTGCCGCTCCCTTCTCATTTCAATTGCGTCCCGACGGGTTTCGTCGCACATCTTTGCCCATCAAGATCATGAAATCCGGCGAAATCAACGAACTGACGGGCTTTGCCCTGGAGCTTGCGGAAAAGGCGGCTGCGGAGATCCTGCCCCACTTCCGCGCCAACATCCCCATCGACATCAAGGCTGCGGAGGTCTGGGATCCTGTCACCGAGGGCGACCGGGCGGGCGAACGTGCCATGCGGCAACTGATCGAGCGGCGCTACCCCAGCCACGGCATCATCGGCGAGGAATACGGGAAGCGCGAAGGCTCATCCGGCCTGACCTGGATCCTCGATCCCGTCGACGGCACCCGGGCTTTCGTGATCGGCCTTCCGACCTGGGCCACGCTGATTGCGCTTTATGCCGATGGCAAGCCGCTGCTGGGCGTGATGTGCCAACCCTTCGTCGGCGACATCTTCTACGGCAATCCGGATGGGGCATGGCACCGGCAGCGCGGCGAGGAGCGCCGGCTTCACGTTGCACCGGAGCGCAGCCTTGCCGACAGCATGGGCGGCACAACCTCGCCGCATCTCTACCGGGATAACCATGCGGCCGTGTTCGAGAGGTTGCGCGGCTCGATGAAATCGATGCGATATGGCCTCGACAGCTATTCCTTCTGCCTCATGGCCTCCGGCCATCTGGATATCGCCATGGATCCGGTGTTGCAGATCTACGATATCGCCGCCCTCATTCCCATCATGCAGGGAGCCGGCGGCATCGTGTCCACATGGACGAGCAACGATCCAAGCCAGGGTGGTAATGTGATTGCCGCCTCCTCGAACCGTCTGATGGACGAGGCGCTGGATATCATGCGCGGATGAGAGTCTAGGCCAGGATCCGCCGCAACAGCCACACCGTCAGAAACGACACGGCGGCGGAAATGAAAGTGCCCCACGCCATATCGACCATGGCCACCTTGACGGTGAACCCCTTCACGGTTGCCAGGTTGGTGAGGTCGTAGGTGGCATAGGCGACAAGACCGAAGATTGCGCCCTTGACGGCGACAAGGCCCAGGGGTTCGCCCTGCATTCCCGGATGGATCACGAAGATCACCAGACCCACGACGAACAGCAGGTAGAATGCCAGTGCGATTCCGAGTTGCGGCTCCTCCCGGAGCAAGCCCCCCAGTTCAGGTGAATAGAATGCAGGCCCCATGTTGCGGAGCCAGACAAAATCGGCGGCGAGGAAAATCACCGCCGCCGTGACGTACTCGATCAGGATTTGCCGCATCGATAAGACCCCAGGGCTGTTCAAACCGTTACGGTCCACACGCGAGACGGGATCACCGGCGGGGAATCAATCGTCCCGATAGACGCGCTCACGACGCTCATGGCGTTCCTGGGCTTCGATCGACAAGGTTGCGATCGGGCGGGCATCGAGCCTCTTGAGACTGATCGGATCGCCCGTCTCTTCACAATACCCATAGGAACCGTCCTCGATCCGCTTCAGCGCCGCATCGATCTTCGAGATCAGCTTGCGCTGGCGGTCGCGGGTGCGAAGTTCCAGCGAGCGGTCAGTCTCGGAAGATGCGCGGTCGGCGATATCCGGCAGCACATGGTTCTCGTCCTGAAGGTGGGACAAGGTTTCCTTGCTCTCCTTCAGGATATCTTCTTTCCACGCGAGCAACTTGTGACGGAAGTATTCAACCTGCCGCTCGTTCATGAACGGCTCATCGTCGCTCGGCTTGTAAGTGGCGTCCAGCACGTCAGACATATTGCGTTTCTCTCCACCGATTTTGCGCGGCTTATAGCGATATGGCAGGTGGGCCACAAGCCTTGCCAAGCGCCTGTAAGCCTGACGTGATTCGGCCTGAGTTTAAGCGCTTTTCGCCTCCTCCCAGCGATCCTGGGCCTGCATCCACCAGTAAGACCCCTGCACGCCGAGGCGGCCAAGCTGCCCGAAGGCCCAGCGCGGGGCGAAGGGCGTGAAGCGTCGCCAGGCGTCATCTTCTCCGGCGAGGCCGCGGGCAACCAACAGCCCGGCCATGGCGGTGGTGTTCACGCCGTGACCACCAAAAGCCGTGGCGAACCATTGGCCTTCCGCGTCGCGGCCGATCAGCGGCATCTTGTGGATCGCGTATCCCATCAGTCCCGCCCAGGCATAATCAATGCGTGGAGCGCCGAGGCCCGGATACACTGCCATCATGTCACCTCGCATCAGCGCCGCAAGCCGCGACGGCTCCGAAATGCGTGTCGTGATGCGCCCGCCCCACAGGAGGCGGCCGTCATTCACAAGGCGGTAGTAGTCCCCGGCCCGACGCGTATCGGCGATGGCGGCAGAGGTGCGGATCACATTCTGCTGCAAGGGATTGGTGACGGCGACATAGGTGGCGACCGGCAGCATCGCCCTGCCCGATGGCCGGTGCACATGGGGCGACAGCGACGAGACACAATGCACAACGTGCCTGGCATGCACCTGTCCGCCATCGGTCGCGACCACGAACCCTGTCCCCTCCCGCGTGCTGGAGTTCACAAGGGTGTTTTCGTGAATCGTCACTCCCGCCTGAACCGCCAGACGCGCAAGCAGCAGGCCGTAGGCCAGTGGATGAATGTGGAAGGCATTCTCCGACACGAGGCTCTCGAAGTAGCGCGTCGAGACAAGATGGAGGCGCGTTTCTTCCACGCCGGAATAATGCAACGGCTCACCGAAATCGCGGCTCATCATCTCCGTGTACGACTTGAGCCCGCCCGTATCGCGGTGGCGAAGCGCCACCCGCATCCCGCGGCCATTGAGCAAGGAGGGATCGTGGGCGTTGATGGTATCGCGCACGTAGTCCGTGCCGCTCCGGGACAAGGCATAGAGTTCCTTGGCCGCCTCCCTGCCCACTTTCGAAAGGATGCCTTCAACCCCAAGGGCAAAGCCGCTGGAGACAAAGCCGCCGTTCCTGCCTGATGCTCCACAGGCCACGCGGCTGCCTTCAAGCAGCACCGTCCTGAGGCCCCGGCGCTGACATTCCAGCGCCGTCACGAGGCCGGCAAATCCACCTCCCACCACGCAGACCTCGGCCTCGATGGAACGCCGCAGCGGCTCGTAGCCCTCGCGGCTGACCGTGGCCTCGTACCAGCTTTCCGCCGGCTTAATATCCTGTCGCAATTTGAAACACCTGCCCGTTCACATGCTTAACGGAAATTTAGCTGAACACGTTCATTTTGAGGAGAACAGTTTTTGTATGGGTCGGTAACATGCGTCGTTTGTCCTTGTTTTCAGTTCTTGTTGCATCCGTGTCACTGGCCGGGTGCGGCGGCGGTGGCGGCTCAGGCGCCTCACTGCTTGCGAGTGACATCACCGTGTGCGGTCTCAGTTGCGACAACAGCAGCGGCGGCTCGTCAGGCGGCAGCGGCGGCAGCGGCGGTTCCAGTGGCGGATCGGGCGGTGGCGGCGGCGGTGTCGATACCAGCGGCGGTTCTCCGGGTGCCGATAACGGCAATGGCGGCAACACCACCAACCTGAACACCGGCGATCCCGTCATTGCCCTCGAGGCGGGCACCGTGGTGTCGTCGAAGACAAGTCCCTCGCTCGGCAAGCTGACGGTCCTGTCCGGTTCCCCGAACACGGCCAAGCTTGAAGTGGACACCAACACGGCAAACAACAACAAGTGGGCCGTGCCGAAGACCATGGGAGAATATCTTTACGGCACCAATGCCAGCTTCGGCCTCGGTCTCGGCGCCGCCGGCGGCAGCGGCACGGTGGGCGGCGTCAGCTACAATGAATATCGCGCCTACCAGAATTCGAATACAGAAGCCTATGACGAGTTGCTGCAGGTCTGGACCTTCGGCGACAGCTATGCCGCGCAGTATCGTGACGAAACCAGCGGCAAGGAAACGGCTGACAAGCAGGCATGGGCCTTTGGCGGCATGAATGCGGGCGCAACACCCGGAACGCGGGCGTCCGGCACGGCCACCTACAATGGCCGCTTCGGCTCCACCGCCATTACCCGCAACTGGATCAACTCCGAAGACGGCAACCAGGAAGTGGACTGGAACAACTCCTGGCGCGTCAACGGCACCAGCCAGGCAACCGTCAACTTCAACACCAATGCGGTTTCGGCAGAACTCTCACCCGAAGTGTGGCAGACCGAAGCCGACCTCAACAATCACAGCGGCTATGTCGTGACGGTCAACACGTCCGTACCGGCTGACCCGAACTATGCCGGCTACATGAGCAGCAAGATCATGCTCAACGGCACCCTGACCAAGACCGCCACCGGCAATTCGATTGCGGGCGGCGCAACCATGGATTCGGCTGACGGCTGGTTGTCGGACGGCACCAACAATCCGTTCTACGGCGGCATCTATGGTGCCAACGGCCAGGACATCACCGGCGTCTTCGCGACGACAGCGGTCAATCCCTCACCGATCGGCGGCACCACGCCGCTCAACAATCCGGGCCGTGGCTATATCAACCATTCCGGTGCCTTCAACGGCGAATGCACGGTTTCATGCCCGACCATCACGCCCTGATCAGGCTGCAAGCACTGTCCGGCAAGCGCGCACTCCT
>JAEUMJ010000202.1 GCA_016792865.1 Hyphomicrobiales bacterium | reverse complement strand
GGCATTGCGGGCATTGCCCGTTCCATGCCGACAAGCTGCGCACCCGACCGCGTGGCGGCAAGGAAAGGCATCGCATGCTACGAAACGCCAACCGGCTGGAAGTTCTTCGGCAACCTGCTCGATGCGGGGCTGGCAACGGTGTGCGGCGAGGAAAGTTTCGGAACCGGATCGAACCATGTCCGCGAGAAGGATGGCCTCTGGGCCGTGCTGATGTGGCTGAACATCCTCGCGCACACGCGCCGCAGCGTGGCCGACATCGTGACGGCGCATTGGGCCGAGTACGGCCGCAACTTCTATTCCCGCCACGACTATGAGGAAGTTGATGCGGAGGCCGCGAACCGGCTGATGGAGGGGCTTCGGTCGCGCCTGCCCGCCATCCGGGCCGAGCATGGCCTCAGCACGGCGGATGATTTTGCCTATGACGATCCGGTGGACGGCTCGCATACAGCCCGGCAGGGCATTCGCCTGATCTTCCCGGACGGGGAGCGGATCATCTACCGTCTTTCCGGCACCGGAACGGCGGGAGCGACGTTGCGCGTCTATATCGAGCGCTATGTGGCCGACCGCAACCAGCACGGCACCGAAACACAGGCGGCGCTGAAAGACCTGATTGCCCTCTCCCGTTCCATCCCCGACATTGCGGGCCATACCGGACGCAACGAACCGACGGTGATCACCTGACACCGGTCCGGCTCGAACCCAAAGGCAAGCCTGCCCCGCTGGGCGTGACGCTGGTCGAGGGCGGGGTCAATGTGGCTGTGCATGCGCCACTGGCCACGCGCGTGTTCTTCTGCCTCTTCGATGCCCAGGGCAAGCGCAAGCTGGCGCGGCTTGAATTGCCGGAACGGCGGGACGGCGTTCATTTCGGGTTTGTGGCCGGCGTGAAGGACGGCGCCCGCTACGGCCTTCGCGCCGAGGGGCCGTGGCAGCCGCAGGATGGCTTGCGCTTCGATGTGTCAAAGCTGCTTGTGGACCCGTTCGCCACCGAGCTTGACCGCCCCTATGCCTTTCATCCCGGCCTCTGCGAGAAGGACCGGGACACGGCGGAGCTGGTGCCGAAGGCCATCGTGCGCCCCCCATTGCCTGGGGTGCAGCGCAGCCCGCCGCGACTGCCGTCATGGATCTATGAGGTTCCGGTGAAGGCGTTCTCGCAGCGCCACCCCGGCATTGCCGCCGCAAGACGCGGCACCATTGCAGCGCTTGCGGAACCTGCCGCGCTTGATCACTTCAGGCACCTGGGGGTCGATACCATCGAGCTGATGCCTCTCATGGCATGGATCGATGAACGGCACCTGCATGCGCTCGGCCTCTCGAACGCATGGGGCTACAACCCCGTCACGTTCTTCGCGCCGGACCCGCGCCTTGCGCCCGGCGGCCTTGCCGATGTCGCCCACACCGTGCGTGTCCTCCACGATAACGGCTTTCAGGTGCTGCTGGACGTGGTGCTCAATCACACGGGCGAGAGCGATGTGGCGGGGCCGACACTGTCCTTTCGCGGCCTCGACAACGCCCTTTGGTATCGCCACGTCAACGGGGCGCCGGTGAACGACACCGGATGCGGCAACACCGTGGCGCTCGACCAGCCCTTCGTCGCGCACCATGCCGTCTCGGCCTTGCGGCACTGGGTTGACGTGACGGGCATTGACGGTTTCCGCTTCGACCTCGCCAGCGTGATGGGGCGCGGTCCGGATGGTTTCCATGCCGATGCGCCGCTCATCCGCGCCATCAACGCCGATCCCGTTCTTTCCCATTGCATCCTCATTGCGGAACCGTGGGATGTCGGGCCTGGCGGATATCAGCTTGGCAACTTCCCGCCGCGCTGGCTGGAGTGGAACGATCGCTTCCGAGATGATGTCCGGCGCTTCTGGCGCGGGGACAGCTTTTCGGCAAACGCCTTCGCCACACGTCTTGCTGGATCATCCGACGTGTTCCGGGGCAAGCATCCCTCCAACAGCGTCAACTTCATCTCCGCCCACGATGGCTTCACCCTGGCCGACGTGACCCGCTACGCCCACAAGGACAACATGGCCAACGGTGAAGGCAATCGCGATGGCAAGTCCGACGAGGTGACATGGCCGGGCGGGCAGGTGCGGGCGCTGCTGGCCAGCCTCTTCCTGTCACGCGGCACCCCCATGCTGACGGCGGGCGACGAAATGGGCCGCAGCCAGCACGGCAACAACAATGCCTACGCCCAGGACAACGCGCTGACCTGGCTGGACTGGGCGGGGGCCGACCGGACCCTGATCGACTTCACCCGCCGCCTCATCGACATCCGCAAGCGCCACCCGCTTCTGGCCGAGGACCGCTTTCTCACCGGCGACGGCGACGCGGAGTGGTTCGGCAGTGATGGTCGCGCCCCCGACTGGGCCTCGCCCGCCATCCGGTTCCTGGGCCTCATCCTGCACGGCAAGCACGAAACCCTGGCCATCGTGGTGAACGGCACAGGCGAACCCGCGGACCTGCCGCTGCCCGATGCCGCGGATCGCTGGCGGCGGCTGTTTTCCTCTGGTACCGGCGCAGGTTGCCCCGCATTTTCCGTCTCCCTGTTCAGCGCGATTTCCACATGACGGACCGGCAGGGATTGGCTTAAATCGCGGCCGGGAGGAACGACAATGTATCAGACCACTTTTTACGGCGAGCCGGAGGGAACGGGCTTCGAGGTCCTGGACAAGCGCTTTTCGAAGCTGCTGATCGGACATGCCCGCGTGGAGCGCCTGTGGACGGGTGCCCGCTGGGCGGAAGGTCCCGCCTGGTTTGCCGCAGGGCGCTATCTCGTGTTTTCCGATATTCCCAACAATCGCATGATGCGCTTCGACGAGTGCGACGGGAACATGGCGGTGTTCCGGCATCCGTCCAACAATTCCAACGGCAACACCACCGACCGCGAGGGACGGCTGGTAAGCTGCGAGCACAAGACCCGCCGCGTGACCCGCACCGAACACGATGGCTCCATCACCGTGCTGGCCGATACCTACAAGGCAAAGCGCTTCAACTCCCCCAATGACGTGGTGGTGAAATCCGATGGCTCCATCTGGTTCACCGACCCCACCTACGGCATCGACGCCGACTATGAGGGTGGCCGCGCCGAAAGCGAGATCGGGGCCAGCAATCTCTACCGGATCGACCCTTCGGGCGAAGTGACAATCGTGGCCGACGACTTCGTGAAGCCGAACGGCCTTGCCTTCTCCCGCGACGAACAGACGCTCTACGTGGCCGACACCGGCATGACCCATGTGGAGAACGGCCCCAAGCACATCCGCTCCTTCGCAGTGAAGCCGGATGGCAAGTCGCTGGGCGCTTCGAAACTGTTCGCCGATTGCAATGCCGGGCTGTTCGATGGCTTCCGCGTGGATTGCGACGGCCGCATCTGGACCAGCGCGGGCGACGGCGTGCACTGCTTCCTGCCCAATGGAGAACTGATCGGCAAGATCCGCATCCCGGAACTGGTCGCCAATGTCTGCTTCGGCGGGGCGCAACGCAACCGCCTGTTCATCTGCGGCTGCACCTCGCTCTACTCTGCCTATCTCGCCATCAACGGGTGACGTCATGGTTGCAATGCCACTGCCGGATGAAAGCGTGCTGGCGCGGCGCAGTGAAATTGCCGCTGCCTTGCGCCGCATCCTTCCGGCAGCCCATGTGATCGATGCCGCCCCTGCCCTGCGCGCCTATGAAAGCGATGGCCTTGCGGCCTACCGCCAGCCGCCCCTTGTGGTGGCCCTGCCGGAAACGACGGAGCAGGTTTCGCAGATTCTGGCCTATGCAAACGCCAACGGCATCAAGATCGTGCCACGCGGTGCGGGCACATCCCTGTCCGGAGGCGCGTTGCCGCTGGCCGACGGCATTCTGCTGGGCATGGCGAAGTTCAACCGCGTTCTGGAGGTTGACTATGCCAACCGCTGCGCCGTGGTGCAGCCGGGCGTGACCAATCTCGCCATCACCAAGGCTGTCGAGCACAAGGGATTCTACTACGCGCCCGACCCGTCATCACAGATCGCCTGCACCATCGGCGGCAACGTGGCGGAGAATTCCGGCGGGGTGCATTGCCTGAAGTACGGCCTCACCACCAACAACATCCTTGGGCTTGAAATGGTATTGGTGACGGGCGAGATCATCCGCCTCGGCGGCAAGCATCTCGACAGCGAGGGTTATGACCTTCTCGGTCTCATGACCGGCTCCGAGGGATTGCTGGGTGTCGTCACCGAAGTGACGGTGCGGATCCTGCAAAAGCCGGAGACGGCGCGGGCGTTGCTCGTGGGTTTCGCCAGCAACGAGGACGGCGGGCAATGCGTCGCCGATGTGATTGCAGCCGGCATCATTCCGGGCGGGATGGAAATGATGGATCGGCCCGCCATTCATGCGGCGGAGGATTTCGCCCGCTGTGGCTACCCGCGTGACGTGGAGGCGCTTCTCATCATCGAACTCGACGGGCCGCAGGTTGAGGTCGATCACCTGATCGAGCGCGTCAAGGCCATCGCCGAGAAGAACAATGCCCGGACCCTGAAGGTCTCGACCAGCGAGGCCGAGCGCCTGGCCTTCTGGGCGGGGCGCAAGTCGGCCTTCCCGGCTGTGGGCCGCATCTCGCCCGACTACATCTGCATGGATGGCACCATTCCGCGCAAGGCCCTGCCGCAAGTGCTGCGCGGCATGGAGGAGCTTTCGCAGAAGCACGGGCTGCGGGTGGCCAATGTCTTCCACGCAGGCGACGGCAACCTGCATCCGCTCATTCTCTTCGATGCAAATGAAGACAACCAGTTCGAGCGCGCCGAAGCCTTTGGCGCCGACATCCTGCGCCTTTGCGTGAAGGTGGGCGGCGTGCTGACGGGCGAGCATGGCGTTGGCATTGAAAAGCGCGACCTCATGCCGGAAATGTTCTCCGAAGACGACCTCGCACAGCAGCAGCGGGTGAAATGCGCTTTCGACGGGCAGGGCCTTCTCAACCCCGGCAAGGTGTTTCCCGTGTTGCACCGCTGCGCCGAACTGGGGCGCGTGCATGTGAGCAACAACAACCTGCCCCACCCGGAGCTGCCACGTTTCTGATGACAATCACCGCACCCAAGGACGAGGCGGAACTTGCCGCCCTGGTGAAGGCAACCGGACAGGCATTCCGCATCGAAGGGCTTGGCACCAAGACGGCGCTGGGCAATCCGGTGGCGGCAAGGGATGTCCTGTCGCTTCGCCACTTCAAGGGCATCGAGGTCTATGAACCCGAAGAACTGATACTTGAAGCGGGTGCGGCAACCCCATTGAAGGTGCTGGAGAAAACCCTGGCGGGGAAAGGCCAGATGCTGGCCTTCGAGCCGCCGGATTATTCCAGCCTTCTGGGCGCGACCTCGCCAGGAAGTCTTGGCGGCGTGGTGGCGTGCGGCCTGTCCGGGCCGCGCCGCGTGCGGGCCGGTGCAGCGCGTGACCACGTGCTCGGCTTCTCCGGCGTCACGGCTGAAGGGGTGCGCATGAGGGCTGGTGCCCGCGTGGTGAAAAATGTGACCGGCTACGATCTCGCCAAGCTTGCAACCGGCTCGTACGGCACGCTTGTGGCCATGACCTCGATCATCGTGAAGGTGCTGCCCCGCCCTGAGACGGAGGAGACGGTTGTGCTTCGCGGCGTCGATGACGGCACGGCGATGCGCCTGATGTCCGAGGCCATGCAGTCTGCTGCGGATGTTTCGGCGGCAGCGCATCTTCCGGGCGAAGGAACCTATCTCAGGCTCGAAGGCATCGGCCCCTCGGTGGCTGCACGCCGCGACCGCCTCGTGAAGCTGTTGCAGCGTGACGCGGGCGTGCTGGGCGACAGGGAATCGGCGAAGCTGTGGGGAGAGATCCGCGACGTGAAGCCATTCTGGAGCCTGAACACCAGTTGCATCTGGCGGCTGGGCGTGACGCCGACCGACGGCGCGAAGATTGCATCCGCCATCACCGGGCAACTCGATGCCGTGCACTTCTTCGATTGGGCGGGCGGCCTGATTTGGCTTGCCGTTGCCAACCGCGACGATGGCGGTGAGGCGGTCATCCGCTCCGCACTCGCCTCAGGCCACGCCACGCTGGTGCGGGCGCCGGCCTCCGTGCGCGAGCGGGTCTCGGCCTTCACCCCGCAAGCCCCGGCCCTTGCGGCACTGGCAGCACGGGTCAAGGCCGCCTTTGATCCCGGCAACCGCTTCAACCCCGGACTGATGGTGAAGGGCTGACACGATGCAGACGCACTTCACGCCTGAACAATTGCAGGATCCCGCTCTGGCCGATGCCAATGGCATTCTTCGCGCCTGTGTCCATTGCGGCTTCTGCACCGCGACCTGCCCGACCTATGTCTTGCTGGGCGACGAACTCGACAGCCCGCGCGGTCGCATCTATCTCATCAAGCAGATGCTGGAGGAAGGCCGACCTGCAACGGTGAGCGATGCCCGGCACATCGACCGCTGCCTGTCCTGTCTCTCCTGCATGAGCACTTGCCCATCGGGCGTCAACTATATGCATCTCATCGACACCGCGCGGGTGCACGTCGAAAAAACCTTCGAGCGCCCGGCAGCGGAACGGCTGTTGCGCAAACTTCTCGCCTTCGTGATGCCGCGACCCGGCCTGTTCCGTCACCTCATTTCGGCAGCGGCATTGGCGAAGCCATTTGCGCCGCTCCTTCAACGCCTCGGCTTCCGGCGCATGGCTGCGGCCCTGGCCCTCACGCCGTATTCACTGCCACGCGAGTCACTGGGCCGTCCCGGTCACTATCCTGCGGAAGGCGTGCGGAAAGGCAGGGCCGTGCTGTTGCGCGGCTGCGTGCAATCGGTTGTCGATCCGGGGATCAATGCCGCCACCATCCGGCTGCTGAACCGCTTCGGCTGGGACGTGACGGTGAGCGGCGGCGAAAGCTGCTGCGGCTCGCTTCCACACCACATGGGCAAGGACGAGGCCGCCCTCGATTTTGCCCGCCGCACCATTGATCAGTGGACAGAGGAAAATCCCGACATCATCGTCATCACCTCCTCGGGATGCGGCACCACCATCAAGGACTACGGCCACATGTTCCGTACTGACGATGCCTATGCGGCAAAGGCCCAGGCCATCGCCGCCAGGACCCGCGACATCAGCGAGCTTCTGGAGATGCTTGAACTGCCGCAGGGCCGGGCCGGCGTGAGGGTGGCCTATCACTCCGCCTGTTCGCTGCAACACGGCCAGCAATTGAAGACAGGTCCACAGGCGCTGCTGCGCCGCGCCGGGTTCGAGGTGGTGGAGGTGCCGGAAGGGCATATCTGTTGCGGCTCGGCGGGCACATACAACATCCTGCAACCGGAAATTTCACAACGCCTGCGCGACCGCAAGCTGGCCAACATCGCAACGACCGCGCCTCGGCTCATCGCCACCGGAAACATTGGTTGCATCACGCAACTCGGCCTCAAGAGCAGTGTTCCTGTTGTCCACACTGTTGAACTTCTCGATTGGGCCTATGGTGGCCCGGCACCGGCACTCGCAGATCAGGCAGGAACAGATGCACATTGACCGTCACGGATTGAAAGTCGAACAGACACTGGAACGCTTCGTCGAGAACGAGGTGCTGCCCGGAACAGGGGTCGCGCCGGATCATTTCTGGAAGGGCTTCTCCACCCTTGTGCATGAGCTTGCGCCGAAGAACCGCGCCTTGCTGCAGAAGCGCGACGCCCTGCAAGCGCGGATCGATGAATGGCACCGCAGCCATCAGGGCGCCGGGATCGCCGCACAGAAGGCATTCCTCGAAGAGATCGGCTACCTCCTGCCGGAAGGCCCCGACTTCAGGATCGACACGGAGAACGTCGATCCGGAAATCGCCGCTGTCGCAGGCCCGCAGCTCGTGGTGCCGGTCACCAACGCCCGCTACGCCCTGAATGCAGCCAACGCCCGCTGGGGTTCGCTCTATGATTGCCTCTATGGTACCGACGCCATGGGCAGCATGCCGCCGCCCGGTGGCTATGAACGCGGCCGCGGTGCCCGTGTCGTTGCGCGCGTTCGCGTGTTCCTCGACGAAGCCTTTCCCGTGCAGGGCACCAGCCATGCCGATGCGCGGCGCTATCACATCAGGGACGGCGCATTGCTGGTGGATGACATGCCGCTCATCCATCCCGAAAAATTCGTGGGCTATCGCGGCAACCCCAAGGCACCGGACTCCGTCCTGCTGCGCAACAATGGGCTGCATGTGGAACTGGTGTTTGACCGGGCGCACTTCATCGGCAGCAAGGACCAGGCGCTGCTGGCCGACGTTGTGATCGAGAGCGCCCTTTCCGCCATCATGGATTGCGAAGACTCGGTGGCCTGTGTCGATGCCGAAGACAAGGTCCTGGCCTATTCCAACTGGCTGGGCCTGATGAAGGGTGATCTTGAAGCCAGGCTGGAAAAGGGCGGCAAGACCTTCATGCGCCGGCTCAATCCCGACCGCGAGTTCACCGCGGCGGACGGCAAGCCCCTGATGCTGAAAGGCCAGGCCCTGCTCTGGGTGCGCAACGTGGGCCATCTGATGACGACGCCGGCCATCCTGGACAAGGGTGGCGCCGAGATTCCCGAAGGGCTGATGGATGCCGTGATCACCACCACGATTGCGCTCCATGACCTGAAGAAGAAGCAGGGCACACGCAATTCCCGCCATGGCTCGGTCTATGTGGTGAAGCCGAAGATGCATGGGCCGGAGGAAGTGGCCTTCACCGACGAGATCTTCAGTGCGGTGGAGAAGCTGCTGGGGCTTCCGCAATACACCGTCAAGATCGGCATCATGGACGAGGAACGCCGCACCACGGTGAACCTGAAGGAGTGCATCCGGGCCGCCCGGCATCGCGTGGCCTTCATCAACACGGGCTTCCTCGACCGCACCGGCGACGAGATCCACACCTCAATGGAGGCTGGCCCCTTCAGCCGCAAGGACTTCATCAAGCGCAAGGGCTGGATCACGGCCTATGAAAACCTCAACGTTGACATCGGCCTCGAATGCGGGCTCTCGGGCAAGGCGCAGATCGGCAAGGGCATGTGGGCCGCGCCAGACATGATGGCGGCGATGCTGGAGCAGAAGGTCGACCATCCCAAGGCGGGCGCCAATTGCGCCTGGGTACCCTCGCCCACGGCGGCGACGCTGCATGCGCTGCACTATCACCGCATCGACGTTTTCGCCGTACAGAAGCGGCTGGCGAAGGGCGGGCGCCGCGCCCATGTTGAGGCGCTGCTCGACATTC
>JAEUMJ010000194.1 GCA_016792865.1 Hyphomicrobiales bacterium | reverse complement strand
TTGTCAAACAGTTGAAGGAGGCAATGGCCGACATCGAGAGAAAGGAAAAGGAAGCGGTTGTTGCCTCCGGCTCACGCGAAGCCCTTGTCGAAAACCTGCGTGCCAACTTCGTTCTCGACCAGAACAAGAAGCGTGCGACCGAGCAGTTGCAATGGAATGGCAGCGGCCACCAGGTCATGGTGTGGCATTATGACAAGAGTCTGAGTCGCTGGTTCAACATGCCGGAGCGAAACGTACCGTTGGCGGAGATGATGGACTCCATCGCTGTCATGCTGGCCGCCGTGATCCTTGCCGGTATGGCGCTTCTCACATTCGCGGCCTGGAGCGTGCGCAGCATCTTCCACTGGCTGCTGGTGCTGCTGCCCATGGCCTTGCCCGTGGGATTCATCGCCGAGTATTCGGCCTGGCTCTGGTGGTATGGACACCGCCTCAATGAAATGGGCGCCTTCACGCTGAAACCCTTCATGCCCACCGTTTTTGGTGACGGCAAGGTGGCGCAGTTCTCCACGCATTCCTATCCGCACTATGGTTTTGGCCTCATGGTGGCATCCAGTCTCCTGCTGGTGCTGGCGGCACTGATCCGACGCAAGCAGCTTGCGATTGCGGGCGAGAAAGCGGAGCACATCTGATGGCACGCGGCACAGCCAGACTATTGCTGTCCTGTGTCGCAACTGTTCTTGCCGTGGCCCCAGCTTTCGCCGGACCGTTGCAGGAACTGATTGACGCAACGCCGGAAGGTGGCGTGGCCAGGCCACCGGCAGGCATCTATGAAGAACGGATCGTCATCAGCAAGTCCATTGAACTGGATGGTTCGAATGGCGTGGTCATCGACGGGGGCGGCAAGGGCACGGTTTTCGAGCTGGCCGCCGACAAGAGCACGATCCGCAATCTGACCATCCGCAATTCAGGCCGCCTGCACAATGCACTGGATGCGGGCCTTCGGGTGAAGGGCGATTTCAATGTCATTAAAGATGTGCACATTGAGGATTCACTCTTTGGCCTTGATCTGCATGAGGCAGACAACAACGTGATCCGCCGCACCACCATCACGTCCAAGGACATGCCACTCGAACTGCGCGGCGACAGTGTGCGCCTCTGGTACAGCCATGACAACCGCCTCGAAGACAACGACGTCAGCCATTCGCGCGACTTTGTGGTTTGGTATTCCCATGGCAACCGCCTTACGGGCAACCGCATCCGGGGCAACCGATATGGCATCCACTTTATGTATGCCAACGAAAACCACATGACGGGAAACGAGATTGCTGATTGCGTTGTCGGCGTCTTCCTCATGTATTCAAACGACATCACGGTCGAGAACAACCGGCTCATGCGGTCGTGGGGTGCGTCCGGGATGGGTGTCGGGTTCAAGGAATCGAGCGGTGTGCGCATCGCCAACAACAGCATACTCGGGAATGCCGTCGGCATTTTCCTCGACATCTCGCCCTATGACCCTGACAGCCTAAATACCTTCGAGGGCAACGAGATTTCCTACAACGGCACCGGCGTTGAGTTCCATACCGACTGGGAAGGCAATCTCTTCAAGCACAACACCTTCAGTTCGAACTTCACACAGATCGCCGTCCGTGGCGGCGGCACCGCTCTGCGTGAGACGTGGAAGGGCAATTATTGGGATGACTTCGCCGGTTTCGATGGTGACGGCGACAGCCGCGGCGACAGTCCATACGAAATCTACAGCTATGCCGACCGCATCTGGATGGAGAATCGCGAGGCGAATTTCTTCCGCGGTGGCTTTGCCCTCGAGGCGCTCGACTTCATTGAGCGCCTTGCACCCTTCAGTGAACCCAGGTTGCTTCTGCGGGAGAAACAGCCCTTGATGAGTCCGCCCGTTGTGGCAGCGGCCGGAAAGCCCAAGGATGCGTTGGAGATGTTGCTGCAATGACGGATGAAAGGCCCGATCCGGACGTGGATGAAATGGTGCCGCAGGCGCCACGCAAGCGCCTGACTCGGCGGGAGCTAGAGAAGCGCCGCATGCTTCTGCGGTCCGTTGGGGCGGGCGTGACGTTGTTGGGGCTTTCGTTTGTGGGCTACTTTCCGATCCTCAAGCAGCTTTTCGAGCGCCTGCGTCCGCCGGGAGCGATTGCCGAGGATGATTTTCTTGCGGCCTGCATCAAGTGTGGTCAGTGCGTCCAGGTCTGCCCTGTCCAGGCGATCAAACTTGCCGATGGAGATGAGGGATATGGCTTGGGCGTTCCTTACATCGACGCACGTCAACAGGCCTGTGACTTTTCCTGCGATGCCGTTCAGTGTGTGCTTGCCTGCCCGACCGGTGCACTGACCCACGACATCAGCAAGAAGGAAGAGGTTCACATGGGCATTGCCCGCCTTGCGCGGCCGGATGCCTGCCTTGCGATGAAGGGACAGGGCTTCAAGGGACTGGCACGCGGCGATCTCTTCCAGGGACTGCTGCGCTACGAGGATATCGACCGCTGGAACCCGATCCGTGTGGCCGACCATCCCTATGATGTCGAACTCTGTGACCTATGTGTCCGCGAGTGCCCCATTACGGGGGCGATTTCGCTTGCGCCGGTGAGTGGTGATCCGGGCGACAAGCGCCGCATGCCAGTGGTTCACGAGGCGTGTGTGGGTTGTGGCGCCTGCGAAATGATCTGTCCTGTCGAACCGGCCGCCATCGTGATCGATCCGAAGGTGCACAAGGAACGACTGGCATGAAGTGGTTCCTGCATTCCCTTGGCATGATGTTCGGCGCGGCAGCGCGCAAACCGGACGAGGGCGAACTGACCGATGCTGCCCGCAGCATGATGAAGTTCAAAAAACTTCCTGAACAGGTGAAGGACCGCAAGGCGAAGATTGCCCACGAACACGAGTTCCCGGTGGTGTCGAACAAGTGGCGCAACCGGCGCTGGGCCTCGATTGTCATCCTCAACCTGCTTTTTGTCGTCTCCTACTGGTTTGACGTGCAATTGGTTGAAGGAGCGCTCACGGCGTCGCGCTTTTTCGGCTTTCACATGGCCGATGCCTTCAGCGCAGCCCAGGTGATGCTGGCCTTCAAGGATGTCATGCTGAATCTGGTGATCGGTACGACAACGGTCATTGTCGCGTGGTGGCTGGTAGGTGGACGGGCCTTCTGCTCGTGGATTTGCCCTTACCACCTGCTTGCCGAGTGGGCCGAGATGCTGCATCTCAAGCTCGCACGCCTCGGACTGGCAAAGGATCATGTTTTTCACCGTGGCCTGCGCACGGTTCTTTGGGGCCTTTTTCTGGCGCTGGCCTTTCTCACCGGCTACACGATCTATGAGTACATCAATCCGGTGGGCATTGTTTCGCGCGCCCTTATCTATGGCCCCACCATTGCCGTTTTCTGGGTGCTATTCCTGCTCGGCGTCGAGGTGTTCTATTCCCGCCGTTTCTGGTGCCGCTATATCTGTCCCATGGGCCTGACCTATGGCATCACCGGGGCGGCCTCGCCGGTGCAGGTGGAATACAATCTGGAAATCTGCCTGCATGAGGGCGAATGCCGCAAGGTCTGCATGGTGCCGCATGTTCTGGAGGTCACCAAAATGGGCTACGCCAGCGACACCTTCGAGTACATTGGGGCAGACTGCACGCGTTGCGGCATGTGCGTTGATGCCTGTCCGCAAGGGGCGCTGAAATTCAAGGTCCGCGGACTGGACAGTGTGATTTGAAGCCATGATCGAGATCAGCCAGCTCACCAAGACATTTGACGGCCGCGCCGTTCTGGATGCGCTGACCTTGCGTATCGCAGAGCGCGACCGCATTGCCCTGGTGGGCTCCAACGGTGCCGGCAAGACCACGCTGTTCCGCTGTTTGCTGGGCCACTACACCTATGACGGGACCATCTCGATCAATGGCGAGAGTGCGAGGCGGCGAGATCCCGCACTCCTGTCGCGGGTCGCCTTTGTGCCGCAGTTGCCGCCACCCTTGCGTATGCCAGTGGGAGAGCTTCTGCGCTTTGCCCACGAGACGACCGGAGCGCGCCATGACACCATGACGGAGATGGCAGGCCGGCTAGGTATTGATCTCGCAACGGTGTCGCGCCAACCCTTCTATCGCCTCTCGGGCGGCCAGAAGCAAAAAATCCTCGTGACCGTGGCTTTGGCGCGAGAGGCCGACCTGCTCATCTTTGACGAGCCATCCGCCAACCTCGATCCAGCGGCGCGAGGCGCTTTCATCGAGCTGCTGGCCACACGTGATGACTGCGCCATGCTGATCGCCAGTCACCGCCTCGAAGAAGTGGCCCCGCTGGTGAACCGCGTTGTTGAACTCGACCGGGGCAGGGTGGTGCTGGATGATGCCGTTGCGGACCGGTTGGCCGCAGGTGAGCAGCATTCCTGCATGGTGGTCTTGCGCGAAATGCACGAACCTATGGCCCGCGCCTTTCTCTCCTGGGGGATGACGGCCAAAGGCGATCTCACATTCACCGGGCATGTGCCGGCGGCGGAGAGTTTCCGTTTCCTGTCCATGCTCTCGCGCTATGCCGGGCTGGTGGAGAAATTCTCCATGGACGTGGAAGGCAAGCGGCGCAAGGGAGGTTGAGCGATGACCACATGGAACAGACGCGTCTTCATTGGCTTTGTACCATTCACGGCCCTGTCATTGGCCGGATGCATGAAGCAAACGGAAGGCCCGGAGAAAGTGCACTATGGACGCGAAAGCTGCACCATGTGCGGCATGATCATTTCCGATCCACTCTACGCCGCCGAAATCCGCGGGGCGGCGGACCAGAAGCTAGTGAAGTTTGATGATGTCGGTTGCGCCATCCACTGGTTGAGACATGTGAAGTGGGATGATGGCGCCATCGCCGAGTTCTGGGTGATGGATTCCGGGGATGGCACGACCTGGCTTGATGCCCGCAAGGCCCGGTATCTGGCAGGTGCCGTGACTCCCATGGACTATGGCCATGCCGCCCTCGACGACCAGCGGCCTGACCTGATTGACTTCGAGAAGATGCGCAGCACCGTCCTGTCGATGGGCCTGTCCAGCCGCTGCCCGCCGCCAGCGGAGAGCAACGCATGAACAAGCCCTGGGGGATGCTCATTTCAGCGCGACTTGAAGTGCAGGAATCGCTCCGTGCAAGGTGGTTCTTCCTGTATGCGGCGGTGTTTTTCGGTCTCATGCTTTTGCTGGCGCTGACGGGCATATCGGAATCGCGGGTGCTGGGATTCACAGGGCTGTCGCGTCTGCTGGTGACCTACATCCAGATCACCATGGCGGTGTTGCCGCTGTTCATTCTCGTGACCACGGCCCGCTCACTGGTGGGAGATCGCGAGGTCGGCAATCTTGAATACATGCTCGCCTTTCCCGTGGCGCTGCGTCACTGGTACTGGGGCAAGTTCCTGGGCCGCCTGTTGCTCATCGTGATGCCGGTTCTTGCCGCGCTGGTCTTTGCTGTTGTCTATGGAGCCGTGCGCGGCATTGCTGTGCCGTGGCTTCATGTGTCGCTCTATGCGGGACTCATCTGTGCGCTTGCCGCCTGCTTCCTCGGGCTCGGGTTCTTTCTCTCCAGCATGGCCCGCTCGACGGAAATCTCGCTCGGGACGTCGCTGGTGATCTGGCTGCTGCTGGTGGCCCTGCTTGATTTGCTGCTGCTGTCGGTGCTCATCCGCTCGCAGTTTGATCCGGCCTTCGTCGTTGGTGTGGCGCTGGCCAATCCGCTCCAGACCTTCCGCACGGCCTCGATGATCCTCTTCGACCCGCAACTGATTCTGCTGGGGCCGGCGTCTTATGTGATCCTCGATCACTTCGGGGTGCCGGGCTACGTGGTCTGGGCCCTTGTCTATCCGGCAGTGCTGGGACTTGTGGCAGCGGCGGCTGGATTCTGGCGGTTCAGTCGTACCGATCTGGTCTGAGCCTCAGTCCGGAAGGAGTGAGGTGAGCCAGCGCAGCGTATCGGGATCATCCCATTCGGCTTCGCCGCTGATGCTCCAGCGGACGCGGCCTGCATCATCAAGAATGAGGGTGGATGGCAGTCCCACCTGCGAGGTCACGTCCTGCAGGTTGGCGGACTGGCCAACCAAAACGGGCAGGTTTGTGATCGCCATTTCCGCGTAGAATGTCTCGACGGCGCTGGTGCCGCTCCGGTCGAAGGCGAGCGGCAGGACCGCGCTGGGTTTGCCCTTCATCCACTGTGCGAGCCTGGAAAGGCTGGGCATTTCGCGGCGGCAGGGCAGGCACCAAGTGGCCCAAAGGTTCAAGATGACGAGTTGGCCACGATAGGCGGTGAGAGACAGAGGTCCGTCCTTCCCCCGCATTTTCAGATTGTCGATTGTGCGGGGCTGTGACAGCGTGATTGCCAGCACCGCTGCTGAGAGGGCGTCTCCTGCCTGGACCCGGGGCCAAGGCGGGGCAAGCGCGGCGGCAGAGCTGCAGATCAGGCCCTGCACCAAGCCTCGCCGCGACACCCTCATGGTGCCGGCCAGTCCTTGAGAAGGGCTTTGACGCTGGCGACGATCTCATCTGTGGCGAGGCCATAGGGGAAGCGTTTTTGAAGCCGTCCGTCCGGTCCGATCATGGCAAGGGATGCCGTGTGGTCAACGGTGTAGATGGAGGGGTCGTCTCCCGTCGGCTTCTGTATATCATATTTGGCGTTGTAGGCTTTCACCATTGCATCCGTATAAGCGCGCGGCCCACGCAAGGGCAGGAAGCGTTCGTCGAAGCTTTTGACATACTCGCGCATCACGGCAAGCGTGTCACGGTCGGGATCGACCGTGACGAAAACCGGCTGTACTCGGGTGGCCTCTGGCCCCAGCGCCTTCATCACATCGGCCATCTGCAACAGGCTGGTGGGGCATATGTCGGGGCAGTGTGTGTAACCGAAATAAAGCAGTGAAATCTTGCCGAGCAGGATGTCATCGGTGACCACTTCGCCATTGGCGGCATTCTCCATCATGAAGCGGCGTGGCGGTTCGGTCTCGGCCTCTTGTGATCGGGCATGTGCAGCCAGAGGGACAAATGCCGATGCGGACAAAAGGCTCCGTCGGGTGAAAAGGAGATTGCTCATTCGTTCAGTTTCTAGGTGTTCGGGAACTTGTCTCCTTGACTTTGGTTAGGAACGGCATTGCCTGATTTGCATACATGTTGGCTGAGGAGATCCAATATGGCCCCCGTCGTCTTGCCGTTTGCGCTCGCATTCCTGATGTTTGCGGTGGGCTTGCGGCTGGACATGGGTCAACTCGTCGGCACTGCCTCGCGACCTGTACCGCTACTCACAGGGCTCATGGTGCAGATGCTGGGGCTTCCGGCCTTGGCATGGCTGATTTCCCAACTGCTTTCATTCTCTCCGGATTTGGCATTGGGGTTGATGATCATCGCGGTCTGTCCGGGTGGCATAACCTCGAGCTATGTTAGCCTCCTGGCTGGAGCTGACGTGGCCTTGTCCACGGCCATGACGATATTCACCAGTATTGCTGCGAGCCTCACCATTCCAGTGCTGCTTGACTTGAGCGGGATCGCGATCGGCGCGACGAGTCTGATTCAAATGGCGCTGGTTATGAGCATGGTTGCCGCAATTCCGCTCGTTCTTGGCATGGCATTGCGCGCCTGGGCTCCACGGCTTGCTGAACGCTTGAAGTCCAGGCTTGATGTGCCGGCGAAGGTCGTTTTTTCGGGAGTTGTCCTGGCGACATTCTGGCAGAACCGTTTCGCGCTCATGGCAGCGGCAGCAACTGCAGGACCTGCAGTCATTTTGCTGAATGGGGCAGGCATTCTGCTGGCTTTGTCCACGGTGTTGGTCGTAGGCATCTCTCGGAGGCAGGCGTTGACCATCGCAGTTGAAACAGGTTTGCAGAATGCTGCCGTCGCCATTTTCATCTGTTCCAGCATCCTGGGCCAACCGGAATTGGCAGTGCCAGCACTGCTTTATGCAGTTGTCATGAATCTGACTGCCTTGCTCCTTTTGTTTGCCGGACCCAGATTCGATGTTGCAAGGGCGGCGACAGACTGATTGTCCTGAACTGGTGCACCCCCAGTGTGGGGCTGAATGCGCTTTGCCAACCTTGAAAGTGTGGAGCGTGAGCACCCGGTGGCCTTCACGATTGAACTCCACGATTGCCCTGCCTTGAGCAACCCTACGATGGCGGCATTGCGCTTCGCGTCCTCTGGCCGGCCGCGGTAGAGCCCCTCTGCCTTGGCCTTGGCAATGCCCTGAGCTTGGCGGCGGCGGCGGTCCTCGTAGTCCTTGCGGGCGATGGCGGCAAGCATGTCCAGCAGCATCCCGTTGATGGCCTCCAGCATCCGCCCTGTGAAAGCATCGGTGGTGGCCTTGGCATCCATCATGCCCCACGAGGTGGGCAAGTCGAGAGCCACGATGCGGACCCGGCGTCGCATGATCTCTGCCCGGAGGAGCTCCCAGTCCTTGGCGTCAAGGCGACTGAGGCGGTCCACTTGCTCCACCAGCAGCACGTCACCTTCGCGGCAATCGGAGAGGAGGCGGAAGAGCTCAGGGCGCTGGAGGGAGGCTCCGCTCTCGTTCTCAAGGTAGAAGGCAGCGATGGTCTGGTGACTTTCATTGGCGAACGCTTCGAGTTGTGACCGAGCACGGCCGGCGTCCTGCTCATCGGTCGAGGCGCGGAGATAAGCACGGATGAAGGGCATGAAAGAAACTCTAGTTCGATTTGACTGGTTCGTATATATCTGGTTCGATTAGGGTTGTCAATTTATCTTTAGGGAACCATCGAAACGCAGGTTCTGTAAAGGTGCACTCCTTTGGAACCAGAGGAATCAATAGGGCCGATGCCGAATTGTAAGTTCGACAGGGTTGTGGATGGCGGTGAGTGGGTGCTTCGCCCCCGCAAGGCGCTCGAATATATGGGGTGCTCCGGTGACAGAAGAGGGGCCGCCGCCAAGCAACTCCCTCTCCCGTCAATCTCGCGGGCACCGGATGGCTCCCCGTAAGGTGGCACCTTCAGTCTGTTAGAGGTGCCGCACTTTTCCTGCCACAGGGTGCCGGGGCGGACAAGGCAACCTTGACACAAAACCTGTGCATGATTTGCAACGGGTCCCATCTGGGCGGCATGGGGGAAGCTGTCCATTGCCCCAACGTTTTCCCGTATCTTTCATGAGACCTCTGAAAAAATTCCACCGGGAAAAGCCTTCGTCCGCGCTGGGGGCGATCTTCTGCTGGGTGAGGGGGAGCTTGTGAGGGGGAACGTGAGTGGGGTTGGAAAATGCCACCCGCCAAGCTCTTGAAATCACGCAACTCAGGAAGGTTTTGGAGAATTGGCTGGGGGACTAGGATTCGAACCTAGACTAGCGGAGTCAGAGTCCGCGGTCCTACCGTTAGACGATCCCCCAAGCGGCAGCGGCGCGATTGCGCTGGTGCATTGGTGAGCGCCTGATAGCCGCGCCCGGGCGCTCTGGCAAGGGTGTTGAAGCTGCGGCCCTTGAGAAAGGCTATCGGCCGGAAGCGGGTTCCGGCCGGTTGTCGGGTGACCTCACTTGATCTCTCAAATCAGGTGCGGAACTGCTTGAGAAGGCTTGCCAAATTCTGCTGCGAGGTCGGCACCGGCCCGCCCGGCTGGGCCGGCTGCACGGGCTGGGTACGGCGCAGGGAAGGCTGGTTGGGCGGAGGCGGCGGCGGTGCCGCTTGGCCGAATCCCGCGTTGGGTGCGCGTGGTGCAAGGCGCTGGGCGATCTGCTGGGCGGCTGCGGTCTGCGGCGTCGCCGGAGCAGGGGCTGCGGCGGGGGCAGCTGTCGCCTCGGCGGTATAGCCCGTGGCGTCGGGATTGTAGGTCTGCGCCCGCCAGCGGTGAACGATCTCCTGCAGGAAGCCATCATCGGGCACGTCCTGGGCCCAGTTCTTGGTGAAGCTCGCGGTATTCGACCGCGGCAACTCATTGGCCGGCAGCATGTCGAACTTGATGCGTGTGGGCAGCGCCACGCCTTCGCCGAAGGTGATGGCCTCGCCGGTGCCCATGGTGGGCATGAATTCCAGGAGCGAAGCGGCGGCATCGGAAATGCCGGCTTTCAGGATGTCCTGGTCCTTCTCGTTGGTCAGGCGGAGCGAGAAGATGGTGTTGCACTGGGACAGGATGGTGGGGTCGAGTTCCGCCGGGCGCTGTGTCACGATGCAAAGCGAGACGCCATACTTGCGGCCTTCCTTGGCGATCTTGGATATGGCGCGCTTGGTGGGTTCGAAGCCCAGCGTCTTGTCGTTCGGCACGTAACGGTGCGCTTCCTCACAGACGAAGGTGATGGGCACGCGGCCCGCACTCCACACGCCGAAATCGAAGGCAAGGCGGGCAAGCACGGAGACGACGACATTGATGATTTCCGACGGCAGGCCGCCCAGCTCCAGAATGGCGATGGGCTTGCCGTTCACCGGCACGCGGAAGATGCGCGACAGCACCTGGGCCATGTTGTCCTGAACGGTGAGGGAGCCGAACATGAAGCTGTAGCGCGGATCGCGGCTGATCGATTCAAGCTTGGCCTTGAGCCGCTTGTACGGCGCCAGCTCGCCGCGCAGGTCAAGCTTGCCGATGCATTCCTCCAGCACGCCGACAAGATCGGAGGTCCGGAACGGGATGGGCGTATCGACGCCGATCGACTGGTTGTCCAGCAGTGCGCGCGTGTTGGTCTTGTCGCGGCGCTGGTTGTTCATGTAGCGGATCTTGGCCTGCGGAATGAGCTCGCGCAGGATTTCGACATCGGCATCGCGATTGGGCTGGGAGCCGATGAGGATTTCAACCGCCTCGTCGAAGTTCAGGAGCCAGAAGGGCAACGACATGTTGTCGGGCGTGATGACTTCGGAAATGCCCTGGAACGACTGGGCATATTCGCGGTGCACATCGAGCAGCAGGATGTGGGCCTGCGGGTTCTTTTCCAGGATGCGGCGCAGGATGAGCGCCACGGTACAGGACTTGCCCGTGCCGGTTGTTCCGAGCACGGAGAAATGCTTGCCCAGCATGTCATCGACCTTGATCATCGCGGGGATGGTCGGATCCTGCTGGATATGGCCGACGCGCACCGAGCTTTCGGTATCGCAGGCATAGGCCATGGCAAGTTCGGAGCGATTGGCGCGGTAGACCGCATCGCCCAGCGACGGGTAATTGGAAACGCCGCGGCGGAAGGTGCGTGGCATCCCGTCCGGGCCTTTCGGCAATTCACCGATGAATTCCACTTCCACGATGCGCATTTCGCGTTCGTTGCCGCCTTGCGACGGCATGGGCGAAGACAGGGCGGAAACCAGTGCCAGGGTAATGGCGTGCTGCGTGTCGGCCTTCAGGAGGGTACCGATTTCCGGGCCTTTCAGCGAGTTGGCGAAGACGCCCTCATGGCTGTCGAGCAGGACCACGGCATGGCCGCCCGTCACGGCAACGATGCGGCCCATGCGTTCGGCGGGCGACGGTTCGCCCATCGGCATTTGCGCGGGCTTTGCATCCGGGAACGAAGGCAGGGCGGCGGATTTGACGGGTGAGTTCATGACAATCTACGCGGCTCCTGGTGGAGATGGGTACCCGAAGGCGGTGGGGCCGAAGGGGCCGCCGCCGCGAGGGGAATGAAGATACTGACGCGGGTACCCACGCCCTTGGTGGAATGGATCTGCAGGTCGCCGCCGTGCAGGCGCGCAAGCGCAAGCGCGATGGGAAGCCCGAGGCCCGTGCCTTCGTGTTTCTTGTTGAACCCGGAGTCGACCTGGCCGAACGGACTCATGGCGGTATCGACTTCATCCGCGTCCATGCCGGGGCCATTGTCGCTCACGCTGATGGTGGCGAAGCCCGCGGTGTGGACCGAAGCTTCCAGCCTCACTTTGCCCCATTCCGGGGTGAACTTCACGGCATTGCCGAGGAGGTTGATGATGATCTGCTTCAGGCGCAGGGGGTCGGCGAGGAGCATCGGCATCTTTTCCGGCACAATGCTGTCCACGGTGATGTTCTTTTCCTTTGCCTTGGCATCGGTGATGAGCAGGCAGGATTCGATCACATGCGCCAGCGAGATCGGTTCGGGGTCAACCGAGAGCTTGCCTGCCTGGATTTTCGAGACGTCGAGAATGCCGTTGATGAGCGCCAGCAAGTGCTCTGCCGCCTGCTTGATGTAGGCCGAGTACTGGATGACCTTTTCCTCGCCTGTCACGGTCTTGGTGGCGAGCATGTCGGAGAAGCCGATGATGGCGTTGAGGGGGGTGCGCAATTCATGGCTCATGTTGGCGATGAATTCGGACTTGGCCTTGGAGGCAAGCTCCGCGTCAACCTTGGCCGCGTTGAGGGCAAGCGCCTGTTTCTGCTGGCGCACGCCCTGGCCCATGCTCTCGCCGAACTCGGCGAGCAATGAGCCTTCCCTGAACCAACTCTTTCCAAAACCACGCATAATCACCGTACCCCAACTGCCTTTTTTGGCAGCAACACCTCAATTCGGAGTTAACGCTGCCACGGTTCTGCCACGGGTTTTTTCAGATTTTCTTTACGCTTGGGGCAAAGCTGGTAAGGTGCCTTCCAACGCAATGATTTGAGACCATGGGCGTTCTCCGGCCCTTTTGCCGTCGAGGTGCCCTCCGGTCCGGAAGGTTTGAACGTGGACGCGACAGCCAATTCGGGGCCATCCCGGGGCGGTCAGGCCGGCCACCACGGGCGAAATCCGCCTGCTGGCCAGCGCCGTGAACGTGGGGGACAGGCCCAGACCAGGGGTGAGGAACTCACCTACGGTGCGCTTGACCTCGGCACCAACAATTGCCGCCTGCTGGTGGCCAGCCCCAGCGCCCACGGCTTCAAGGTCGTGGATGCCTTTTCGCGCATCGTGCGTCTTGGCGAAGGGCTTGGCCGTCATGGCCGCCTGAACGAGGCCGCCATGGACCGGACCATCGAGGCGCTGAGGGTCTGCTCCAACAAGCTGAAATGGCACCGTGTCGCCCGCCAGCGCCTGGTGGCGACCGAGGCATGCCGGCTCTCGGCCAACGGAGCGGAGTTCATCGCCCGCGTCGCGCAGGAAACAGGGCTTGAACTTGAAATCATCGACCGCGAAACCGAGGCGCATCTCGCTGCTGCGGGGGCGGAGCCCCTGCTTGCGTCCGATGCACGGACGGCTGTCGTTTTCGATATCGGAGGCGGCTCCACCGAGGTGATGTGGGTGCAGCGGTCCGAAACGGGTGCAGACGTGCTGGCCTGGATTTCGCTCGCCGCAGGTGTGGTCACGCTGTCAGAGCGTCACGGCGGGGGCCGCGACGTGGTGCCGGAAAAGTATGACGCCATGCGCGATGATGTGCGACGCCTGTTGATGCCGTTCGTGGCCGATGTGCAGGGGCTTCCTGACGGCGGGAACGGGCCTGACCATTTGCTGGGAACCTCCGGAACGGTCACCACGATTGCGGGCGTCCATCTCGGCCTCCGCCATTACGATCGTTCGCGTGTGGATGGGTGCTGGCTGATGAGCGATGAGGCGGAGCGGGTAACGCAGCACCTGCGCGGCCTGAACTACGATGATCGCGCGGCCAATGGCTGCATCGGTCGTGAAAGGGCTGACCTCGTGCTCGCGGGTTGCGCCATTCTTGATGAGATCCGTGCCGCCTTTCCGGGACAGCGCATCCGCGTGGCTGACCGTGGCCTGCGCGAAGGCATTCTCGCGCAGATGATGCGCGCCGACGGGCATTTGGGGAAGCGCACATGAGCCGTCCGGGTAATCGCGAGAAGCTGGGCGGTGGCCGCCTGAAGGTCCGGGTCAAGACCGGCAAGGGGCGCACCCAATCGCAAAAGGCGTGGCTCGAACGCCAGCTCAACGATCCTTATGTGCACGAGGCGCGCAAGCTCGGATATCGCAGCCGCGCCGCATTCAAGCTGATCGAGATCGACGACAAGTATCATATCCTCAAGCCCGGCGGGCGCATCGTTGACCTGGGTGCAGCTCCCGGCGGCTGGAGCCAGGTGGCGGCAAAGCGGGTGAAGTCGGAAGAGGGCAAGGGCAAGGTCATTGCCATCGACATGCATGGAATGGACGATCTGCCGGGTGTCACCATCTTCAAGAAGGACTTTCTGGAAGACGACGCCCCGGACCTGCTCATCGCGGCGCTTGGCGGCGAAAAGGCCGACTGCGTGATCTCCGACATGGCGGCCCATGCCACCGGTCACCGCCAAACCGATCACATCCAGATCATGGGACTTGCCGAGGCCGGGCACATGTTTGCCCGCGACGTGCTGAAACCGGGTGGCACCTATCTCGCGAAGGTCTTGCGGGGCGGCACGGAAGGCGAATTGCTGAAACAATTGAAGCAGGACTTCGCGCAGGTGAAGCATGTGAAGCCGATGTCCAGCCGGGACGATTCAGCCGAATTGTTTGTCCTGGCCATGGGGTTCCGGGGATAAAACCCCTGTTTTCAAGGCATTTGGGGGGGCGCCGAGGTCTCCCCTTGCTCCCCTTGCCATCCGGATGTTAAGGGCAGCCGCCAACTCACCGAATCCAGACGCTATTTTCAGAGGTTGGCCCATGCCCATCGCTCCACGATCATTTCCCGAATATCTGGCCTTCGACGATGTGCTGATGAAGCCCGGCGCCTCCAGCGTGCTGCCTGCCGATGTGTCCACGGCGACGAAACTGACCAAGACCATTTCGCTTTCCGTGCCGGTGATGTCCGCAGCCATGGATACTGTCACCGAAGCGGCCATGGCGATTGCCATGGCGCAGGCGGGCGGGCTTGGCGTCATCCACAAGAACCTCGATGCAGCCACCCAGGCCGATCACGTCCGCCAGGTGAAGCGCTTCGAAAGCGGCATGGTCGTGAACCCCATCACCATTTCGCCGAACGCCACCATCGGTGAGCTTCTCGCCATCAAGCAGCAGCGCAAGATTTCCGGCATTCCGGTTGTGGACGAGAAGGGCAAGCTCGTCGGCATCATCACCAATCGCGATGTCCGCTTTGCGACCGACATGAATGCCAAGGTTGCCGACCTGATGACGCGCCAGATCGTGACCGTGCGCGAAGGCGTGGAGCGCGAGGAGGCCAAGCGCCTCCTGCACAAGCATCGCATCGAAAAGCTCCTTGTCACCGACGAGGACGGAAAGTGCGTCGGCCTCATCACCGTCAACGACATGGAAAAGGCAGCTGACCACCCGCTTGCCGCCAAGGATGAGAAGGAACGGTTGCTGGTCGCTGCTGCGACGGGGATCGGTGACGCCGGACGGGAGCGCGCAGAACGCCTCATCGATGCGGGTGTTGACGTGCTGATCGTTGACACGGCACACGGACATTCCATCAACGTGCTGAAGCAGGTCACGCTGGTGAAGAAGATGTCCAACAAGGTGCAGATCATCGGCGGCAATGTCGCCACTGCCGAAGCCGTGAAGGCACTGATCGACTCCGGTGCCGACGCCGTGAAAGTGGGCATCGGGCCGGGTTCCATCTGCACCACCCGCGTTGTCGCCGGTGTCGGCGTGCCGCAGTTCTCGGCCATTGTGGAATGTGCGGAAGAAGGCGCACGGCAGGGCGTTCCGGTGATTGCCGATGGTGGCATCAAGCTGTCGGGTGACATGGCGAAGGCGCTGGCCGCCGGTGCCAATGTTGCGATGATCGGCTCCCTGCTGGCCGGAACAGATGAAAGCCCCGGCGAAGTCTTCCTGTACAATGGCCGTTCCTACAAGTCCTATCGCGGCATGGGTTCGGTGGGCGCGATGGCACGCGGATCGGCAGACCGTTATTTCCAGCAGGATGTGGGTAACTCACTGAAGCTGGTGCCGGAGGGCATTGAGGGGCAGGTGCCTTACAAGGGTCCGGTCGGGGCCGTCCTGCATCAGCTTGTCGGCGGCCTTCGCGCCTCCATGGGCTATGTCGGTGCCGCCACCATCGCGGAACTCCAGGAGAAGGCGCAGTTCGTGCGCATCACCGGTGCAGGTTTGCGTGAAAGCCATGCCCACGACATCATGATCACCCGCGAAGCGCCGAACTACCAGAGGATCGGTTGATGGCAACCGAGCACTGGCTGGTCCTTCCGGTTCTCGGCCAGATTGTCCTCACGGTGGTGATCGGATTGCTGAGCCTGCATTCCCGCATCAAGTCGCTTCGCGGCCGGCAGGTGACGCTGGAACAGGTTGCGCTCGACAATGCCGCCTGGCCGGATACGGCCCGCAAGTTCGGAAACAACTTCGACAACCAGTTTCAGGTGCCGTTGCTTTTTGTGGCTGCCGTTGGCTTCTTCCTCGCCACCGGGCTTGCAGACCGTATTGCCGTCACCATGGCCTTTCTCTTTCTGGCCCTGCGTCTTGCCCATGCCATCGAGCATGTGAACGCCAACCGGGTGCCGCACAGGTTCTCCTTTTATCTTGCTTCGCTTGTGGCGATGTTGGCCCTGTGGGCCTGGTTTGCTTTCCGCTTCTATGTGACGGGGTGAGCGATGCGACTTCCCGGCCGCGTGTCTGCGGCGATTGAAATCCTGACCGAGATCCTTGAACGGCACAGGCCGGCCTCGGAAGCCTTGCGCGATTGGGGCAGGGCGCACCGCTTTGCCGGGGCAGGGGACCGTCATGCCATCGGCACGCTTGTCTATGATACGCTCCGACACAAGGCGAGTGCGGCTCATCGCATGGGCAACGGTGCACCGCGCAGTCTTGTGCTCGCAACGCTCGCATCGACGTGGGGCATGAGTGCACGGGACATTGCTGCATTGGCGGATGGCCAGCATGGTCCTGCAGAAATGTCGGCAGCGGAGATGGAAGCCCTTGCACGGGAGCAGGGACATGCGCCGGTTCACGTTGCGGGTGATTTTCCGCAATGGCTGGCACCCTCCCTCACGCGCGTGTTCGCGGATGATGCCGCATTGGAAGGGGCCGCCCTTGCGCAGCGTGCGCCCATCGATCTCCGGGCCAATACGCTGAAGGCCGATTGCGCAAAGGTGCTGGCGGCGTTGCAACGTTTCGGGGCAGAACCGGGACCGTTGGCACCGACAGCCATCCGCATCGCTGCACCTGGCCCGGAACAGAAGCATGTGTCTGTGGAGGCTGAGCCCTCGCATGGCATGGGCTGGTTTGAAGTCCAGGACGCTGCATCGCAGATCGCTGCGGCACTGACCTGCGTCAAGCCCGGCGAACGGGTGGCCGACATCTGCGCGGGTGCGGGTGGCAAGACCCTAGCTCTCGCCGCGCTGATGGAAAACAAGGGTGTCATCATCGCCCATGATCGTGATCGCCATCGCCTGCGCCCGATCTTCGAGCGCATCGGAAGGAGCGGAGCAACCAACATCGAGGTGCTG
>JAEUMJ010000103.1 GCA_016792865.1 Hyphomicrobiales bacterium | reverse complement strand
GACCGACGCTGTCTTCGCCAGTCTCATGGCATCGGAGGTTTTCCGCACGCTCTATCGCGACGAGAAGGAAAAGCGCAGCGCGGCCTTCAAGTCCTACATTGAAGGTCTTGTGGGAGGTCAGCTTCCGCAAGCACTTCATGTGGTGGATGTGGGCTGGAAGGGATCGATCCAGGACAATCTCCACAGATGGCTCGCCGCCACGCGGGGCGAGACGGCAAGCGTGGATGGCTACTACATCGGCCTCATCGCCGCCGGGGCCGCAAGTGCCTCCAACCGCAAGGCGGGGCTGCTCTTCTCCAGTCTGGGCGGCATGACGCCGGGCTTCCGGATTTTCGACGAGAACAGGTCGCTGTTCGAGGTTCTTCTCCCGGCCCCGCACGGGTCTGCCCTCAGCTATGCCTGCGACGGCAACGGCATTGTGCAGGTGCTGCAAGGTGACTTCGCTGAGAGGCAGGTGATCGAGGCTCACATCCTGCCGGTGGCGCGGGCCATTTGCCAGAGCTTCAATCGGATCGCCTCCCTGTTCGCGAGTGCCCCGCTCGCGGCCGGACCATTGTTCAGGCTGGTGCAGCGGCGGCACCGGCGCATGGTCTATCACCCTACGGCGGCCGAGATCGCGTGGATGGAGTCCATCACGCATGTCGAGAACTTCGGCGTCTTCGGGGAATCGCGGTTCGGAGATGATGCGGCTGCACCGTCCCTGGCCGACAGGGCACGTTTCACCTGGAAGGTGATCAGGCGCCGCAGTTTCGCAGACCTCGGCTTCTGGCCTTACCTCACACTGCTGCAGAAGGCCCTGCCGGGAGCAACCCTCGCCTATCGCCTTGTCAGGGCCGTGCAGGAGCCTGGCCGATGACGAAACGCCCGACCAAGAGCAAGACGCCCGCCGGGAACACGCCTGCGAGGAAGATTCCCGCCCGGAAGCCTGCCGCAGGACAGCGGGCCACGGCGACAAAGGCCGGGAACGCTGCCGCCGCAACTCCGGCGAATGCAAAAACGAGGTCAAGGGTCTGCTTCCTTGTCGGCTCCGTCGCCATCAGTGGCGGAACCTACGTGATCTTCCAGCACGCCATCCACCTGCAGAAGGCGGGTTTCGAGGTCACGCTTGCGGTCCAGGACCCCTTCGACGCAACCACCGCGGCGTGGCACGACGCCGGCCACACGCTTCGATGCCTGAGCTTCGAGGCGGCACGGCAAGAGAGCTATGACCTGGTGATCGCAACATGGTGGCGGACAGCCCTCAAAATCTCCGACTTCGATGCGCCACGCCATGCCTATTTCGTGCAATCGATCGAGTCCCGCTTCTATCCTGCGGCGGAAACCCCGATCCGTGCCCTGGTGGACGCCACCTATTCCCTTCCGGTGAGCTACATCACCGAGGCGACATGGATCCGCAAGCACCTCGCCGACCGTCACGGGCAACGTGCCACACTGGTGCGGAACGGCATCCGGAAGGATCTCTACACGCAGCAAGGCCCGTGCATCGCGCCGCGCGTCGAAGGCACGCCCCGCGTCCTGGTGGAGGGGCACTTCAATGTTTCCTTCAAGAACACCGCGCTTGCCTTGAAGGTGGCGCGGGATGCAGGTGCGAAAGACATCTGGGTGCTGACCGGAACAGAGGTCGGCTCGCTGCCGGGCGCATCGCGCGTATTCTCGCGCCTGCCTATCGGCGAGACGCCGCAGGTGTTCCGTTCCTGTGACATCCTGATCAAGCTCAGCACGGTCGAGGGCATGTTCGGCCCTCCCCTTGAGATGTTCCATTGCGGCGGCACGGCGCTGGTTTTCGATGTCACCGGTTTCGATGAATACATCGAACCGGACAGGAATGCCGTTGTGGTGCGGAACCATGATGTCAACCGTTGTGTGGCGGAGCTTCGGGATCTACTGTCCAACGCAACGCGATTGAAAGCCCTCAAGGACGCAGCAACCGGCACCGCCGCGCAATGGCCGGACTGGAACCAATCCTCGGCGCAATTCCGCGCCTGGGTTGAAGTCGCGCTGCGGGGACCGAAATCGAACAGGGCCAGGATGGATGAGATCATCCGCAATGCCTGGGCCGACTATGACCGCGACGAGGCGGCACGGCTCAAGGCCGATCCCTCGATTGCACGCGGCCACAGGCGTGACGCCCTCATCAGAAAACTTCCGAAGCGGTTGCAGGACCTCATCCGACGGGCGCGGCTGCTGATGGAGGTGACGTTCCCGCCCAAGGTTTCAACGTGATGCACAAGCTGCTGACGGTGGACATCTGGGATACGCTGCTGCGGCGGAACTGCCATCCGGAAGCGGTGAAGCTGGCGACGGCACAACATCTGTTCCTGCGCTTTCCCGGCCGGTTTGCCGCCGGTTTCCATGATCACTGGGCACTCTACGGGAAGCGCCCGGAGATCGAGCACGTCATGGCGCAGGAGGCGGAAGCCGCGGGCTTCGACGGGGAATATGCAATCTCCGCCGTGATGGTTCGCTGGCTGAAGGCTGTGCTGGCGCAACCCTACCCCGGCGACATCGACAGGATTGCCGAAGGGCTGGTGGAGACCGAACTTGCCTTTGAGATGGAGAACACCCGGCGCGACCCGGATGTGGCAGCAATACTGGCGCGCCATCCCGCGGAGCTGACCCTGTTTCTCTCCGATTTCTACATGCCGGGGCCGTTGCTCAGCCGTCTGCTCGCCCATCACCACCTGGAGGACAGCGTGCCCTCCGGGCATGTCTCCTGCGACCTGATGCGCAACAAGCGGTCGGGCCGGCTGTTCACCTACATCCATGAGAAGTATGGCGTGCGACCGGATGAGCATGTGCATGTCGGCGACAACCTTCATTCCGATGTGGCAGTGGCACGACGTCTCGGCATCACCGCCGTCGCGTTCCTGCCGGAAGACGGTCATGCCGCACGAATGGCCCGCGAGGCGCTTTTCCCGTCACGCCGTGCGCTGTTCGCGCATCTGCATGCGGCCACCCGCGACGAGCTGATGCGCAGCCAGCAGGCTGACGAGGCACCGGATTCGCCCTTCCGGCACGGAGCGGCGCAGGCCGTGACTTTCATGGCCGCCACGCTTGCTGCCGCGGAAAGAGCCATCATGAAGGGCGGCGATGGCATCGCTCTCGGCAATGATGCGGGGTTTTCCGCCCATCTCTTCCGGACCCTGTTCCCCGACGGACGGCATGGCGGTCACGACATTCCGCTGACTGGCGGCTTTGGGCAAGGCGATGAGGTGTTGCCCGCATCCTTCCGGGAGGGCGCGGGCCGCGACCGACTGGATGTTCCGGCCTTCCAGGACGGCATCCTGCTCGCCGCCCGCATCTGGGCACCGGTCCTTCGCAGCCATGCCGTGATGGCACGGGAACTGGAGGACGCCACCCTGCCTGCGCCGCCTGATGTTCCCTCCTCGTACTCCGCTCCACCCGCGTCTGGCAGGCTTGACCGCTGGCGCAGGCGCATCGGGGTGTTGTTCCGCTCAATCCTGACAAACACCGAGAAGGACTCCGACAGGCCATGATCCGCAACACTCTTTATGCTGCCGCCGTCATTGCGGTGTCCGTGTTCTATTTCAGTTCGTTCTATCCCGGTTATCTCACCGCCGATTCTGTTTACATCCTCAACATGGTCAGCGGACTGGATCCCGTTTCGAACTGGCATCCCAATTTCTACGTCTGGCTGAACAAGAGCCTGTTGGCCCTGCTGCAACATGTGCCCGGCCTCTGGCTCGCACAGACTGCCGCACTCCTGGCCAGCGCCGTCTTCGCCTCGCACCGCCTGAGATATCTTCACGTCGTGGCCTTCCTTGCCATCACGCTGCTCCCGCCTGTCGCCGCGAACATGGCGGCCCTCTGGAAGGACGATTGGGCCGTGATCGCGACATTGGCGTCATTGTCAGCCGCGATCCGGCAGCGCGAGAACATTGCATCGGGACGCACGGAAGGCCCCGGTGGCCGCATCACATCCGTCATTCCCGGTGCTGCGTCGATCGTCTTCGCCGCGCTCGCCTCGCTGATCCGCCTCGACTACATCGTCATCGTTCTGCCCGTCGTGGCGGCGGCAAGCTGGTGGATGGCAGAGACACTCACAGAGCGGAGCCTCTCCTTCTCCGGTCGCGCGGCGATGTCGGTTCTGGGTTTCCTCACGCTTGCCGTGCTTGCATTCGCAATCAGGGCGGTCGCCCATGTGAATGTGGAGTCACAACAGAATTCCTGGGTGACGATCTTGGCATGGGACATTGCGGGCGTTGCGGCGCGCAGCGACCATCCCGTGAGCATGTATCACACGCCTGTCCCCGCATCCGGGATCAAGGCCGCCTACAACTGCCGTACCTCCGATCCCCTTGTTTTTGGCACTGCCCCCCTGCCGATGAACCAGCCGGACCGAGAGCAGAAAATTCCCGCGGACATGGAGGCGCACGAATACGTCACGGCATGGCTGGATGCCGTGCGCTCCCAGCCCATGTCCTATCTGGAGCATCGCGCCTGTGTGCTGACTGAGTATCTCGGACTTGGTGACGCGCCGCACTATCCTTTTCCCTTTGGCGTGGTCCCGAACCGGCTTGGGGTCAGCTTCGAACGTACGCCCGCAAACATCGCGTTGTATTTCATTTATTATCCCATCGCGGACAGCGTGATGTTCCGGCCATGGTTCTGGTTGCTGATCGTCACGCTCGCCAGTGGCTACATCGCAGCCAGCGGGGCCCCGTCGCTTGCCTTTCCACTGCTGTTCTCGGCCCTGGCCTCGGCCGCGCGCGGCCTGGTCGTCCCGGCGGCAGACGTGCGTTACGCGCTGTGGATCTTCGTGGCGGCAGTCTATGCCGCCATGATTGCTCTCGACCTTGCCATGGCCCGCAGGGGCACCGCAGGCTCATGAGTGAAACCACAGCGAAATGCGCCACCATCCTGCTGACAGGGGCGACGGGGTACATCGGCCAGGCCTTCGCCCGTCATGCGGCACGGAACGGTCAGCGCGTCATCGGCTTGAGCCGCTCCGCTTCCGTGACCGGCGACCTGTGCTCGCATCATGCCTGGCAGCTTGGGGACGACCTGCCCGCCGGGCTTCCGGTTCCCACGGCTGCCCTTCATCTGGCCCATGATTTCTCCGGAGAGGCCGGAGCCGCGCGGACAATCCACGGAACGACGCGCCTTGTGGAGCAGTTGCTCCGGCTCGGCGTGGAGCGGCAGGTTTTCGTTTCCTCCTGCTCGGCGGGGCCACACGCGGCATCCCTCTATGGCCGGACGAAAACCGAAATCGAGACCCGGCTGAAACCGCTGCCGGGGCTTTGCATCGCGCGACCGGGACTGGTGCTGGGCGACGGCGGCATCTTCGGGCGCATTGTCGCCATGGCGAGGCGGCTGCCCATCGTGCCCCTGCCCGACGGTGGCAAGGGCCGCGTGCCTGTCATTCCCATCGACCGCCTGTGCCGTGAGCTTCTCGGTCTCTGTACCGGACCAGTGCCGCCCCAGGACATCAATCTCTTTCTTCCCGCCATGCCGACGTTGCGGCAACTGGTCGAAGCCGCCCTTGCCGCGTCGGGGCAGCGCAAGGGATTCCTGCCGGTCCCCGTGGCTGCGGTCCTGCCGGTCATGCGGATGCTTGAACGGTTGGGCATTCACCTTCCGGTGTCATCGGACAGCCTTCTCGGATTTTCCCGCAACCAGTCCGCAAGCCATGTTGCCGGCATCGCGGACGAATGACATGACCCTGCTCTCACAGTACGTGAAGTTCATGATCAATGGCGGCGTGCTTGGCGTCGTGTCCTTGTTCCTGCAGGCCGCGCTTTATCACCTGCTGGGCGGAACCGGCAGCATCGCCTATGCCACGGCCACGCTGTTCACCTACGTGCCGTTGATTGTCGTGAATTTCTGTCTCCAGCGCACGCTCATCTTTTCTGCCTCGGGGCGCTTGTGGAAGTTCATCCTGGCGAACGCCTTCGTCATGCTTCTGGTTTCCGCCATCTCTCCGATCTGCCGCGTTGTGGTTGCCGATCTCATGGGCGGGACTGCGGGCGACAGGTCAGGTTTCCTCCTGGCGTCCCTTATTGGCGCAACACCTTCCTTCCTGCTTTCCCGCCACTGGGTTTTCCAAACGGAACGCAACACCAGTCACGATGCAGGACGCAGCAACACTTGAGAGAGACACGGCACTGCATCGCAGCGTGCGGGTTGCAATCGTCATTCCTGCCTACAATGAAGCGGTGGCGATCGGCCAGACCATTGCCGATTATGCCGCCGCCTTCCCGGAAGCGTCCATCGTGGTGATCGACAACAACTCCCGCGACGGCACGAGCGCGGCGGCGGCACCATTCCTGCGACCGGGACGGGATTTCCTGCTCTCCGAACCGCGTCAGGGAAAGGGATTCGCGATCAAGCGGGGCCTGTCCCGCGCCATGGCCGACATCTTCATCATGACAGACGGTGACGCAACCTATCCCGCTGCCGATGCACGCCGGCTTTTCGATCACATGCTGGCCTCGCGCGCCGACATGATCGTGGGAGACCGCCGCGCCGGTGGCACCTACATGAGCCAGAACGAACGGTTCGGGCACAGTTTCGGCAATGCCATGCTGACAACCGTGATATCCGGGCTGGCCGGCCAGAAATTCAATGACGTGCTGTCCGGCTTGCGGATCATGTCACTGCCCTTCGTGGAAGCACTCGACATTCGCAGCGAAGGCTTCCAGCTTGAAACCGAACTCAACATCGTGGCGGCGCATCTGCGTGCCGATGTGATCGAGGTTCCGGTCGACTATGTCGCCCGCCCTGCGGGGTCGCAGAGCAAGCTTTCGACCTTCAGGGATGGCTTCCGCATCCTCACGTTCGCCTTGCTGAACTGGATTGCATTTCTTCCCCTGCAGTTCTTCTCGGTCGTGGCCTGCATCGGCTGGTGCATTGCGGCAGCCCTGGGGTACCGGGTCATCGCCGGATTTCTTGAATCCGGGTGGCCCTATTCCACCACCGCCGTCGCTGCGGCGTCTGCTGCAATCGTCGGCACCTTGTCCTGGTTCAGCGGCCTCACCCTGAAAGTGCAGGGCCGCGCCTCGCGCCGCCGCGAGACTGCGGATTTCCTGCGCCGCAAGCGTGAGTGGAACGAGAGGCTGGATGACATCCTCCTTTGATCTCGTCGTCATCGGGGCCGGGCCTGCTGCCTGTGCGGCGGTTTCCGTGCTGTCGGGATACGCGGGCAAGTTCGCGCTTCTCACGGGCGACACGCCGACGGCCATGCAGGTGCGTCACCCGAAGATCGCATCGGTCGGCCTCGAACGGGGAAAGGCGGGAGCATTCACCGACCACGCCAGGATGGCGGATGGCCCGGCAGAACTGTTCTCCTCCGCAGAAGCCGGGGGACTGGCAAACTTCTGGGGCCAGCAGGTCTGGAGATACGCCAGCGCCGACCCGTGGCCACAGGATGGCGAGATGCGCTCCTGGCAGAGCTACATCAATGCCTGCGTGAAGATCGAGGATGGCTTTCGCATCACCGGCGGACGCAGCCTTGCAAAGGTCCAGGGCGGAGGCGTGTCGCTGGATGTCATGGAACCGCGCCTGCTTGTCGGCACCGACATCGAACCGGATGCAGAGCTGAATGCCGTTCCGAATGCCATCGTCGCGCGGCTTTCGCGCTTGCGGCACAGCGTCGTCATCCCGGCACGGGTGAAGGCGCTCGCGCCCGGCCCGCAAGGCGTGCGCATCATCCTGGAGGATGGAAGCATGCTCCGCGCGGCCCGCGTGCTTCTCGCTGCCGGCGTGGTCGGCACCGCCGGCATTCTCACGCGCAGCAGCGGCGATTTCGCCGAAGTGCGATTGCGCGATCACGCGCCCTATCTGCTCAAGACCGTCTTCCTGGGGCGTGCGCTCGGCCCTTGGCTGGGCAGGACCGGACCCTCGTTCAATGCCCTGTCCCTCATGATGAAGTCGCAGGACCGTTGCGACATCTTCGCCTCGGTCTATGACCTGTCGCGCGCCGCCACGAGCCTCGTCAGCGCCGGTTTCGGCCTTGGTGCCCGCCTGCCGGGACGGCGGGCCAGGCTCTTCCCGTCATTCATCCGCCCGGTGCAGCTGTGGACACGGCAGTCACAAGCAATTGCAACATGTTCGCTCCGGCACGGCACCGTATCTGTCATGCACGCCCCGCAGCCCGATGCCGATCCGGCATTGCGTTCCTTCCGGGCCTTCCTGCGCTCCCATGGCGTGCCTGCAACGGTGAGCACAACGGCCTTCGGGCATGGTTTCCATCATCATCATCTGGAATTGCTCGACCGCTCGGGCACGGCCCATGCAGTGGACGATGTGCTCGCCGGCCAATTCGCCAACCGTGTCAGGTGCATCGACGCTTCGGTGATGCAGGAGATCGGCTGCCTGCCGCACACGCTCACGATGATGGTGGGGGCCGCTGCACGCACCGCCGCGTTCTGCGACTGAAGCCGCAGCCACGCCCGCTCAGTGCGGCTGCTGCCGCAACTCCGCCGTCTGCTTCAGGATCCATTCGCGGAACTCGCGGATCTTCGGGACGCTGTGGCGTGACTCCACATAGACCAGCCAGTAGCCGTCACCATCGGAACCCATGGTCTCGAAGGGCTGATAAAGCTGCCGGTTGCGCAGAAGCGTGCTGTAGAGATTGCGCGTGAGGATGGCGGCGCCGTGATCGGCAATCGCCGCCATGGCATCATAGGCTTGCGACCCCATGCTCGGTGCTGCGATGGCGCGGGAAGGGTCGAAGGCATGGCCCGCCGCCCTGAACCAGTTCGCCCACCACGGGTCGGTGATGGCAAAGAGCGGCACCTTGTACAGGTCTTCCGGCGTGCGAATTCCGCCCACCTTGTCGGCAAGGCGCGGGCTGAGCATCGGCGTGTAGTCGGCCTTGAACAGGAAATGCGCCTTCAGGCCCGGCCACACGCCCCTGCCGGTGCGAATGCCCAGATCGAATTCCTCCTGTTGCAGGTCGATCACGCGATGCGATGTGTCCACCTTCACGGCAAGTCCGGGATGCATAAGCTGGAACGCGCCCAGGTTGACCGCCAGCCAATTTGAGGCGAAGGATTGTATCGTCGTCAGGGAGAGCACGCCCGCCGCCCCGCCCTTGGCCGAGAGCCAGGCATCGGCCACCCCGGAAAAGGCCTTGGTGGCCTGTGGAGCGAGCCTCTGGCCGGCCTCCGTCAGCGCGATTTGCCTTGTTTTTCTGATGAATAGCGGTGTTCCTGCCCGCTCTTCGAGGATCTTGATCTGGTAGCTGGCGGCAGCCTGGGTCATCCCCAGCTCCCCGGCTGCCTTGGTGAAGCTGCCGAGGCGGGCAACCGCTTCAAAAACCCGGAGTGCGCCGAGCGGAGGGAGTTCCCAAGCCATGATCCATCAATCCACCTTATGGATGCTAATCGAGGTTCGATTGGATTTCAAGGCCGGGCAGGCGCAGGTTTGGAGCATCAACAACGCCTCATTCACACCCGCTCCAGCCGAAAGGAACCCTGCCATGCGCAACTTCGCCCTTCATCAGGCCCAGCAGTCGGACATGTCCATCGCGCCCGGTATTCTGGCGCGGCTTTGGCAGAACTGGCAGTCGCGGCGTGAGCTTGCCCGCCTCACCCGCTTCGACGATCACATGCTGCGCGATATCGGCCTGACCCGGCACAGCCTCCATACCGCATTGAACGTTTCCCTGACAGACGATCCCTATGCCAGGCTGGGGCAAGTTTCGCCCCGGTCGTGGCGGTGAAGCGCACCGAAGCGCATCGGCAGGGGAGGTGGACATGATCGTGCAAGCCTGCATCAACGGCGCCCGCAAGGCGGATCATCATCCCCGCCTGCCGCTGACGACAGACGCCATGGTGAAAGACAGCCTCGCCTGCCTTGAGGCGGGCGCATCCGAATTGCACATTCATCCCCGTGCGCCGGACGGACGGGAAAGCCTCGCGGCAGTGGGTGACTTCATGGCGGAGTTCCGCCGGAACTGCCCCGGCACGTTGGTAGGCGTCTCAACCGGAGAGTGGATCGAGGCCGACAGGACGGCGACACTCTCGGCCATCGCCAACTGGAGCGTGCTGCCCGACTATGCCTCCGTCAACCTGTCGGAAGCGCAGGCGCCTGAGGTGATGGCCCTTCTTCGCGAGAGGGGCGTGGGAATTGAAGCCGGGCTTGCCAGTGCCGCGGATGCGGAACGCCTCGCCGCCGTTCCGGGCTTCCGGCAGGTTTTCCGCGTCCTGATCGAAATCGGGGAACAGCAGGTGCAGCGGGCAGATGGCATGGTTCAGGACATTCTCAAGGTCTTGCAAAGGTCTGGGGTGACGCGGCCCATCCTGCTCCATGGCTTCGACGCCACGGTCTGGCACTTCGTCAGGCGGGCACGCCAGTATCGCTTTTCGACCCGCGTGGGGCTGGAAGACGGTGCGCAGATGCCGGACGGCA
>JAEUMJ010000046.1 GCA_016792865.1 Hyphomicrobiales bacterium | reverse complement strand
CGCCGACAACGGCGGTGCTGGGAGAAATGCGGAAGCCCTTCATCATGCCTGCTCCTGACGCTGCAGCCAAACCGCAAGAACGATGAGTCCGGCCTTCACGACCAACGCCGCCGGATCCGGAACACCGTTCGCCAGCAGGGTGTAGCGCACCAACTGAATGACCAACGCCCCGAGCAACGTGCCCACGATGGTGGCGCGTCCACCGGACAGCAGCGTTCCGCCCACGACGACGGCTGCAATGGCGTCCAGTTCCATGCCAAGCCCGATGAGATTGGCGTCGGCTGCGGAATTCATCGCGATCACGATCAGCCCGGCAACACCGCTGCAGAGGCCGCAGATCATGTAGACCAGCAGCTTGATCCTCCGCACGGGGATACCCGACAGGCGCGCCGCCTCCTCATTGCCGCCTACCGCCAGAACCTGCTTGCCGAAGACGGTGCGGTTCAGGACAAAGGCGGCAACTGCAACGATCGCCAGCATGATCCAGACCTGGAACGGCACGCCGAGGACGCGCCCGATGGCAATCGCCTGGAACTCCGGCACCTTGAACACCTGCAGGTCACCATTGGTAGACACCTGCGCGATGCCGCGGCCCGCAATGAACAGGATCAAGGTGGCGATGATCGGCTGGATGCGGAACTTGGTGATGAGCCACCCGTTGAACAATCCGAAGACACCGGCAGCGAGAATCGGCACGATGATGCCGATCATGATGCCGACATAGAGGTTGGGGATGGGGAACAACTGGCCCGTGAAGAACATGGGTGACAGCGCCCCGGCGATGGCCATCAGCGAGCCGACCGAAAGGTCGATGCCGCCCGTGGCGATCACAAGCGTCATGCCGACACCGACAATGACGATGGTGCAGATCTGGGAAAGGTTCACCGCCACCGTCTGCGAGGTGGCAAAATTGGGAGTGACGGCAAGATTGAAGAGGATCAGCAAGACGGCAGCAATGGCCACACCGTAGCGTTGGAGAAATGCGGCCCTGTCAAACACGTTCTTCGCCCCCTTCTTCGACATTCCGGATCAATTCGTTGCCTTGCGCCATGGCATGCATCACTTCGGCCTCGGTGATGTTCGCATGATTGAGTTCCGCCACTGTGCGACCCTCACGCATCACGAATACCCGGTCTGCCCCTTCCACGATCTCTTCCAGTTCCGACGAGATCATCAGCACGCCCAAACCCTGATTGGCGAGCTTGCGGATCAGGTTCTGGATTTCTGCCTTTGCCCCCACATCGATGCCGCGCGTCGGCTCATCGAGGATGAGCAATTTCGGATTCATGCACAGCCATCGGGCCAACAGGACCTTCTGCTGGTTACCGCCGGAGAGTTCACGGATCTTCTGGTCAGGCCCCGCACACTTGATACCGATTTCCTTGATGAAGCGTTCGACCACTTCACGCTGCTTGGCCTCGTCGAGCATCCGGGAGCGCGTCAGCGCCGGCATCAGCGCCAGTGTCAGGTTCTCGGCCACCGACATGCCCGGCACGATGCCCTGTGCCTTCCGGTCTTCCGAGCAATAGCCAATGCCCGCGGCAATGGCTTCATGTGGCGAAGAGAAATCCCCGCTTGCGCCGTTGAAGGTGACATGCCCCTTCGATTTCAGGTCGGCGGCAAAAATGGCCCGTGCCGTTTCGGTGCGCCCTGACCCCAGCAATCCCGCGAGGCCGACGATTTCACCCTTGCGGATATTGAGCGAGGCATCATGCACGCGATGGCCGATGGCAATGTTCTGCGCCGACAGCAACTCGCCGCCAATGTCGCCGCTGCCGCCCTCAAAGGCGGTTGCGCCGCGCTTCTTGACTTCGGCGAGATCGCGGCCAAGCATCGTGGCGACAAGTTGCAGCTTCGACATGTCAGCCATCTTGCTGATGGCAACCGTGCGCCCGTCCCGCATGATCGTGACACGGTCGCACACCTGATAGAGTTCATCCAGCTTGTGGCTGACGAAGATCACCGATACCCCGTCGGCCTTCAATTGCAGGATGGTACGGAGCAGGACCGCGACCTCCGCTTCGTCCAGCGACGAGGTCGGCTCGTCCATGATGACGAGCTTGGCCTCAAACGAAACGGCCCGCGCGATTGCCACCATCTGCTGGATGGCCGTCGAAAAGTTTTCCAGCGGCTCGCGCACATCCACGCGAACCTCAAAACGTTCCAGAAGCTTTGCTGCGTCAGCATTCATCTTGGCCCAATCGAGCAGCCCGAAGCGGCGCCGGGGTTCACGGCCAAGGAAGATGTTCTCAGCCACCGAGCGGTAGCCGATCAGGTTGATTTCCTGGAAGATGGTGCTGATGCCAAGGCGCTGTGCCTGCTGCGGGGAACCCGCCGCCCACGGTGCATCATTGAATGTGATCGTGCCTGAATCGCGCACATAGGCGCCGTTCAGGATCTTGATCATGGTGGATTTGCCGGCACCATTCTGCCCGACAAGCGCCATGACCTCCGCCGGCTGCACCTCAAGGGAGGCATCGACAAGGGCCGGAACCCCGCCAAAGCTCTTGGAGATGCTTTGCATGGACAAAACTGGATTGGGCATCGCGGTTCTCATCAGGCAGATGCAGAAGAAGGTGGGAGCCTTTCGGCCCCCACCCACAGGTCTTGCACCAGAGCTTAGTAGGCTTCCGGCATGTATTCGGCAGCGTTTTCCTTGGTGAACACGCGATCAACGTTCACAAGGCGCGTTTCCAGCGTTTCGCCGTTGCCGTACTTTTCGATGGCGGCAAAGGCTGCAGGGCCGAACTTCGGATTGCATTCCACGACCACCAGCACCTTTCCATCCAGCAGGGCCTGGGTGGCGTCCTTGGTACCATCGATCGAGGCGATGATCAGATCCTTGCCCGGCACCTTGCCGGCAGCTTCCATGGCCGCAATCGCGCCCATGGTCATTTCGTCGTTGTGCGAATAGAGAGCCGTGGCTTCCGGGTGGGCCTGATACAGGGTTTCGAAGACCTGACGGCCCTTGTCGCGGGCGAAGTCACCGGACTGCGAGGCGATGATTTCCATGCCCGGATGGTCCTTGATGTAGTCCTTGAAGCCGGTCATGCGGTCGTTGGCGGGCGAGCTGCCCACCGTGCCCTGCAGCTCGATGATCTTGGCCTTGCCGCCGACAGCCTTGGTCAGCACTTCGGCTGCAAGCAGGCCTTCCTTGACGAAGTCCGATCCGATGAAGGCCACATAATCCTCGCCGCCCTTTGCCAGCGTCTGGTCTACGTTGCGATCGACGAGGATCAGCGGGATGCCGGCCTTCTTCGCTTCCATCACGGCAGGAATAAGGGGCTTTTCCTCGCGCGGGGCGAGAAGGATGAAGTCAACCTTCTGGGCAATCATGGAGCGGACATCTGCGACCTGCTTTGCGGCAGAACCGGCAGCGTCGGTATAGACCAGCTGCCAGCCACGCTTCGCGGCTTCATCTTCCATGCTCTTGGTCTGGGCCAGGCGCCACGGATTGTTGCTTTCCGTCTGGGCGAAGCCAACCTTGTACTTGTCCTTCTTCTTCAGCTTGGGCAGCTCGGCATAAGCCGGGCGGAAGGTGAAGCCACCGATGGTGATGGCCCCGGCGGCCTTCAGGAGATTACGGCGATTCATGGTCATTTGATCCTCCACTTGGCTGGTTGAAAGTTGACGCAGCAACCAGCCCATGTCTGCGTTTTGGTGAAACAGGCTGCATGATTGGCCACATGCACCCCTTGCACCTCTTGTTCTCATGAGCGGCGATGCGAGCACGCAGAGCATCTCATGTCCACATACCGCAATATGTCATACAAATAGTCAAGTGACTCTTGTTGTGCGATGCACACATGCAGCACCTTCCCGCGCAGCAGGATGGACATTCGCGCATGCAGCAATGCTTGCCACGGTAGGCAAGCTGCGGCACCATGAACAGAAAAGAGGCATCAATAATGATCGAACAATTCGACTTCGGCAGCGTGGATGGTGAAAAGATCCGCGGCTTCACGCTCAGGAACAGGAATGGATACGTTGCGAAGCTGATCACCTACGGGGCACGTCTCACGGAATTCCACATGCCCGGACGCGATGGCAAGACCGCCGACATCGTCCTGGGTTTCGACACGATCGGGGATTACATTGCGACCAATACATTTTTTGGCGCAACCTGCGGCCGCTACGGAAACCGCATCAGGAACGGCGCGTTCCCGCTGGCCGGGAAGCAGGTGAAGGTGGCAAGCAACGAAGGCCCGAACCACCTGCACGGAGGACATCGTGGTTTCGACCGCAAGGTCTGGGATGCCACGACGGACGAGAAAGCCAATGCCGTCACCTTCGCCATGACCTCCGCCGACGGCGAAGAAGGCTTTCCCGGCAAGGTTACACTCACCACCACCTACATGCTGAATGACGATAACGTTCTGGATATCCGGATGCGCGGGCAAACCGACAAGCCGACGATTCTGAATGCGGTGCACCATACGTATTGGAATCTCGCCGGTCAGGGCTCCGGCGACGTGCGTTCCCAGCTGCTGCATCTGGACGCCGACTTCTACACGCCGGTCGATTCTGAACTGATCACGACGGGTGAAATCCTCGCCGTGGCCGGAAGCGTCTTCGACTTCCGCAAGGCCAAGCCGATCGGGAAGGACATCGACGCCCTATCCGACGTGGGAACGGGAAATCTCGTGGGCGGCGGCTACGACCATAACTGGTGCCTGAATGGCTCCATGGATGAACTTCATCTCTGCGCCGAAGTCAGCGATCCGGCATCAGGACGCACCATGACGCTGCGGACCAACGAACCCGGCGTGCAATTCTATACCGGCGGGTATCTCGACGAGAAAGTGATCGGCAAGCGGGGCCTGCCCTATTGTCGCTTCGCCGGCTACACCTTCGAAACCCAGAAATTCCCGAACTCGCCGAACCTCTCGCATTTTCCGTCCAGCCGCCTGGACCCCGGCGAGACATACGATCACCGCATGGTGTTCCATTTCACCGTCGCCTGAAACAGGCCGACCCCCATCACACTACGAAGGAATGCCAACATGACCAATCTCTATCAATCGGCGCTGGCGGAACTGGGCGGCGTATTCGGCCGCATCAACGACGCGGACGTTGACCACGCCTGCGACATGATCGGCAAGGCCAAGCGCATTGTCGTCTTCGGCGGCGGCCGGGAGCGCCTTCAGATCATGGGCTTTGCCATGCGCCTCTATCACATGGGGCTGGACGTGGCTGTCGAGGGCGACATGACCACGCCGCCCGTCGGTCCGGGTGACCTTTTCATCGTCACCTGTGGTCCCGGCCAAATCTCCACCGCGATAGCGCTCATGGGCGTCGCCAGGGATGCAGGTTCCAGCATCCTCTTCATCACCGCGCAACCGAAAGGTCGCTGCGCCGCATTTGCCGATTTCGTTCTCCTTCTCCCGGCGCAGACCATGGCAGATGACCAGGGGGAAAAGCGCACTTCGGTTCTGCCGATGGGGTCGCTGTTCGAAGGGGCGCTTTTCGTGCTGTTTGAAGTGATGATCCTGAAACTGATCCGCTCACTGAAAATTTCGCCCGAAGCCATGCGGGCGAACCACACAAATCTGGAATAGTGCTTGCGACCGCCCTAGCGGCGGTTTGTCAGCAGGCGCTCGCCGAGATTGACCAGCGAGGCGGCAACGTTCTGCATGTCACTTGCGCGGGACTCTTCGATTTCCGAGCGCCACTGCGCAATGCGCTGTTCAAGAGCCGACATCGAGTTCGTCTCGGCCTTTTCAAGAAGGTCTTGCGTTTCCTTGCGCATCGAACGCACGTCCTGCACCAGGGCATTGATGGCCCGTTCCGCCTCGCTGTCGGCACGGCGCAACGTGTCCTGAACCGTCTTGGAGAGGGAGTACACCTTCGACTCGAACTCCTCCTGAAGCATCCGGGCCGCTTCGCCGAACTGCGCCTGGACCGCGGCCTTCTCCTGCTCTGCCACCTTCAACACGCGCTCGATGCGTTGGCCGAGGGCTTCGTAATCCTGGCGTAGCACCGAGGCCTCGGCGGACAATTCATGCAGATCGGATTCAAGGGTCTGGATGCGTCCGCGATTGGCCGTCTCCTGCGCTTCCAGTATCTCCAGAAGCTCGCTGAAACGCTCTTCCGCCTCCCGCTGCGCCGGCCCCACCAGCAGGTCACGCAACTGCAACAGGGCCTGTTCGCTCAGGCGGGAATTCATGGGTTGATCCCGAAGCGCGTCGCGCGAATGCTGATTGGCGCTGCGGGCCGCACCCAGCTTGCTTTCGGTCTTGCCGGGCAGAACGGATGCAGCGGGCTCGCGATTTCCGCTATCGAGCCTCGACCTGTTGTATCCGTAGAGACCCTCATTGGCGCCCATCCCAGCACTCCAACCCCTTATCGACCCACACTCGCCCCGGTAACTTCAATGAACGGAGCCAAGCTACGCTCGTTGCTCTAAAAATAGGTTAAGGGGAAGTTTCTCCCGGGTGGGATCAAAGTGTTCGTTGTGTCAAAGCTGAATGATGCAGTTCTCCGTTGAAGAAGAAGGCATAAGTTCCCATCATTTCAGGGAGGGGCGACATCACCCATCTCTACTTTACATTGAATAGTGCAGTATAAAATCGCCGAAAGCCGGGCAAGACTGCAACTCTATTGCGCAAGGCCGCGCACCCAGTTCAAATCATTGAACGGGAAGGAAAGCTTCCACAATCCGCGCCCAGAAGGAAACACCCGGAACAAGGGTAGCATCATTGAAGTCATACCCCGGATCGTGAAGGCTCTTGATGTCGCCGCTGCCCAGACCGAAGTAACATCCAGGAACTTGTTGCAGGAAATAGGCGAAGTCCTCCGAGAACATGATCGGCCCCGGCAACTCAACCAGCCGGGGGTCCTGTCCCATGTTCACGGCAATGTCCCGCACGAGATTTGCAACCTGCGGATTGTTGATGCCCACCGGATAACGGTAGCCCTCGCCGTAGATCACTTCAGCCCGGCAACCAAATGAAGCGGCCTGTTGCTGAATGATTTCGGGAATGCGCTTTTCCATGAGCGCGCGCGAGGCTTCGCTGGTGGTGCGCACGCCGATTTTCAGCGTCACCGCTTCAGGTATGGCCGTCGCGAGGACACCGCCGTTGATGGCCCCCACGGTCACCACGGTAGGTTCAAGCGGATCGGCGTTCCGCGCCACCGCCGTCTGCAAGGCCATCACGGCCGAAGATGCCGCCACAACCGGATCGACCGCCTGATGCGGCAAGGCACCGTGGCCCGCCACACCGATGATCCGCGCACTGACGATATCCACCGCCGCCGTGATCGCGCCGGGACGAACAATCACCTGTCCCACCGGCAGTCCCGGCATGTTATGGAGGCCGAACACGGCATCGACCGGGAAACGATCGAAAATCCCCTCCTCCACCATGCGCAGGGCACCGCTGATATCCTCCTCGGCGGGCTGGAAAATCAGATGTACCGTGCCGTCAAAATTGCGATTGGCCGAGAGATAGAAGGCCAGCCCGAGCAGCATCGTCGTGTGACCGTCATGGCCACAGGCATGCATGACGCCGGGGCGGCAGGATGCATATGGCACACCCGTCGTTTCCATGATCGGCAAGGCGTCCATGTCGGCACGGATAGCGATTGCGCGCTCGTCGGAGCCATTGCGCAGCGTGCCGACCACCCCTGTCACCGCGATCCCGGTCGTCACTTCGAAGCCGAGTTCCTGGAGGATCTGCGCAACAATGGCAGAGGTTCGGTGTTCCTCGAATTGCAGTTCGGGATTGGCGTGAAGATCACGCCGGATTCCGATCAGCTGGTCCTCATACTCGGCAACAATGTCCTCGATCATCTGCGCACCGGAATCTGCTTTTCGACGGCGGCAAAGATCCGCGTGATGATGAAAGTCAGGATCATGTAGATGACCATCACCAACAGCAGCGGCGGATAGATGATGTAGGTCTCCTGGCGCACGCGGTCTGCTGCGCCGAAGAGATCGACAACCGTCACAAGGGCCGCAAGCGGCGTGGACTTGAGCGTCAGGATGGTTTCGCCTCCCAGCGTCGGCAGGACGTTCCGCACCGCGCGCGGCAACCAGACGCGGCGCAGCACTTGCCAGGGCGACATCCCGAACGATCGGGCGGCTTCCAGTTCGCCCTTGGGCACAGAGAGAAACGCGCCACGCATGATCTCGCCGGCATAGCCCGCTTCATTGAGGGCGAACGCCAGGACCGCATAGAAATAACCCTCCCTCAGAATGGGCCAGAGGAAGCTCTGCCGGAGTTCCGGCACCGTGGCCAGGATGCTGCCGACGCCATAATAGAACAGGTAGAGCTGGATCAGCAGCGGCGTGCCACGCATCACGGTGCAGTAGCCTCGCGCAATCGCGGCCAGCCATTTTGGTCCCGTCACCTGCACCAGTCCGATGGGGATCGCCAGCAGCAGACCCAGCACCATCGAGGACACCAGCAACTGAATGGTGATGCTGACACCCTGGATCAGCATCGGCAGGTATTTGGGGAGCCAGCTCCAATCCATGATCGCCTCACGCCAGCTTTGGTTGTCCCCGGCGCACATAGGCTTCAAGCTTGCCGAGGAAGTAGTTGGAGATCAGAGTCATGGCCAGGTAGATGCAGCCGGAAACGAAGTAGAACAGGAAGTAACGCTTGGTGAATCCCGCGGCGTTCTTCGTCATTTGCGCGAGTTCCGCCGACGCCCCCGTCACGGTAATGAGCGCGGTGTCCTTGATCACCACGAGCCAGAGATTTGCCAGTCCCGGAATGGCGTTCGGCAGCATCGCGGGCAGCACCACCCGGAAAAACACCTGCGAACCAGACATTCCGAAAGCCCGTGCCGCCTCGATCTGACCGGTCGGCACGGCCTGGATTGCCCCGCGAATGACTTCGGTTGAATAGGCGCCCTGCACGAAGCCAAGCACCAGAATGGCGGCAAGCGTGCCATTGATATCGACGGGACCATAGCCGATCGCCTGGCCCAACGCGCTGATGCCCCTCGTTCCCGCGAAGAACAGCAGCAGGATCAGCACGAGTTCCGGAACGGCACGGATCACTGTCGTGTAGACATTGGCGATCAGGCGCGAGACGGGTCCGCCATAGAGCTTTGCAGCGGCACCGAACTGCCCCAGCACCAGGCCGATCAGGAAGGACGAGGCCGCGATGATGATGGTCGAGAGCGCACCACGCGCTAGCTCGTCGCCAAAGCCGTTCCGGCCGAATTCAAGAACTGTGGGAAACATCGCCCGCCCGGTTGTGAAGATGGCCGCCCCTTTGCACGGAGGCGGCCATCATGTGCCTTGTCAGCCCTTGGGCGGCAGCGTGAGCAGGCCGTCGAGCTTGTACTTCTTGGTCATCTCCTCGAAGACACCCTTGTTGGCCAGCGACTTGATGGCGGCGTTGATCTTGTCGCGCAGGGCCGTGTCTTCCTTGCGCAGGCCGACGCCGACGCCGGGGCCGAGCACTTCCACATCAACCGGAACGGCACCATACACCTCGCAGCATGCGCCATCGGCACTGGCGAGGAAGGAACCCAGGGTCACGCCGTCGGCCTGCACGAGGTCAAGACGTCCGGCAGCAAGGTCGGCATTGGCTTCGTCCTGACCCTTGTAGGTCTTGGATGTCGCCCCAGCCGGAACAAAGTACTTTTCCACGTAGTTGGCGTGGGTGGTGGATGCCTGGGCACCGATCGTCTTGCCCTTCAGGGCTTCCGGCGCGATGTTGTGGTCGCCGCCCTTGGGTCCGATGATCACGGACGCCGAATTGTAGTACATGTCAGAGAAGTTGATCTGCTTCATGCGCTCCGGCGTGATCGACATGGAACCGAAAATGCCGTCCATCTTCTTTTCCAGAAGGGCTGGAATGATGCCGTCCCAGGCAATCGGGATCAGCGTGCACTTCTCGTTCATCTCGGCGCAAAGGGCCTGAAGGATATCGTATTCCCAGCCTTCCCACTCACCGGCAGCGTTCTGCGAGGTGAAGGGCGGATAGGGTGCCGCATCCGTGGCGAACACGAGGTCGGCCTTGGCGCTTGTTGCACCGGCAGCGCCCAACATGAGCGCGGCGGTGGCGGCCAGCAAGAGGTTCTTGATCTTCATTCTGTTACTCCCTGTTTTCAACTGTACCGGAGACCGGCACTTCTTACTCCGTATGCGGAATACCCTAGTGGATACCCGAAACGAATTGCTTGCAACGTTCGCTCTTGGGCGAATGGAAAACCTGTTTCGGCGGCCCCTCCTCCTCGATCACACCCTTGTGCAGGTAGATCACATGGGAGGAGACATCGCGGGCGAACTTCATCTCGTGCGTTACCAGGATCATGGTGCGGCCTTCATCGGCCAGCCCGCGGATCACCTTGAGGACTTCGCCAACCAGTTCCGGATCGAGCGCAGAGGTCGGCTCGTCGAACAGCATGACCTTTGGCTCCATCGCCAGGGCCCGCGCGATGGCCGCGCGCTGTTGCTGACCACCCGACAGGAATGCCGGATATTGATCGCGCTTTTCATAGAGCCCGACCTTCTGCAGCAGTGTTTCGGCACGTTCCCTGGCCTCGGCCCGCGGAACCTTCAGGACGTGGACCGGTGCTTCCATCACGTTCTGGA
>JAEUMJ010000012.1 GCA_016792865.1 Hyphomicrobiales bacterium | reverse complement strand
GATTGCCGCCATCACGGCGATCAGCGTGCCGGATTGCGCGCTGGTCATGGCGAAGAGATGGGCCAGCGGCGCTTCGCTGTCCTTCAGGCCCGCGCGGTCGGGAAAGGCGGCTGCGACGGCGGCAAGCGCGCCATAGAGCAGCACGGTGATCACAAGGGTCCACAGGATGGCGCGCGGAATGGCCCGCTCGGCCTCCACCGTTTCTTCCGACATGTTGACGATGTCCTCGAAACCGATGAAGGCAAAGAAGGCGACAAACGCACCCGCCAGGATCGCGCTTGCGGCAGCCAGCTCCGCAGGCGGCAGCAGGATTCGCCCGATCGCCTGTGGATCAGCGAGCAGAGGCATTGCCGCAGCGATCACCACGAGAAGCGTGCCGACTTCCAGCAGGGTGACGAGGGCCGCAAGGGCAATGCTCTCCTTGACGCCGGACAGGGCGACGGCAGCCATGACCGCCAGTATCGCGACGAGTGTCACGGCTTGCGGAATGGCGGAAACACTTTCGACATGCCGCGCGAAGGCGACGGCGATCACCGCGCTTGAGGCAATCGCGGTTGCCACCACCCCATAGCCCACCAGCAGGCCCGGCACCTGCCCCAGACCTTCGCGCACGTAGAACGCCGCGCCCGCCGCATGGGGATAGGCCCGCGCCAGGCTGGCGTAGGTCCAGGCCGTCACGCCCGCCACCAGCCCGGCCACCAGAAAGGCGTGAACCGCGCTGTCTCCGGCAATGCCGACGATTTCGGCGATGAGCGCAAAGATGCCTGCGCCCACCGTGACGCCGACGCCATAGAAGACGAGCCATGGCAGGCTCAGGACCCGCTTCAGGGCCGGGGCGTCACTCATGTGATGCTCCCGGTGCGCACTGCGATGGGGATGACGGCAAGCATCACGCCATCATAGCGGAAAGCCCGTGCCCGTCCTGCGAAATCTCATGCGGCGGGGGTCACGTTCTCCTTCAGGAAGGCCACCGTGCGGCCCCAGGCGAGATCGGCTGCCGTCTTGTCATAACGGGCAGCGTTGGTGTCGTTGTTGAAGGCGTGATTGGCGCCCTCATAGATGTGCAGCTCGAAGACCTTGTTGTTGGCCTTCAGCGCCTTCTCGAAATCGGGAATGCCCGCATTGATGCGCTCGTCCAGGCCACCGTAATGCAACAGCAGCGGCGCCTTGATGGAGGGAACGGCGGCTGCGTCGGGCTGGCGGCCGTAATAGGCGACACCCGCCGCAAGCGACGGGTCAGCCACGGCCAGCGCATTCACCATGCCGCCGCCCCAGCAGAAGCCCACGGCACCCACCTTGCCATTGCCTTGCGGATGGGCGGCCAGCGCCTTCACTGCAGCCTGCGAATAGGCCAGCACATCTTCCGGCTTCAATGCCCCGATCATCTCGCGGGCCTTTTCCTCGTCCGTCGGCGTGCCGCCGGCCGGGGCGAGATAGTCCGCACCGAAGGCCACGAAACCTTCCAGCGCCAGGCGCCGCGTCACATCCTTGATGTGCGGGTTGAGGCCCCGGTTCTCGTGAATGACGAGAACGGCAGGAAGCCGCCCCGTGACATCCTTCGGGATGGCGAGCAGCCCCTTGATGCCGGGGGCGATCTCGCCCTCCGCAAGGGTGAGCCGCGGATCGTCTTCCGCCACGATGGCGGCATTGGCGTAATTGTTTTCCAGGAGGGGCAGCATGGCGCTGGCAGCGGCGGCAGACCCTGCCATCAGCGCCAGCCGGTCGAGAAAGTCACGTCGCGACATGCCGCCGTGCGTATAACGGTCAAAAAGATTGATGATCTTCTGGTCCATGACAGCTTTCCTCCATCGTTATCGCAAGTGTTTCACTCTAGGGCTGAATCGGGCAAATGGGTGACAATGGCGAATGACAATTCCGTTATGATTCCGGCCATGGTCGCCAGCGGCCACGGCGCTGCAAGCGGTGGGCGAGTGATTGCGCCTGCGGCCGCGCTCAAGGCATTGTCGGAGCGCCCGCATCTCGTCTGCCATGCGGGCTTCCTGATCGAACGACTCGGACAAGCAGCAGATGCACGCCGCCCCGACATTCGCGCCGCGCTTGAGCAAAAGCACTTCGATGTGGCGGAACTCTTTGCCTTCGTCTGCCCGGCAAGACCCGCCGTGCCCACGCCGCGCGGCCTTGCGCGCGTGCTGCTGCTCGACACCGCGACGGATGAACAGGCCCTCTGCACCGTGCGTGACGAGCTGCTGCGCCGCCTGCGTGATCCAGCCTACCCGCTGCTCCGCGAGACCGCCGAAACCGCTACCTTCCTGGCCCGCGCCAACTGGCCCTGGGCGAAGGACGTGATGGCGTCCCTGCTCAAGGCCCATCCCCGCCTCGACGTTGGCACCTTTGCGACCGGCCTCAATGTCTGGGACCGGGTGGACGAATGGGAGGAGGACGGCCCACGCCCGCCGGGCCGCCAGGATGAGGTGGGGCGCGAGGAAGCGCTTGTCGTGCTGCGTGATGCCCTGGGCAGCGATGCGGAAGCGCGGGAACAGCAGCGAGCCTATGCCGAGATGTCGCTGCATGCCTTTGCGGCGCGGCAATCACCCGCCTTCAACAACATCCTGATTTCGGAAGCGGGCACGGGATTGGGCAAGACATTGGGCTATCTCGCGCCCGCATGGGCCTGGGCGAAAAAGAACGCCGCGCCCGTGTGGCTCTCCACCTACACGAAGAACCTGCAACGGCAGCTCGACCAGGAATCCGCCCGCCTGTTCCCCGACCCGGACGAGCGGCGCGAGAGGATTGTCATCCGCAAGGGCCGCGAGAACTATCTCTGCCTCCTCAACATGCAGGAGTCATTTGGGCGGCTGCAGGCCGGAGGCACGCGCGGGGCATTGCTTGCGGCACTTATCGCCCGCTGGGCCAGGCATTCTCGCGACGGCGACCTGATCGGCGGCGATTTTCCCTCATGGATCCTGTCGCTCTTTCCCGATGGCGGGATGGACGGCGAAGTGCGCCATCCCTCGCCGCAGGGCCTGGGCCTCACCGACAGGCGGGGCGAATGCATCTATGTGGCCTGCCCGCATTACAAGCGCTGCTTCATCGAGAAAAACCTTCGCGCCGCCCGCAAGGCATCGCTGGTCATCGCCAATCACGCGCTGGTCATGCATGCCGCCGCAGTGGACCATGCGCTCGGCCAGGCGACCACGAGCGAGGAGGAAACCGCGCCCGGCGGGCTGAAGCGCATTGTCTTCGACGAGGGTCATCATCTCTTTGACGCGGCGGACTCCGCCTTCTCGTCCCACCTCACCGCCATGGAAACAGCCGAACTCCGCCGCTGGCTGCGCGGGCCCGAGAATGACCGCCGCCGCGGCCGTGGCCTTGCTGAGCGGGTGGGCGATCTTGTCTCCGACTCCGATGGCGGCGAGCAGGTGCTGGATGAAATCCTGCGGGCGGCCCATGCGCTGCCGTCGTCCGGTTTCCTCCGCCGCATCCAGGAAGGACGCCCCGAAGGCCCTGCCGAAACCTTCTTCGCGCTGGTCCGCCGTCAGGTGCTGGCCCGCGACGGCACCGAAACGGGCCATACGCTGGAAGCCGATTGCCAGCCGTTGATCGACGGCCTTGGGCAGGCGTCCGGCGGACTGGCCGCCGCCCTCATCGACCTCAAGCGGCCCATGCAGCGGCTTGCCGCCATCCTTGCCGCCAAGCTGGACGACGAGGCGGCCGAGCTTGCCTCTGCCGAGCGCGGACGGATCGAGGCGCTGTCGCGCTCGCTGCGTCGCCGCGGCGAGCTGATGGTGGGCGGCTGGGTGACGATGCTGAACCGCCTGATCGGCGACAGGGATCCGCTGATGATCGAGTGGTTCGATGTGGAGCAGGCGGGCAACCGCGAGATGGATGTGGGGCTGCACTCGCACTGGGTCGACCCCACGGAACCCCTTGCGCTTGCGGTGTTGCGCCCGGCCGATGGCGTGATCGTGACCTCCGCCACGCTGAAGGACCGGCCGCCGGAACTGCCCGATGACTGGCAGAATGCGGAAATGCGCACCGGCGCCGTTCATCTGCCCTATCCCGTCAGGCGCGAGAGCTTCGCCTCGCCCTTCGACTATCCCAGGATGGCGCGGATCATCGTGGTGAACGATGTGAACCGCGAGAACATGGATCAGATCGGCGCGGCCTACCGCGAACTGTTTTTCGCCGCGCATGGCGGTGCCCTCGGCCTGTTCACCGCCATCTCCAGGCTGCGCGCGGTGCATCGCCGGATTGCGCGACCGCTGGCGGAAAAGGGCCTGCCGCTCTATGCCCAGCATGTGGACCCGATGGACACGGGCACGCTGGTCGATCTCTTCCGGGCCGAGCGGGATGCCTGCCTTCTGGGCACCGATGCGGTGCGCGACGGCGTGGACGTGCCGGGCGACTCCCTCCGCCTCATCGTCATGGACCGGGTGCCTTGGCCCACGCCGACCATACTGGAACGCGCCCGCAAGGATGCTTTCGGCGGCAATGCCTACATGGACATGGTGGTGCGGCTGCGCCTGCGCCAGGCCTTTGGCCGCCTCATCCGCTCCCAGGCCGATCATGGCTGTTTTGTCATGCTGGATGCGCGGCTCGCCTCGCGTTTTGCCACGGCCTTCCCGCCCGGCCTCGCCATCGAACGCATGGGACTTGTTGACGCCATTGAAGCGGTCAAAGACTTCTGCAAAAACCCGCCCAAGTGAATCAGGAGTTCCAATGTCAGGCACGATTTCAACCGAACAGGCCCTCATCTATGTCATGGTGATGATGTCGGGCGTCGAAGGCCGCATCAAGCCGGAAGAGCTGGCGGAGATCGAGCTTCTCGTCCGCACCCTTCCGGTGTTCAAGGCTTTCGACCGCTCGCGCCTCGCCACGGTGGCGCAGGAATGCGGCGACATGCTTCAGGTGAAGGACGGCATGGCAACCGTGATTGCGCTGGTGAAGGACCAGTTGCCCGCGCGCCTGCGCGAAACCGCCTATGCGCTTGCCGTCGAAGTGGCAGCCGTTGACCTTGCGGTGGGCAAGGAGGAACTGCGTTTCCTCTCGATCCTGCGCGACGGCCTCGGACTCGACAAGCTGACGACCGCCGCACTGGAACGCTCGGCCATCGCCCGCTTCCAGTCGATCTAGCCGGCTGCCCCGAAGATACGCCTCTCGATCGCACCGAGCCTGCCCACGAAGGTGATGCCACGGGCGATGAAGAAGATGTTGAGCGCCGCCCAGAGGCCGTGATTGCCGTACTGCGGCTCGAGCCACGACCACGCGCCCATGTAGACAGCGAGTGACAGCACCATCATGTTGCGCATCTCGCGCGTCGCCATGGCACCGGTGAAGATGCCATCCAGCTGGAAACAGGCGGTGCCCGCCACCGTGGCGAGCGCGGCCCAGCCGAGATAGTGCGATGCCGTCTCGCGCACCTGCGGGTCCACCGTCATCAGTCCGGCCAGGGCATTGCCGAAAACCAGAATGATCAGTGCACAGATGAGTCCCAGCACGCCCGCCCACAGCGTCGTCAGGCCGACGGCACGCCGGAAGCGCTCGCGGGCGCGGGCGCCGATGGCTTGCCCCACCAGTGCTTCTGCTGCATAGGCAAAGCCGTCGATCATGTAGGCTGCAACCTCGAACAGGTTCAGCACGACCGCATTGGTGGCGACGATGAGATCGCCCTGCTTGGCGCCGCGCGAGACGAACCAGCCGAAGGCGAAGACGAGGCAGAGGGTGCGGATCATGATGTCGCCGTTGGCGGTGATCAGCGCCATGAACCTGTCGCGCCGGAAGATATAGGCCCAGTCCGGCTTCTGCCGCATCACCGCGAGCCGCCGGAAGGCAAGCGCCAGGCCCAGCGCCATCGCCGCATATTCCGCCGTGATCACGGCGATGCCGACGCCCGCGGTGGCGAAGCCAAGGGCCAGCACGAGGACCGCGCTCAAGGCCATGTTGCTGAGGTTGAGGAAAAGCTGGACGATGAAAGCGGTGGTGGAACGCCCCTGCCCGATGAACCAGCCCATGATGGCAAAGTTGGTGAGTGCGGCGGGTGCTGCCCAGATGCGATAGCTGAAATAGGTGTGCGCTTCCGCCATCACCCGGTCGCTGCCGCCGACCAGCGCCACCGAGACCGGTCCCAGCCATGGCCCCGCCGCCACGAGGCAAAGCCCGATGCCTGCGGCAAGGATGAGGCTGCGGAACAGCACCGTCACCAGTTCCTGCTGGTCGCCGGCACCCGTGGCCTGTGCCGAAAGCCCTCCGGTTGACAGGCGCAGGAATCCGAAGCCCCAGAAGAGGAAGGCGAAGATCAGCGCCCCCACCGCCACACCGCCGATGTAGTGCGGCCCCGGCAAGCGGCCCATCACGGCGGTGTTCACCACGCCAATCAACGGCTCCGACATGTTCGACAGGACGATGGGCACTGCAATCCTGAGGATCGCGCCATGGGTGATGGACTGGTTATGTTGAAGCGCCATGGCAGACGGGTTGCGTGAGCGTGTCTTCTCCGTCAAGTTCGAGTTTTACATGGCTAATCTGCATCACAGGATCGCTGACTGGTTTTCATCGCGCGGCTGGGCGCCGCGTCCGCACCAGCTTGCCATGCTGGAGCAGGGCCTGGCGGGAAACTCCGCCCTGCTCATCTCGCCGACCGGCGGCGGCAAGACGCTCGCCGGCTTTCTCACCACCTTGCAGGAGCTGGCCGGGCCGCACGACACGGACGGGATCCACACACTCTATATCTCGCCGCTGAAGGCGCTCGCCGTCGATATTGCGCGCAACCTCGAAGCGCCGGTCAAGGAGATGGGACTTCCCGTCAGCATCGAAACCCGTACCGGTGATACGCCCCAGTCGCGCCGCGCCCGCATCCGCTCGCGCCCGCCCGACATTCTCATCACCACGCCGGAACAGGTGTCATTGATGGTGGCGGATCCCGCTGCCGCCCACCTGCTGCGCAACCTCCGCACCATCATCATCGACGAGCTTCACGCCATCGTCACCTCGAAGCGTGGCGTCCTGTTGTCGCTCGCCCTCAGCCGGGTCCGCAGCCATGCGCCGGGCGTGCGGGTCTTCGGACTTTCGGCCACGGTTGCCGATCCTGATGCCTTGCGGGCCTGGCTCGCGCCCACCGGTGCGCCACCCGTGGCCCTGATCACCGGCGCTCCGGGTGCGTCGCCTGATCTCCACATCCTGCAATCGGAAGAGCGCGTGCCCTGGTCGGGCCATTCCTCGCGCTATGCGGTGAAGGACATCTATGAAGCGGTGAAGCGCCATCGCATGAGCCTCATCTTCGTCAACACCCGGTCGCAGGCGGAACTGCTGTTCCGGGAATTGTGGGAGGTGAACGACGACACCCTGCCGATTGCGCTCCATCATGGCTCGCTCGATGTGGGGCAGCGGTGCAAGGTCGAGGCGGCGATGGCGGCAAACACGCTCAAGGCCGTCGTTGCCACCTCCACCCTCGACCTCGGCATCGACTGGGGCGATGTTGACCTTGTGGTGCAGGTGGGCGCACCCAAGGGATCGAGCCGCATGCTGCAACGCATCGGTCGCGCCAATCACCGCCTCGATGAAGCAAGCAAGGCGCTGCTCGTGCCATCGAACCGCTTCGAGGTGCTTGAATGCGAAGCCGCCGTCGAGGCTGTCCGCGAGAATGCACAGGATACGGAATATCCCATGGTGCTGAAGCTCGATGTGCTGGCCCAGCACATCATGGGCCGGGCCGTGGCGGGCCCTTTCGCTGCGGATCACCTCTACGCCGAAGTGAAGGGCGCATTCACCTTCCGCAATCTTCCGCGTGAACTCTTCGACCAGACGCTCGACTACGTGGCGACCGGCGGCTACGCGCTCAAGTCCTACGAGCGCTATGCCAAGCTCCGGCGCGAGCCCAACGGACTCTGGCGTCTCTCGCACCCGCGCCTTGCCCAGCAATACCGCCTCAACATCGGGACCATCGTGGAAGAGGAGATGATCAAGGTGAGGATCGCCCGCATCCGTACCGTCATGGGCAAGCGCGTGGCGACGGGCGGCTTTGTCCTGGGCGAACTGGAGGAATGGTTCATCGCCCAGCTTTCGGTGGGGGATACCTATCTCTTTGCAGGTCAGGTCTTGCGTCATGAGGGCATCGACGAATTCGGCGCCCTTGCCACGCGCGCACCGGGCCGAGACCCCAAGGTGCCGAGCTATCAGGGCGGCAAGTTCCCGCTCTCCACCTTCCTCGCCTCGCGGGTGCGTCGCATCCTCTCCGATCCGAGCCGATGGGGCGGATTGCCGTCGCAGGTGCGGGACTGGCTCTCGACCCAGCGCTGGGCCAGCGTCCTGCCCAGCGAGAGCCAGATGCTCGTCGAGACCTTCCCGCGCGCCGACAAGTTCTACATGGTCTGCTATCCCTTCGAGGGCCGCCTTGCGCAACAGACCCTGGGAATGTTGCTGACCCGCCGGCTTGAACGCTGGGGGGCGAGGCCATTGGGCTTCGTGGCCTCCGAATATGCCCTTGTGGTCTGGGGCGTGCGCGACATGGGGGCGATGATCGCCGGAGGCAGGCTCTCGCTCGCCCGCCTGTTCGACGAGGACATGCTGGGCGACGACCTTGAGGCGTGGCTGGCCGAATCCAACCTGATGAAGCGAACCTTCCGCAATGTCGCCATCATCGCAGGGCTGATCGAGCGCCGCCTGCCCGGCAAGGAGAAGACCACGCGCCAGATGACCGTGAACACCGATCTCATCTACGATGCCCTGCGCTCGCATCAGCCCGACCATGTCCTGCTGCGGGCGGCATGGGATGATGCCGCCGAAGGACTGATCGACATCCACCGCCTTGGCGCACTCCTGAAGCGCATCAAGAACCAGATCCTCCACCGCGACCTGGAACGGGTGTCGCCGCTTGCCGTTCCGGTGCTGCTTGAGATCGGACGCGAATCGATTCAAGGCAGTGCCGATGATGCCCTTCTCGCCGAAGCTGCCGAGCAACTCATGGATGAGGCCCAGCGGCTTGTCTAAGCTCCATGCCATCAGCCTTGCCGGCCTCAGCTTCCAGCCGCATCTTTCAGGTGCGCTCTATGCCCCTGATCTTGCGGCTCTTCTTGTCGCCGACCTGCATCTTGAACAGGGGTCCGCACTGGCCCGGCGTGGCATTTCCGTTCCGCCCTTCGATACCGGCCTCACCCTGGCGGCACTGGAAGCGGTGGTTGAGGAAACGCAACCCGCGTCCATCTATCTTCTGGGTGACAGCTTCCACGATGCCAAGGGCCACAGTTTCCTGGACGAGAGCATCGCGGTGCGCCTCTCCCGCCTCTTCTCCCCGCGCGAGACAATCTGGATCACCGGCAACCACGACCCGGAACCCAAGCAGAATCTGGGCGGCACACATGTCGGGCAAGCCCGCCTTGGCCCCATCACGCTGCGTCACATCCCGTCGGGAAAGCTCTCGACGCCGGAGATCGCCGGGCATCTTCATCCCGGTGCGGGAATCGTGCAGCGTGGCCATCTGGTGCGCGGCAAGTGTTTCGTGGCCGACACGCGGCGCATCATCCTGCCCGCGTTCGGAGCCTACACCGGGGCGATCAGCGTCCGGGGCCGGGCCTTCGACGGCCTCCTCGAAACGGAACGGGCCAGCGTCTACCTGCTGGCCCGTGAAAAGATGTACCGGTTTCCCTACGGGCGCGTGTCCTAGCCGCCCACGTTCAGCTGCACATTCCAGTCGGCATTGTTGATGGCGACCACATTGGCGCGTTCCGGCGCCTTCTGCGGAGACCATGCGGCGAGGCGCGACTTGCCGGCGAGCATCTGGGCCTGCGACAGGTCCTTGGCGAGGTTCTGTGCGCGGGTCCGCGCATCGGGATCATTCTGCTGGGCCGCAACGGTGTACCAGAACCAGGCGTCCGCCTTGTTGGGTTCGGTACCGAGGCCGCGCTCCAGCAGGACGGCAAGATTGAACTGGCTGTCCTTCAGGCCATGGGACGCGGCAAGCGAGAACCAGCGGTAGGCGCGCTTGTAGTCCGGCGTGCCCGCTTCGCCATTGGAGGAGAGCACGGCGGCATTGTGCATCGACTTGACATTGCCCAGCCCGGCCGAACGTTCGTACCAGCCGAGGGCGGCCTTCAGATCCTTGGCGACGCCGCGGCCACGCTCATACATGGTGGCGAGGCGGTATTGCGCCGGGGCCGACCCCTGGGCTGCCGCCTTGCCATACCAGTAGGCGGCCTTCTCATAATCCTGCTGCACCTTCTCGCCGTTGAGATAGCGCGTGGCGATCACGAACTGGGCCGACACGTCCCCCAGCGAGGCGGCTTCGCGAAGCGCCATGGTGCCCACTTCTGCGGGCGGAAGGTTTTCAGGCGCCGCCTGTTCGCCCGCAACCAGGGCCGAGATGGGCGCGGAGGCCGCGGCTTGCGGCAATGATCCGGTGAGGATCGGATCGGCTCCATCGATGTCGAGGGCACCGCTTTCCACCGGCGCGGCATCCGGAATTGCCGGAGCGGCAGGTGCGGGCGCGGGTGTCACCGCTGGAGCGGCGGGCGTGGGCGCAACGATGTTGTTCGACTGGTTGATGGGCTGTTCCACCGCAGCAGGGGCGACAGGCGGTTTCGCCTTGTGGTTCCGGCCCACCATGTTGAAGGTGAAGGCCGAGACGGCAGCGAGCAGGACAAGGCCCATGAGCAGGAGCTTGCGGCGCTTGTTGTCCGTATTGCTGTTGGCGGGCTTGAAGCCCGGCGGCGGCTTGATTTCACCGGTGAGGCCTATGCTGGCGGGCCTTGCTTCCTTCGGCTTCTTCTTGAAGAAGCTGAGGTTCAGCAACTTGCGCGAACTTTCCTCGCTAACCTTGGCGGCGCCGGGCGAGATGCTGCTGAGAAGCGACTTCTGCTGCGAGGCGGCCTGTGCGGCGCGGCGGGCAGCGGCGATGTAGTCGTCGCCACCGGCATCTGCCTCGCCCGCAACGGGCGCCGCGGCAAAGGGATTGCCGCCGGGTGCGCTGTCGAAGGGGTTGAGCGACGGCGCTTCCGCAAGGCCGGCCGGTGCTGGCTGGATGGGGGCCATATGGCCGCCCATATCCATCATGGGAGCGCCGTCTTGCCGTTGCGGATGCATGTCGGCAAAGGGATTCGAGGCTGCATCCGCCGCATAGTCCGGATGTGCAAGTCCCGGCTCCATCATCTGCGGCTGGGCGTAGGCGTGGGGTGCTGCCGCTTCGGCAATGCGCTGGCCGATCGTCGCTGTTTCCAGCTCGGCGAGCTTTGTGACGATCTGTTCGAGCGTGTCGTGAACCGCTTCCAGCGTTTCCTGGTTGCGCTGGTCGGCGCTTTCGGCAGCGGTGCGCACGGCATTCAGGCCGGTTTCCAGCGCCTGGATTTCGGGAGAGCCGGCAAGCGTCACCTGCTGCGGGCCTGCCGACATGATCTGCTGCGCCATGCGGCTGGCGGCACCTTCGGCCACCTCCTCCGTCCACTTGCGCTGCTGCTCCATCGTGTCGAAAATCTGGTTGACGGCGCGCTCGATGGTTTCGAGCGAAGAGAGTTGCTGTTCGGTGCGGCTCAGGCGCTCGGAGACATCGGCAAGGCGTTCCTCGATCTCGGCGGCATGGCCGGAGCTGCGCCCGGCAATGGCTTCGCTGAACTTGTAGTCGAGTTCGGCGATGCGGTTTTCCAGTTCGGCAAACTGCGGCAGAGAGCGGGTTGCGGCCTGGGTCTGCTCAAGCCGCTGGGTGATGTCGAGGATGCGACGGTCCATCTCCGCCAGCGGGCGAAGGTCAGGCCCCTGCGCGACGCGGGTGGAAAGCTGTTCCACCGCATTGCGCAATTCGAGCACGTCGGGGCCGGGGGCCGCGTTGCCACCGGCATCATCGATGCGGCGGTTGAGGCGTTCGATCTCGTTGCGCAGGCGCTGGAGTTCAGCCGGGCCTGCATGGGCACTCGAGAGCGATGACTGTGCTTCCTTGAGAAGGCCGAGGATGCGGTTCTCGATGGCGCGCAGTTCCTGCTGGCCCGCCTGCACCGCCTGGGTCTGGGCCTTGGAAGCGAGATGCTCGGAATTCTCGCGCACCTGGTCGATGCGCTTCGCCAGGTCGGTGATCTCGCGGCGGAGAAGGTCGGAGAGCGTTTGCTGCGAGGAGGAATTCTCGGTGCGTTCGATCCGCTTTGCCAGTTCGGCAATGCGCGATTCAAGTGCGCTGAAGGCCGGGGCCTGGCGGGCAAACTGGTCGTCGCTGGCGCTCTGCGCCTTGTTGCCCAGCGATGCGATGCGATCCTGCAAGGCACGGAAGGTCTCGCGGTTGCGCTTCTCGCTCGTCTCCATGTGCTCGACGATGCCGCGCACCGCCTTCTCCATGGCCTGGAAGCCCTGAGACTCTTCCGGACGTGCGGCCGGGCGTGGCTGGCTGAGCTGGCGGCTCAGGCCGGCAATGCGTTCGTTGACGGCGGAGAGGGCCTCCACCGTCTGGCGCTCATTGTGCTCGACGCGATGAATGATCCGCTGCACCACGGCGTCATCGTGTTGCGGAGGGGCGACGCGCGCGGCGGTTGCCTGTTCGCCCAGCGAAAGCCGTGCCAGCTTTTCGGCAATGTCTTCGAGACGGTCGGCGGCGCGATCAATCGAGGAACCGGCGGGCGAACCCGAACGCGCCCGCAGGCGTGGGCCCGGCGGCTCACCGGCATCGTCATTGCCGTCGGCCTGCTCCATGATTGTGCTGTTCAGCCATTCGCCAAGAGTCATGCCCGACCGGCGGGCGGCCTGCTTCGCAGCCTCCCGCGCATCGGGTTCAATCCCCTTCACACTCCACGGCAATCCTGGCTTCATCGCCAACCACTCCGACCCTTACCGGGTGCAAATCCAGAATCAGTCCGGACAAACATCCACCCCAGCGTTCTGGTGGCGAAAGTTAACTTTCTTGGTAAATATTACGTTAAGCTTTTGATCTTTTTGCGCATTAATAGACAAATCAACCCGTTGCCGAGGGAAAAATTCCGCCATGCTTGCCTATGTCTCCTCCCCACTGAACCGTGCGCACGATTTGCGGATCAGGAATGAAGAACTGTCCGCCCTGCGCCGGAGGCCGGATTGCGTGGTGGTGCGAGTGCGCGGTGATCAGGTGGAAGTGGATGGCGACCTGCCGCGCCGCAATGTCGGGGCGGCAGCCGAAGAGGAAGAGGTCTTTCTCGGCCTCGCCGAGGATGGCGCGCCGTGGTTTGCCGCCCGTGCGCCTGAATCGGCAAGTCTTGCGCCCTTGCGCGGCCTGATGCTGGCGGGGATTGTGGATCACGGCCTGCTCTCCATCCTGGCGCAGGCGAGAAGCATCATCCACTGGCACGAACGGCACGGCTTCTGTGCCAACTGCGGCAGCGCCACCGCAATCCGTGATGCCGGATATCGCCGCGCCTGTGCCGCATGCGGGGCCGAGCATTTCCCACGCACCGATCCCGTCGTCATCATCGCCGTCACCCATGGCGAGCGCATCCTTCTGGGGCGGCAGGCGGCATGGGCGGAGGGCATGTATTCCGCCCTCGCGGGGTTCTGCGAACCGGGCGAGACCATCGAACAGGCAGCGCGCCGCGAGGTTTTCGAGGAGGCCGGAATCCGGGTGGGCGACATCCGCTACATTGCGAGCCAGCCCTGGCCCTTCCCGTCCTCACTCATGATCGGGCTGATCGGCGAGGCGGCCACCACCGAAATCACCGTCGATACCAGCGAAATCCAGGATGCACGCTGGTTCAGCCGCGAGGAAGCGCGGCACATGCTGACGCGCAGCCATCCACAGGGGCTTCACGCCTCGCACCCCTATGCCATCGCCCACGCGCTGATAGCAGCGGCAGCGGGGCTTTAGCCCGACTGCTCGGCCAGTTTCCGCGCAATCTCGGCGCGATAGGGGCTTGCCGGATAGACACCGAGGATGCGCATGTAGGACGAGAAGAAGGCGAGTTCCTCCAGCGCCAGCCGGACCGGCCGGTCCTGGGGATGGCCCTCGATCTCGGCATAGAACTGGGTGGCGGCGAAACGGCCCTCAAGCTGATAGGATTCGAGCTTGGTCATGTTGACGCCGTTGGTCGCGAAACCGCCCATCGCCTTGTAGAGCGCGGCAGGAACGTTCCGTACACGGAAGACAAAGCTGGTCATGACCGGGCCTGACCCCTGCTCGGCATCGTTGCGCTGGTTCGAGAGAATGACGAAGCGCGTGGTGTTGTGCGCCTCATCCTCGATGTCGGTGCGCATGACCTCCAGCCCGTAGATTTCGCCCGCAAGGCGGGTGGCGATTGCGGCGCGGCTCTTGTCCTTCACCTCCGAGAGTTCCCGCGCGGCGCCCGCCGTATCGACGGCGACCACGGCCTGCAATCCCATCTCGCGGATCACCTTGCGGCACTGGCCGAGCGCATGGACATGGCTGTGCACGGTCTTGAGGTCCGAGGCCTTCGTGCCCTTCACCACCAGCAACTGGTGATGCACGGGCAGGAAGTGCTCGCCCACGATGGACAGAGAGGACTGCGGCAGGAGGTGATGGATATCGGCGACACGGCCAGCCACCGAGTTGTCGGTGGGGATCATGGCGAACGCCGCCGTGCCGTCCTGCACTGCCTGGAACGCGTCCTCGAAGGTGCGGCAGGGCAAGGGTTCGAGCTTCGGGCAAGCCTCCACGCAGGCAATGTGCGAGTTGGCTCCGGGTTCGCCCTGATAGGCAATCTTGTCGGTCATTTCTTCTCCTTGAGGGCGATACGGGCGGCCTCCAGATCGGCGGGAGATGCCACACGAAGCGGCAGGTTGTCGATCCTGACGACGGCAACCTTCAGGCCGTTGTCGAGGGCGCGCAGCATTTCCACGCCGAGGTCGCGTTCGCGCGGGGACTGCGGCAAGGCGGCGAAACGGTCGAGGGCGGGGCGGCGATAGGCGTAGATGCCGGCATGCTGCCAGAACGGCGGCGGCAGCGTGACAGGCGGCTCGCGCAGGAAGTCCCGCGCAAAGGCAACCTCGCGCCCGGCCAGCGGCGCAATCGCCTTGACGGTGGCCGGATCGTGCACGGCCTCGGCGCCCTCGATGGCCGCCGCCACCGTGGAGATATCGACGATCGCGTTGGTGAGCCCGGCGAGGCAGCGCTGCACCGACAGGGGATCAACGACCGGCAAATCGGCCTCGAGATTGACAACGTGGCTGTAGTTCCCCTGAGGGTCGCGCATCGCCAGGGCTTCCGCCACCCGGTCCGTGCCGGTGCGGGCGCCGCGCCCGGTCATGATCGCATCGCCCCCTGCGGCCCGCACCGCCTCGGCAATGGGGAGGTCGGCGGCAGCCACCAGCACATGCCCGATCTTGGCTTCCATGGCCCGCCGCCAGACGTGCACAACCATGGGAACGCCCCAGATATCAGCCAGAGGCTTCCCCGGCAGGTTGCGTGAAGCAAGCCTGGCGGGGATCACGATGATCGTATTTTGCTGTTCTATCATGAAGTTGGGGCGGGGCGCGGCAAAATGTGGCGAGTTGAGTTATAGATATTGCGGCGGCAGGGGCAAAGCATTAGTTAGTCGCGGCTGAACCAAAAGGGATTTGGGAATCGCATGAACAGCTGGACTTTCAACAAGATTGCGGGCGCCGTGCTGGGCACTGCGCTTTTTGTCTTCGGCCTCGAGGCAATCACCGGGGTGATCTACCACAGGAATTCTGCCTCGGCGGAAAAGCCCGGCATGACCATTGAAGTGGCCGAGACGGCGGCCCCGGCCGAGGGTGGCGGCGAAGCACCGGCGGAAGCCAAGTCGATCGGCGCCCTCCTCGCGACGGCCGATGCCACCAAGGGTGCCGCAGAAGCCAAGGCCTGTGCAGCTTGCCACGATTTCGCCAAGGGCGGCCCCAACAAGACCGGACCCGGCCTCTGGGATGTGGTGGAACGCCCCATCGGCAAGCATGAAGGCTACGCCTATTCGCCCGCCTTTGTGGAGAAAAGCTCGGAAACCTGGACCTACGAGCATCTGAATGCCTTCCTGGCCAGCCCGAAGGGCTTCATTTCCGGCACCAAGATGGCCTTTGGCGGCATCAAGAACGACACCAAGCGCGCCAACCTGATTGCCTATCTCGCCACCCTCTCGGATGCGCCGAAGCCTTTCCCGGCTCCTTGATTCAGCCAGATTCGACATCTTCCCTCGACACCGGCGGTTTTCCGCCGGTGTTTTCTTTTGGACTCGCATCCGCGTAAAACGGTAACGAATCATCGCCCCATAAGCGAGGGAAAGGACGGCCAATCCAGATGTTGACGCGCAGGCAGATGTTGCAGCTTTCCGCCGTGGCACCCTTTGCGCCAGCCCTTGCCGGACCGCTTCTGGCCGAGGACCGGGTCTTCCGCCATGGCAGCACGCTTTTCGAGAAGCTCGCCTATGAGCCAGGCTTCACCGCTTTCAACTATGTGAACGCCGACGCGCCGAAGGGCGGCAGGGTGCGGCTCGCCACGCTCGGATCCTTCGACAGCATCAATCCCTTCACCATGAAGGGCGATCCTGCAAGCCCCGGTGTCAATGAAACCCTGATGAAGTCTTCGCTGGATGAACCATCGAGCGAATACGGCCTTCTGGCCGAAAGCGTCTGGTTCCCGGCAGATTATTCGTCGGTGGTCTATCGCCTGCGCCCGGAAGCAAGATTCCACGACGGCGAACCGGTGAAGCCGGAAGACGTGATCTTCTCCATGCTGTCGCTGAAGAAGAACAGCACCCAGTACGCCGCCTACTACAAGAACGTCGAGAAGGTGGAAAAGACCGGCGACCACGAAGTGACCTTTACCTTTTCCATGGCGGGCAACCGGGAACTGCCGCAGATCACCGGCCAGCTTCCGGTGGTGCCGAAGCACTGGTGGGAAGGCAAGGACGCCAATGGCAAGCAGCGTGACATCGCCAGCAACACCCTCGAACCGCTTCTCGGCTCCGGCCCCTATCAGGTTGCCACCGTGCGGCCCGGCCTTTCCATCGTCGTGAAGCGCTTTGAAAACTACTGGGGCAAGGACTTGCCCGTGAACCGCGGCCAAAACAATTTCGACGAGATCGAGACGCAGTTCTACCAGGACCGCAACATCCTGCTGGAAGCCTTCAAGGGCGACCAGTTCGACATCCAGTTCGAAAGCTCGTCGAAGCAATGGGCCACGGGCTACGATTTCCCTGCCGCAAAGGATGGCCGGGTCGTGCGCGAGGAAATCCCGCGCCTCGGTGTCTCCGGCATGCAGGCCTGGGTGATGAACATCCGCCGCCCCATCTTTTCCGATGTGCGCGTGCGCCGTGCCCTCGACCTCGCCTTCGATTTCGAATGGGCCAACACCAATCTGTTCTACGGCCTCTACACGCGCAGCCGCAGCTACTTCAACAATTCGGAACTGGAGGCCAAGGGCCTGCCGTCGGAGGCCGAGCTTGCCCTCCTTGAACCGATGCGTGACAAGGTGCCGCCCGAAGTCTTCACCACCGAGTACCAGGGCCCCGTCAACAAGACACCGCAGGACCGCCGCAGGAATCTCCGTGCCGCTCAGGGCCTTCTCGCCGAGGCGGGCTGGAAAGCCGAACAGGCCGGTGGCAGGCAGGTGCTGAAGAATGCCAAGGGCGAACAGTTCTCCTTCGTCATCACGCTGGACAGCGAAGCCTTCCAGCGTGTCGCCCTGCCCTATGTGGAACAGCTTTCACTCCTCGGCATCAACGCGCTGGTGCGCCTTGTGGATGCAGCCCAGAACGAGCGCATCGAAGCCGATTTCGACTATGACATGATCGTCGGTTCCTGGGGACAATCACTCTCGCCGGGCAACGAGCAGCGCGAGTTCTTCGGCAGCGAATTCGCCGACCAGAAGAAGAGCCGCAATCAGGTGGGCATCAAGAACCCCGCCGTTGACGCCCTCATCGACAAGATCATTTCCGCCCCCGACCGGCCATCCCTGATTGCAGCCTGCCGCGCCATGGACCGGGTGCTGATGTGGAACCACTATGTCGTTCCCATGTGGTTCAAGGCCACCGACTGGATTGCCTACTGGAAGCGCGTGCGGCACCCCGCGCAAATGCCGGGCTATTCGCCGGGATACCCTGATATCTGGTGGTTCGATGCGGACGCCGCAGCGACCCTGAAGAAGGCCTGACGCCTCGATGGGCGCATATATCCTCAAACGCCTGCTGCTGATGATCCCCACGCTCCTGGGCGTGATGCTGCTCACCTTCGTGGTGGTGCAGTTCGTGCCGGGCGGGCCGATCGAGCAGATCATTTCGCAGCTCGACAACCAGGGCGACGCCAATTCGCGGCTTGGCGGCGGCGGCAGCGAGATGCAGAACCAGGATGCGGGCGGCGTCACCTCGAAGTACCGCGGGGCGCAGGGGCTGGACCCGGAGTTCATCAAGTCGCTGGAGAAGCAGTTCGGTTTCGACAAGCCGGCGCATGAACGCTTCATCAAGCTCGTCGCCGACTATGCCACCTTCAACTTCGGCAAGAGCTATTTCACCGACAAGACGGTGATCGAACTCATCAAGGAGAAGATGCCGGTCTCGATCTCGCTCGGTCTCTGGCTCACGCTTGTCACCTACCTTGTCTCAATTCCGCTCGGCATCAAGAAGGCGGTGCGCGACGGCTCCACCTTCGACGTGTGGACCTCCGCCATCATCATCGTGGGCTATGCCATTCCAAGCTTCATCCTGGCGATCATGCTGATCGTGCTCTTTGCAGGTGGCAGCTACTGGGACATCTTCCCCCTGCGCGGCCTGACCTCCGACAACTTCGACGAGCTGTCGTGGTGGGGCAAGATCAAAGACTATGCCTGGCACCTGGTGCTGCCGCTCACGGCCCTCGGCATCAGCGGCTTCGCCACCATGACGCTGCTCACCAAGAATTCCTTCCTCGATGAAATCCGCAAGCAGTATGTCATCACGGCCCGCGCCAAGGGGCTCAACGAGCGGCAGGTTCTCTACGGCCACGTCTTCCGCAACGCCATGCTGCTGGTGATCTCCGGTTTTCCGGGGGCCTTCCTCGCGGCGTTCTTTTCCGGCTCGCTGCTCATCGAATTCGTCTTCTCCCTCGACGGGCTGGGCTACCTCACATGGAAGTCGGCCGTGAACCGTGACTACCCCGTGGTCTTCGCCAACCTCTACATCTTCACCCTGCTCGGTCTCATCGTGGCGCTGATCAGCGACCTCACCTATACGTGGATCGATCCCCGCATCGATTTCGAATCGCGGGAGACCTGATGGCGCTGCTCAGGCTTTCGAGGCTCAATCAACGGCGCTGGCACCTGTTCCGGCGCAACAAGCGCGGCTATTGGTCCTTCGTGATCTTCGGCATCCTTTTCGTGCTGTCGGTCTTCGCGCCCTTCATCGCCAACGACCGCCCGATCCTTGCCTCCTACAAGGGGGAACTGCTCTTTCCCATGCTGGTGGACTACCCGGAGAGCAAGTTCGGCGGCTTCCTTGCGGTCACGGATTTCCGCGACCCGGTCAATGCCGACGAAATCAATGCCAACGGCTGGATGGTGTGGCCGCCCTTCCGCTATTCCTACGGCACGGTGAACCGTGAACTGCCATCCCCGGCGCCCTCGCGCCCCGCCTTCCTGATGCACAAGGATCTCGCCTGCGCAAAATATCCGCTGGTGGCGGACGACCCGCAATGCGTCTTCGGCAACATGAACTGGCTCGGTACCGATGACCAGGGCCGGGACGTGCTCGCCCGCCTGATCTACGGCTTCCGCATCTCGGTGGCCTTCGGCCTCATCCTGACATTCGTTTCGTCGGTGATCGGCGTCGCTGCGGGCGCGGTGCAGGGTTACTTCGGCGGCTGGACGGACCTCCTCTTCCAGCGCTTCATCGACATCTGGGCGTCGATGCCCACCCTCTACCTGCTCATCATCCTCGCGGCCTTCATCACGCCGAGCTTCTGGCTGCTGCTGTTCATCCTCGCCCTGTTCTCGTGGACCGGCCTTGTGGGCGTGGTGCGCGCGGAGTTCCTGCGCGCCCGCAATTTCGAGTATGTCCGGGCCGCCAGGGCGCTGGGCCTCAGCGACCTCCAGATCATGGTGCGCCACGTGCTGCCCAATGCGCTTGTTTCGACCGTGACCTTCATGCCCTTCATTCTCTCCGGCTCCGTGACCACGCTGACGGCGCTCGACCTTCTGGGCTTCGGGTTGCCGCCGGGGTCAGCCTCGCTTGGTGAAATGGTGCAGCAGGGCAAGGACAATCTTTTCGCGCCGTGGCTCGGCTTCACCGCCTTTTTCGTCACCTCCATCCTGCTCACGCTGCTTGTCTTCATCGGCGAGGCGGTACGCGATGCCCTCGATCCCCGGAAAACCTTCGCATGACGGCGCTTCTCGATGTGAAGGATCTGTCCGTCGCCTTCCGCCAGGGCGGGGTGGAAACCCTTGCCGTCGATCGTGTTTCCTTTTCCGTCAACAAGGGCGAGACACTGGCGCTGGTGGGTGAAAGCGGTTCCGGCAAATCGGTGAGTGCGCTTTCGATCCTCAAGCTTCTGGCCTATCCCGCCGCCTCGCATCCTTCCGGCGAGGTCCGTTTCAAGGGCGAGAACCTTCTCGATCATGACGAGGCCGACCTGCGTCGCGTGCGCGGCAACGACATCACCATGATCTTCCAGGAGCCGATGACCTCGCTCAACCCGCTGCATACGGTGGAGCGGCAGATCGGCGAAATCCTCGAACTGCATCAGGGCATCACCGGAACACAGGCCCGCGAGCGCATCGTGGAGCTGCTTGGCAAGGTGGGCATACGGGATCCGCAAGGCCGCCTGCAGGATTACCCGCACCAGCTCTCCGGCGGGCAGCGCCAGCGCGTGATGATTGCCATGGCGCTTGCCAACAAGCCTGAACTCCTGATCGCCGACGAGCCGACCACGGCACTCGACGTGACGGTGCAGGCGCAGATCCTCAAGCTGCTGAAAGACCTGCAAGCCGAATTCGGCATGGCGCTGCTGCTCATCACCCATGACCTCGGCATCGTGCGGCACATGGCCGACAAGGTCTGTGTCATGCAGAAGGGCAAGGTGGTGGAACAGGGGGACGCCAAGGCGCTGTTCTCCGCTCCGCAACATCCCTACACGAAAATGCTGCTCGCAGCCGAACCGAAGGGCTCGCCGCCGCCCGCCAGGCCCGATGCGGAGGTGATTGCCGAAGCGAGGGGCCTCAAGGTGTGGTTCCCGATCAGGCGCGGCTTCCTGCGCAAGACCATCGGTCACATCAAGGCGGTTGACGGCCTCGATTGCCAGGTGAAGGCCGGGCAGACGCTTGCCATCGTCGGCGAAAGCGGTTCCGGCAAGACCACGCTCGGCCTTGCCATGCTGCGGCTCATCTCCTCGCAGGGCGAAATCCTCTTTCGCGGGCGCCGCATTGACGGCCTCAACAGCAAGCAGATGCGCCCCCTGCGCAAGGACATGCAGATCGTCTTTCAGGATCCGTTCGGTTCCCTCAGCCCGCGCATGTCGGTGGTGCAGATCGTCGAGGAGGGCCTGCGCATCCAGAACCCCTCACTGGGCGATGACGAGCGGCGGCAGCGGGTGGCGCAGTCCCTCACCGAAGTCGGCCTCGATCCCGCCGCCATGGACCGCTACCCGCACGAGTTTTCCGGCGGGCAGCGCCAGCGCATCGCCATTGCCCGCGCCCTTGCGCTCGATCCCCGCTTCATCATGCTGGACGAGCCGACCTCGGCGCTGGACATGTCGGTGCAGGCACAGGTGGTGGATCTGCTGCGCAGCCTGCAACGGAAGCACGATCTGGCCTTCCTCTTCATCAGCCATGACCTGAAGGTGGTGCGCGCCCTTGCCAACGAGGTGATCGTGATGCGCAACGGCGCCGTGGTGGAGCGCGGGCCTTCGCAGCAGATTTTTGAGAACCCGCAAGACGACTACACCAGGGCGCTGCTCGCTGCGGCCCTCAATCTCAAGCCGAGCGAAGGAGTGCGGCAATGAGTTCGTTCCTGTTCGTGACCCCCACCTGGGATGGCGGGCAATGGGCCGCCGAGATGCGCAAGGCTGCCCCCGCGCTGGACGTGCGGGTGTGGCCCGACATGGGCGATCCCGCAACCGTTGACTATGTGGCCGCATGGCTGCCGCCGCCCAATGTGGTGAGGTCGCTCACCGGGCTGAAGGTGATCTTCTCGCTGGGCGCCGGAGTGGACGCCATCCTGAAAGATCCGACGCTGCCGGACGGCGTGCCGATCGTGCGCGTGAACGATCCCGATCTCACCATGCGCATGACGGAGTATGTCGTGCTGCATGTGCTGATGCATCACCGCCAGCAACGCCGCCTCGACGAGAACCAGAAGAAGGGCATATGGGATGGCTTCCCCACCCACGCGGCCAGCGGGCTTCGCGTCGGGATCATGGGGCTTGGCGTGCTGGGACAGGATGCGGCGCAGAAACTCGCCATGCTGGGCTTCAAGGTTGCGGGCTGGAGCCGCACTCCCAAGCACCTCGACGGCGTGCAGTGCTATTCCGGCGCAGGCGGTCTCGACACCTTCCTTGCCCGCACCGATATCCTTGTCTCGCTTCTTCCCGCCACGCCGGAAACCGATGGCATTCTCAATCGCGCCCTGATCAGGAAACTTGCCCGTAGCGGGCCGTTCGGTGCACCCGTCCTCATCAATGCGGGCCGCGGGCGGCAGCAGGATGAAGATGACATCCTTGCCGCCCTCGATGCGGGCGAACTCCACGGGGCGACGCTTGATGTCTTCCGCACCGAGCCGCTTCCGAAGGAAAGCCGCTTCTGGACGCACCCCAGGGTGACGCTGACGCCCCACATTGCCGCCGACTCCGACCCTGCCGTGATCTGCAACTATGTGGCGCAGCAGATCGCCGTCTATGAGCGCACCGGGCAACTGTCCAACCTGGTCGATCGCAGCCGCGGTTACTGACGGGTTGCGGCGGCGGGTGTCGCGTCAAAGCCTCTTGATGCTTGTCACCGGCTTTCCCTTGGCCTCACTGCGGGCCACGGCGGCGGACAACGGCTCCATCACCACCATCATGTCATGACCGTTTGCATGCAGCAGCGTCGTGGCGTCTGCCATGATGCCGACGTGACCGTCCCAGAACACGAGGTCACCCCGGCGCAGGCCCTCTCCTTCCGGCAAACGCGTTCCGAGCGCCTGCTCCTGCATGTCGCTGTCACGCGGGCACTCATGGCCCACGGCCAGCAGGGCCACCTGCACGAGTCCGGAACAGTCGAGGCCGTGCACGGTCTTGCCGCCCCAGTAGTAGGGCGTGAAGAGGAAGCGCTCGGCGATGCTCACGAAATCGCCGGTCACGGAACCGGGCGGCGCAAGATGCTTCGAGAAGATGAAGCCGCCACCCGCGAGAGCCGAATAGTCCTTCTCCACGCCCGTGACCACGACCCGTGAGAGCATGGGGATGATGCTGGCGATCTGGGTCTTCAGGTCGGCTTTCGGATAGACAAGGGTGGAGGGCGCGATCACCTCATGGGTGGCCGCCGGCCCCGGCCTTTCCAGCAGGCTCGCCCTGACGTGGCCCACATAGCCGTCGCGCAGCAGCTTTACCCAGGCCCAGCCCCCGGCCTCATCGAAGACGCGGCAGGCTTCACCCGGCAGCGCCTCGGTCAACTGCATGGCGGCATCGTCGGGCTGGCGGCGGAGCGAGGCCACGGCCCGGCCCACCTGCATGTCATGACCTTCGACAAATCTGGCCGCATCGATTCGGCCCCGCAACGAGGCTTCGGCAAGGTCAGGCCGATAGGCATGAAGGCGCTTGTCCGGATTGCCCATCACATGGTTTCCGAGGTCTGGCCGATCAGGTCGCCGAGCCGCTCCAGATAGAGCACTCCCTTGACCGTGCGTTGCACCAGGACATTGCGCTTGTCCTTGTCGTCCCGGCGGCGGCTGACGAGGCCAAGCTTGCCCATGCTGTCCAGCGCCCGCGTGATCACCGGCTTCGTCACCTTCAACTTGGCGGCAAGGCCGCGGACCGTATGGGGCGGCGCCTCAAGATAGACTGTCAGGAGCACGCTCATCTGGCGCACCGAAAGGTCAGGCTCGTCATCGTGAACCTGTGCGAGATGCACGTCGTGCCAGAGCTTCATGCTCTGGGCGGGGGTGAGACGGTGTGGCATGGGCCGGAGCAGGTTTGTTTCGGTTCCGTATCATTCTCCAAAAGCCCGCGCCCTGCAAGTCACTTTCCGTAACGTTCCTTCAGCACGGCAAACATGGCGCGCAGGGCTTGCGCCTCTCCGCCCTTGGGGCGTCCGGGCTTTGCCGTGGGGGTCCAGGCGAAAATGTCGAAGTGCACGTAGGCTCCGGCGGCCTCCACGAAGCGGCGGAGGAAGAGAGCCGCCGTGATCGATCCGGCAAAGCCGCCGGCACCGGCATTGTTGAGATCGGCCACCGGCGTTTCGATCATGCTGTCGTAGGCCCGCCACAGCGGCAGTCGCCACAGCGGATCATTGACCGCGAAGGCATGGCGCGAGATCGCGGCGGCAAGGGTCTCGTCGTCGGTGTAGAAGGGCGGCAGGTCCGGTCCCGTTGCAACACGCGCCGCGCCGGTAAGGGTTGCCATGTCGAGAAGCAGGTCCGGCTTTTCCTCATCCGCCAGGGCGAGCGCATCGGCGAGGATGAGGCGGCCTTCGGCATCGGTGTTGCCGATCTCCACCGTCAGGCCCTTGCGCGACCTGAACACGTCGCCGGGGCGGAAGGCATCGCCCGCGATGGCATTTTCAACTGCAGGAACAAGCACCCGCAGCCTGATCTTCAGCCCGGCTTCCATGATCAGGCGAGCGAGTCCCAGCACGTTGGCTGCTCCGCCCATGTCCTTCTTCATCAGCAGCATGGAGGAGGATGGCTTGATGTCGAGGCCGCCGGTATCGAACACCACGCCCTTGCCGACGATGGTCACCTTGGGATGGTTCGCCTTTCCCCACACGATGTCGATGAGGCGCGGCTTGCGCGGGGACGCCGCCCCCACCGCATGGATGAGCGGGAAGCCCTTTTCCAGCGCCGGGCCGGAGACGACCGTGACCTTCGCCTTGTGCGCCCGGGCAAGGGCGCGGGCATCACGCTCCAGCTCGTCGGGGCCAAACAGGTTGGCGGGGGTGTTCACCTGATCGCGCACCGCCGCAATGGTGTTGGCGATCATCACTGCCTCATCGACCAGCGCCCGTGACGGCAGCACGAGTTCCGCCGCCTTCACCTTGGTGGCGCGATAGGGATCGTAGCGGTAAAGCTCGCCCGCCCAGCCCAGCGCCGTTTCCAGCGTGGCGCGGGTCTTGTCGGCGAAGGCATAGCGCCCTTCCGGCAGGCGCGCGGCAATCGCACCCAGCGCGAACGGATCATCGCGCTGGCCCGGCGCTCCCACGACAACCGCTTCGGGCGCGCCCTTCCTGCCGGGCACGACCAGCACGGCCAGCGGGGCGGCCTCGTAGGAATGCGCCTTCGCCCAGGCTTGCGCCGCATCGGAGAGACCCGCCCTGAAGCCGGGCCAATCCGGCCTGGCAACCACGTGCAGGGGAATGGCCGCAGCGCCGCCCGGCGGCAAGAGAAGCTTTCGCGCATCGATCATGGATATGTCCTGGGTTCAGAAAGTGGTATCACCACACGGGTGCGGGGAGATAGCGGGCAAAGATGCTGGCCGTGGTGCCGGATTCCTCCAGCGTGTCCAGGGCTTCGTCGAAACGGTCGCGCACAGCTGACTTGTCCTGCCGCACAACGAACACCAGGGGCCGGGAGAAGGTGTCGCTGTCAATGACCGCGCCGCCCAGGGCAGCGCAGCACTTGCGTGCGCCGTCGCTGTTCATCCAGAAGGACATGCGCAGGCTGTCGCCGAACGCCACATCTAGGGCGCCGGTGCGCAGCGCCTCATACATGGCGGCCTCGCTGGCTTGCGGCACAAGCTGTGACTTGTCGAAATAGGTCTTCAGGAAGGCCTCGTGGGCCGTGTTCTCCACCACGCCGAGGCGGCGGCCCGCGAGCGCGCGCGGATCGGCGGCGGCGATCTGCGTGCCGCGGCGGATCATGAAGCGGCCCATCGAACGGAAGTAAGGCCGCGTCAGTGCCGTGTTGGTCATGAGATCGTTGTTCAGGCGCAGCCCGGAAACGATCACGTCGCCATTGCCCTGCTGGAGCGTCGGCAGGAGGCTGGTGAAGGGAGTGGGCACGATCTCGCAGGTCAGGGCCGCCTCGGTGCAGGCGGCACGGGCGAGATCGACCGAAATCCCCGCCAGGGTTCCGTCTTCGAGCGTGAAGCTCCAGGGTGCAAAGTCGGGTTCGGCCAGAAGCTTCAGGGCCGGAAGCGGCAGGCGCTCTGCATGGGGCGCATCGGCATCGATGGCGCGGAACCGCGGAATGGGAATCTGTTCAACGGCAGGCGGGTCGGGCTGGTCCTGCGCCGGTGCCTGGGTCGGTGCCAGCAGGGCGAACAGGGCGAAGGCGGCAAGGCTGCGCCGCCAATTTGCGGAAAAGCCGGAAGTCATCCCAGTCTGCGCCCCATGGTTGCAATCGGGTGTGAAAAAGGTCGGATTTCACCCTGCCTGTGGCCTGAGGAACAAGGGGATGGACGACGATCACGCAAAGAAAGGAGCATGGGAGGGGCTTGATCTCACGTCTGGGGCATTGGAACCGGATCGCTCCGGTTCGGCCAATCTAGACCAAGCGCCCTTTGATGTCTTGCCGCTTTTTCCGTGCCATGGGGTGCCGCGACGTCTCCAGGCCCTGACCCCGGAAGAGCGCGACCTTTGCCTGCGCTACAGGCTGGTGGCGCTTCCCGGAAACCCGGCTGCGATGCGGTTCGCGGCTGTCACCCCGGCGGCGCTGGAGGCCGCACGCCGCTTCGGCCTTCGCGTGATTGCCCGCATTGACCCCACGGCTTTCGCCGATGCTTTCGCGGAGGTGCTGGCGCCCGCCGTGCTGGATGACGCCGTGCATGGACTGGCCCGGGCCCATCCCGAGCTTTCTGCCTGTCGCCGCTTCACGCTCCGCCAGCACATCGCCGCGCTCTATCTTGCCCTTGCCCTCGTCGTGGCGCTTCGCTTTGCGGACGGCACGAGGATCGTGCTGACGCTCGCCATCCTCGCGGCCTTCTTCTTCGGCATGATGGTCTCCATCCGCATCCTTGCCCTCGCATCGGGGCGCACCCACACCTATGCCCGCGTGCCGCGCCTCGCCGTCGCTGACCTTCCTGTCTACACCGTGCTTGTCCCGCTGTTCCGGGAAACCGCCGTGCTTGCGCAACTGATCACGGGCCTGAGGGCGCTCCGCTATCCGCCGGAGCGGCTCGACATCAAGCTCATCCTTGAAGAGGAGGACATGGCAATGCGCCATGCCGTTGCCGCGCTGCCGCTTGAACCCCATTTCGAGATCATCACCGTTCCGGCAGGGCGGCCGCAGACCAAGCCCCGCGCCCTCAACTACGCGCTGGCCTTCGCACGCGGCGAGTTGCTGACGATCTATGACAGCGAGGACATTCCCGAACCCGGCCAACTGATCCATGCCGCCAGCATCTTCGCCCGGCGTGGCCACAGGCTGGCCTGCCTGCAGGCGGTTCTCACCTTCTACAACCCCGATGAAAACTGGCTCACGCGGCAATTCACGGCGGAATATGCGGCACTGTTCAATGTCATCCTGCCCTGGCTTGCGGCGGCGGGATTGCCCCTGCCCCTCGGCGGCACCTCCAATCACTTCCGCACCGAGGCCCTGCTCGCGGTGGGCGCGTGGGATCCCTACAACGTCACCGAGGATGCCGACCTCGGTTACCGCTTCACCCGCATGGGCTATGACACCGACGCCTTCGGCAGCAAGACCTACGAGGAGGCCAACACCCGGTTCTGGAACTGGCTGAGGCAGCGGCAACGCTGGCTGAAGGGCTTCCTGCACACATGGCTGGTGCTGATGCGCACGCCACGGCTCCTGTGGCGGCAGGTGGGAACGATACGCTTCCTGGTGATTCAGTGCATGTCGCTCGGCGTCTTCGCCACGGCACTGCTCTACCCCTTCCTGTTCATTCACGCCTTCTGGCTCTTTGCCAGCAGCAACATGCTGGAGAGACTGAAGGAACCGGTTCATGCCGCCATGATCGCTTTCTATGCCTGCAGCTTCCTGGCAGGTTACGGCGCCTCCATGGCCTGTGCCTCACGCGGACTGAAGCGCCTCGGCTATTTCAACTGGCACGGCACTGTTGCAGCCATGCCGATCTACTGGTTGCTGATGACGCCCGCCGCGTGGCTGGCCCTGCGGGATTTCATTGTCAGGCCGCATCACTGGCACAAGACCGAGCACGGCATCTCGGCAGTGCTGAAGCCGGCCGCGCCCCGGAAGCGGCGCAGCCGCGGGCGCGTGCTCAATCGAGCTTCATGACCATGATGATCGACGGCCCGAGGATGACGACGAAGATCACTGGCAGGAAGAACAGGATCATCGGCACGGTCAGCTTGGGCGGGAGGGCGGCAGCCTTCTTTTCCGCTTCCGACATGCGGGCGTCGCGGTTTTCCTGGGCCAGCACGCGCAGGGCCGTGCCGAGCGGCGTGCCATAGCGTTCCGACTGGATGAGCGAGGTGACGACGGCCTTGACCGTTTCAAGGCCGGTGCGCCGACCCAGGTTGTCGAGCGCCTTGCGGCGGTCCTGGAGATAGGAGAGTTCGGCCACGGTGAGCGACAGTTCTTCCGCAAGCGGCACCGACTGCGTGCCGATCTCCTTGGCCACACGCACCATGGACGGCTCAAGCGCCATGCCGGATTCCACGCAGATGAGCAGAAGGTCGAGAGCATCCGACCAGGCCTTCTTGATCGACGCCTGGCGGCGCTGGATCATGTTCTTGAGACCCACGCCCGGAATGTAGAAGCCCACGACGAGCGCAACGATGGTGGCCGCCACACGCATGTTGGGCGAAACCTTGTCGGCAAAGACGGTCGAGGCATAGACGAATGTGATGATGGCAACGATGATCGGGACGATCACGCGCAGGGCAAGGAAGGTGACGAGATGCTTCTCGGCGCGATAACCCGCCTGGCGCAGCATCTCGCGGCTGGTTTCACCTTCCAGAACCTGCTTGAGGTTCAGCGCCTCCACGAGCTGCTGGTAGACGCCGCCCTTCGGCTTTTCACGCAGGCGCGCCTCGTTGCCCGCAAGCGAGGCCTTGAGCTGCTGGCGCATGCGCTCGCGCTCCTCGGTGACGCCCTTGATGCGGCCCTGGAGCTTGTCGCCTTCCAGATAGGGCGAAGCGATGGTGATCACCGTGCCGAACGCAGCCAATGCCACGAGCACCGTGATCATGGTTTCGACCTGGAGGAGCGAGGCGATCAGTTCCATTTGTTGTTCTTCTTTTCCGTTCGCTGCCGGGCTGGATTGACGGGCTAGATTTCGAAGTTGATCATCTTGCGCATGACAAGCACGCCCATCATCATCCAGGTGCCGCTGCCCACGAGAAGCATGTTGCCGGTCGTGGTGTCGAACATCGGGTTGAGATAGGTCGGGTTCAGAACGGTAAGGCCGCCCATGATCACGAACGGAAGGGCGCCGATGATTGCCGCCGAGGACTTGGCTTCCTGCGACACGGCGCGGACCTTGTTCTTCATCTTCTTGCGGTCACGCAGCACGCGGGAGAGGTTGCCCAGTGCTTCCGAAAGGTTGCCGCCGGTCTTGGACTGGATGGTCATGACGATGGCGAGGAAGTTCACCTCCGCGAGCGGCATGCGCTCGACCATGCGCTCGATGCCCTGGTCGATGGAGATGCCGACGCGCTGGCCGTCCACCACTTCGGCGAACTCGGGGCCAACCGGCGGGCCGGATTCGGAGGCGATGATCTTCATCGCTTCGGAGACGGGCAAGCCCGCCTTGAGGCCGCGCACCATCACGTCGATGGCGTCGGCAAAGTCGTTGAGGAACACGTCCTGGCGGCGGCGGCGCAGGAACCCCAGGAACCAGCGCGGAAAGCCGAGGAAGCCCACGAAGGCCGCGCCGGCGCCCGCATAGATGGGGGCCCCTGCCAGAAGCGGCGCGATGAAGAAGACAAGCCCGGAGACCGCCGACATCATCCAGAAGAAGCGCACGGAAATTTCCAGGCCCGACTGCTGGATCAGGGTCGAAAGGGTGATCTTCTTCTTGGCCCGGACCCGGTCTTCATTCTGCTTGTTCAGGGATTCCTGGATCTGGCGACGGCGAACGTCCTTGCTGTCCTCGGCAAAGCGGGAACGGAAGGATGAGCGCGTGTCCTTCTTGCCGGTGGCGATCGATTCCACCCGGCGCGAAGCGTTGTTGTTGGAAATCAGCGGAAAGACAATGGCAATGAGCAGACCGCCCACCGCCACGGCGACGGTGAAGAGGAAGGCCAGGTCGGTGATTTCCATTCCGAACATTGCGGAAAGTTCCCTTACATGTTTCCGGCTTCGCGGGCCTCGGCACGTTCCAGCGCATCGGCGAGACGGCGCTCCTCGCTGTAGTAGCGGGCGCGATCCCAGAAGTGCGGACGGGCGATGCCGGTGGAGCGGTGGCGGCCGATGATCTTGCCGTTGGCGTCTTCGCCGACGATCTCATAAACGAAGAGATCCTGCGTGATGATGACGTCGCCTTCCATGCCCACCACTTCGGTGACATGGGTGATCTTGCGCGAGCCGTCACGCAGGCGTGAGGCCTGCACGATCACGTC
>JAEUMJ010000010.1 GCA_016792865.1 Hyphomicrobiales bacterium | reverse complement strand
GCACGGGCATTGGCGCGACGCTGTTCCAGCTTCTCAAGGATTTCCTGCATCTTCTACTCCGAATTCGTGTCGGATGGACCTTAAGCAGCCTCCTTGGGCAGGGTCAAACTGGCGAAAAGTCAAAGGAAGGACCGGACCGGTTTTCCGCGTTTTCCAGCAGGATGGGCTGGCCGTGGGGCGTTGCCCTGGCCGCCCTGTCCCAGGCCTCGATGCGGGCCAGCCGCTCGGCGCCTGTCATGGTGCCGTGCCCTTCCGCGATTCTCTCCAGCGCCGCGAGCCAGGATTCGTAATAGGGCCGCTGGGGCTGGGCCGAGAGTTCGGCCCCCAGCGTCTTCGTCCATTCGCTCCAGGTGAACACCCCCGCCTCGCTCAGCTTCACCGCCAGCGCGAAAACCTGCGCCTCCCACGGGGCGCTGAAGGGCCTTTCCGCCTTTCTCTCAGCGACCGACAAGGTAGGGCTCCCAAAGATCAAGGCAGATGCTGTCGGGCCTATCGTCGCCCCACAGTTCCTTGGCGCTGAAGCGCACGGTGTAGAGCCAGCGGGGGTCTTCCCCCTGGCCCATGCCGTTCGAGTCCGGAAAGACGTGGCACCCGCGAACCGCCTCGATCACCCCATTCCTCTCCATGGCATAGGCGGGAAGGCGCGTGTGGCCCGGCGTTTCATTGCGAATGGTGCGGACAGTATCGCCGACGGCGAACGCTGCCGGCGACCTGGCCTCGCGCAGATAGGGGAAACCACGGGTCAGGACCGCCGCGACGTTTTCGGCCTTCAGCACACGCGGTGGCGGCCTGGCGGCGTCCACAGCATGGCCGGCGGCAAGATCCCGCTCGGTGACCATGCCGCGCTCCTCAAGCAGTTGGGTCAGGGCGGTCAGCCAGATATCGTAGTAGTTGGCCGTCCAATAGAAGTCTGCGGGCAACTGTTCTCGCTTGTGGCGTGACTGGTCGCCGGTCCATGCGCCGGACGCACCCATTGCCACGGTGAAGCCGAGAACCCGGCGCTCCCACGCGGCATGGAACACCGGTTCGCCCTGTTCCGGGGCGACGGCACCGAAGCCTGCCCTGCCACCCAGATCCTGCGCGCCGATCATTGCGGAGTCCTCGCAAGGCCGGTACCGATCATGGAATCGCGGGTCACCAGTTCGGCGAGCTGCTCCATGCTCCAGCCCTCAGTACCGGGCGGACGCTGCGGAATGACGAGATACCGCATCTCGGCCGTTGAATCCCAAACCCGCACTTCCGTCGTCTCAGGCAACACGAGACCGAATTCTGCAAGCACCGCCCGTGGCTCCCTGACGGCCCGGGCGCGATAGGGCGGCGCCTTGTACCAGACGGGCGGAAGTCCAAGCACCGTCCACGGGTAACAGGAGCACAATGTGCAGACGACCATGTTGTGCAGTGTCGCGGTGTTGAACAGCGCTGCCATGTGCTCGCCTTGCCGCCCCGTGTATCCCAGCGAAGCAATGGCGGCCGTGGCATCGCGTTTCAGCCAGTCGGCAAAGGGCGCATCGCTCCATGCCTTCGCAACCACATGGGCACCCCGATGGGGACCGATCTCCGTCTCGTAGGTCTGGATGATGGCATCCACGGCAGCCGGATCCACATATCCCTTTTCGACAAGGATCGATTCCAGCGCCCTGACCCGAAGCTCGATGGGCGAAAGCTCACTGGTGTGGTGATGGTCGTGGTCGTGGTGATCGTGGGGCATGAGCCGAAGCTACCCCAACCCGAAGGCTTGCGAAACCGCTATCAGTTGGCGCGGGAAATGGTCTTGTCGATTTCGCCCGCAGCAGCACCGCAGAAACCTGCGCTGTCGGCATCAAACGCCGCCTGTGTTTCGGACCACAGGGCATCGAGGGCACCCTGGTCAAGCCCGCTCTTCTGCTCGGTGCGTTGCACGGCGTCGCCGAGTGCGCTTTCCTTGCCGGGGTCCAGGCCCAGGTTGCACTTGGCGGCGGCAACGCCTGCCTTGTAGGCGGAAACCAGATCGGGCGGTGCCGACTGCGCCAGAACTGCCCCCGCGGTCAGCAAGGTGGCAACAGAAAGTGCGGCAATCAGCTTGAGGTTCATGGAAAGGTCCCGTCTTGGTTGCAGGGCTTATGGGCACGGATCGTGACCGAGATATGGCGCATCCGCCAGCCAATTCAAGGCGGGCGGCGATTGGGCGCAGGAGTGGTTAATCGCCGAGCAGCGCCAGCATGCCCGTCAGCGCGTCATAGTCAACGCGCCGGGCCGCCCGGCGGGCCATGGCCTCCTCGTCTGCACCCCACTCCGCAATCTGGTAATCCTCATCCACATGGGCGGCAGCCCAGCCCTGTTCGGCACTGGCCCTGCCCTGCACCACCATCAGCGACAGAAGTGCCGAGCCTGTGAGCGTGGTGAGGTTGTAGAGTATGGTCAGGCGGAAGGGATCGAGAACGGCGGCGGCAGACCGGGCCGCAGCAATGGCCGCCGGCTCCTGCGCCACATGGATGATGCCCTGCGCCAGCCTGAACGGAACGCCAAGGGTGGCCCTTGCATCGTCGATCACCGGGTTCCAGTGCAACGCCTGCATGTCCACCAGTGCCGGCGGCTTCTCGGCACGGTAGCACACGAGGTCGGATCCTGCATATCTCGCGAAGTCATCCAGCACGGTCTCCCGCTCGGACACGGCCCGGTCGATGGCCGTGTTGGCATACTTCGTGAAAGGCATGAGGCCAGGATTGATGACCTTCTCCTGCGCTTGCCACTCCCGCGCGACGGCTTCCGCCAGTGCGCGCGTGGGCAGGACGAGACGGGCCTTCATCGGGGTTTTCACCGGGCGGCCATCGAGCAGGATCTCGTTCCCCTCGCCGACGCTTGCGGTTGTGTAGAAGCGCGCGGGCAAGGGCCGCTCATAGCGGTCCTTCATCAAGCGGCGCATGCGCTCGTCGTCGTTCTCGTTCTCAGTCGTCATCGCGGTCAAAACGCCTGGCATCAAAGCCGAAAATCCGGAAGGTGTTCAGCATGTGCTCCGGCAGCGGAGCCGTCACGTCAACCGTGCCGCCGCGCGGATGGGGAAAGACCAGGCGCCGCGCATGCAGATGAAGCCGGTTCTCCACTTCATCGGGCAAGTCTCTGTCCCCATTGTATTTATTGTCACCGAAAATCGGCGTGCCGAGATGGTCCATATGGGCACGAAGCTGATGCTGGCGACCCGTCTGGGGCCGGAGTGACATCCACGCCGCCACCTTGGCGTGATCGAGGACGTTGTAGTGGGTGACGGCGTGCTGTTCGTCCTCCTCCTCACCTTCGCGCGACGCACGCATGCGGTCGCCCTCCTCGCCCTTTGCCTTCACGAGGGCCACGTCAATCTTGCCCTGCAAGGGATGCGGCACGCCCTTGACCACCGCCCAATAGGTTTTCTTGACGTTGCGGGTGGCGAAAAGCTTGCCGAGAGCGGAAGCCACCGCGCGGCGCTTGGCGACGACGATCACGCCCGACGTATCCCGGTCGAGGCGATGAACCAGCAAGGGGCGCTCCCCCTTCTCGGCGGCCAGTCCCATAAGCAAGCCATCGAGGTGGTGATGGGTTTTCGTGCCGCCCTGAACCGCAAAGCCCGAAGGCTTGTTGAGGACATAGATATCCTTGTCCTCGTGAAGGATCATCGATTCAAAGAAACGCCGTTCTTCCTTTGACAGGGGCTTTGCGTCCCCCTTGGGCTTGTCGGCGGGGCGGGTCTCGAAAGCCAGCGGCGGCACGCGGATTTCCTGCCCTTGCACGAGCCGCGTATTGGTCTTGCAGCGACCGGCCCCGACCCGCACCTGTCCCGTCCGGGCCAGCTTGTTCAGATAGGCGAACGTGACTTGCGGGAAATGGACCTTGAACCAGCGATCCAGCCGCATGCCGTCCTCATCAGCCGAAACCACGTGGCGTTTGACTTCAGCCATGCGGCAACCTCCGGACGACCGGATGCGCCGGTTTCCGGCGGGCCATTACAGCCAGCCTTTCCGCTTGAAGTAGATGAAGGGCAGGATGGCCGAAAGGACCATCAGCAAGATGGCCCAGGGATAACCCAGGTCCCATTGCAATTCCGGCATGTTGCCAAAGTTCATGCCATAGACGGACGCCACCAGCGTGGGGGGCAGGAACACCACCGAGGCAACGGTGAAGATCTTGATGATGCCGTTCTGCTCGATCGAAATCATGCCCAGGACGGCATCCAGCAGGAAGCTGATCTTTCCCGACAGGAAGCTGGAGTGATCGGTGAGGGAAACGATGTCACGCTGCAGGATCTTGATGCGCGCGCGGTTTTCCTTCATCTCGCGAGTGAGCTTGGTCTGGTCGATGATCGCCTGCATGTAGGCCACCATGCGTCCGATCGAGACAAGGCTTTCCCGCATCTTCGAGGTGAAATCACCTTCCTCGCCGACCTTGCCCAGAAGCTCTTCCAGGTTCTTCGGTTTCTTGCGGCGGCGTCCGCCCTTGCGGGCCGGGCGCTGGATAAAGGACGTGTCGAACACCTGCTTCGAGGTGTCGTCCACGATGGCGCCCACCCGTTCCAGATGGTCGGCGGCACGGTCAACCACCGCTTCCAGCAGGCTGATGAGAATGCCCCAGCCGGTCATGGCCGTGGCTTGCGGCTTCATCGCCTGCTTGATGTAAACCGGGAAAGCCTGCGGGTGATGGTAGCGAATGGTAACGAGCTGGTTGCCCTTGATGATGAAGGTCACCGGGCTTGACTCCGGCCTGTCTTCCTCGCCCCGGCGGATGAGGTTGGCGGTCATGAAGGCCGCTCCATCCTCCTGATACAACCGGCTGGATGCCTCGATTTCTTCCAGCTCTCCCCGGGTCGGAATGTCAATTCCGAGGGCAGCCTCAACATCCTTTTCCTCTTCCGAGGACGGCTCCACCATGTCGATCCAGACGGCCTGCTGCAACACCGCAAGCGCCTGATCGCGCGGGTGTTCCACAAGGCATCCGTTCTCAGTTCCGTATACCGACAGCATTCCGTCTGCCTACACCTCCAATATAAAAAGGCAAGTGCGGAAGACGCGGGTTTTCCATCGTTCCTGAGTGTGATACCCGGTGCCCATGCCAAAGCCTGTTCATGTGATCGGCGGCGGAATGGCCGGCTGCGAAGCCGCCTGGGCCGTCGCCAATGCCGGGGTGCCCGTGGTTCTCCACGAAATGCGCCCGACCGTCAAAACCGACGCCCACAAGGGCGACGGGCTGGCGGAACTCGTCTGCTCCAATTCCTTCCGCAGCGACGACAAGGATCAGAACGCGGTCGGCCTGCTGCACGAGGAAATGCGCATGGCGGGATCGTTGCTCATGGCCGTGGCCGCCCGTCACCAGGTTCCTGCCGGAGGTGCCCTGGCTGTCGATCGGGATGGCTTCTCGGAAGAAGTCACCCGGATCATCTCTGCCCATCCGGGCATCACGATCGAGCGCGGCGAAGTGGCCGGCTTGCCTCCTGCCGCGTGGGACAACGTGATTGTCGCCACCGGCCCCCTCACCTCCCCGGCCCTTGCCGGGGCGGTGCGCGGCCTGACCGGAGAAGAAGACCTGGCCTTCTTCGACGCCATCGCCCCCATCGTGCACCGGGAGAGCATCAACATGGAGGTGGCGTGGTTCCAGTCCCGCTACGACAAGGTCGGCCCCGGCGGCACCGGGAAGGACTACATCAACTGCCCCATGGACAAGGCGCAGTACGACGCCTTCATCCAGGCCCTCAACGCGGGCGAAAAGGGTGACTTCAAGGAGTGGGAAAAATCCACACCCTACTTCGATGGCTGCCTGCCCATTGAAGTGATGGCCGAACGCGGCCCCGAAACCCTGCGTCACGGCCCCATGAAGCCCATGGGCCTGACCAATGCCCATAACCCGGGCGTCAAGGCCTATGCGGTTGTGCAGCTTCGGCAGGACAACGCACTGGGCACCCTCTACAACATGGTCGGCTTCCAGACGAAACTGAAGTATGCCGAGCAGGTTCGCATCTTCCGCACCATCCCCGGACTGGAGAATGCGGAGTTCGCGCGGCTGGGTGGCCTCCACCGCAACACCTTCCTCAACTCCCCGAAGGTTCTCGACGGCATGATGCGGCTGAAGGCCGATCCCCGCCTCCGCTTTGCGGGGCAGATCACGGGTGTGGAAGGCTATGTGGAAAGTGCCGCGATGGGCATCATGGCGGGGCGCATGGCCGCGGCAGAGCGCAAGGGCGAGGCTTTCACCGTGCCGCCCCCTACCACGGCACACGGCGCCCTCATTGCACACATCACCGGAGGGCATCTCGTCACCACCGATGGGCAACGCTCCTCCTTCCAGCCCATGAACGTGAACTTCGGGCTGTTTCCTCCGCCCACGGATTATTCAACCAAGGGCCTCAAGCATTCCGAAAAGGGCGTCGCGCGCAAGCGCGCCTATACCTCACGCGCCCTCAGGGATTTCGCTGACTGGCTGACCAATGGGAGAGCCTCATGACCGCTTACGACCCCAACAACATCTTCGCCAAGATACTCAAGGGCGAAATCCCGTCGCACAAGGTCTATGAGGATGAGCACACCTACGCCTTCATGGACGTGATGCCGATGGTGGACGGCCACTGCCTGGTGATCCCCAAACAGGGTTCGCGCAACCTGCTGGACGCCGATCCCGCCGTTCTCGCTGGGGTGATTGCCACCGTCCAGAAGGTTGCGAAGGCTGCCATCAAGGGCATGGGTGCCGAGGGTTGCCAGATCAGGCAGTTCAATGAGGCGCCCGCCGGGCAGACGGTGTTTCACCTGCATTTCCATATCCTGCCGCTCCGGACCGGCGACAGCGTGAAACCGCATGTTGGCGGGATGGCCGACAATGCCGTGCTGGCCCGCCACGCGGAACTGATACGCGCGGCACTCTGATCAGCCCCGTTCCTTCCTGAGCTTGGCCCAGTAATCGAGGCGCTTCCTCAGCTCGCGCTCGAAGCCGCGTTCGACAGGATCATAGAAACGCTGGCGCGGCATGGCATCGGGAAAGTAGTTCTGCCCTGAGAAGGCATCCGGCTCATCATGGTCGTATCGGTAGCCCGCACCATAGTCCTGTTGCTTCATCATCTTGGTGGGTGCGTTCAGGATGATCTTCGGCGGCATCAGCGAGCCGGTTTCCCTCGCTTTCGCCATCGCCGACTTGAAGGCGGTGTAGAGGGCGTTCGATTTGGGGGCGCTTGCGATGTAGACACAGGCTTGCGCCAGGGCGAGTTCGCCTTCCGGTGATCCCAGAAACTCGTAGGTATCCTTCGCCGCGAGGGCCTGCGTCATCGCCTCCGGGTCTGCCAGGCCCACGTCCTCATTCGCCATCCGCACCAGGCGACGGGCAATGAACAGCGGGTCCTCGCCTGCGGTCAGCATGCGGGCGAGATAATACAGCGCCGCATCAGGGTCAGACCCACGCACGGACTTGTGCAGCGCCGAAATGAGGTTGTAGTGACCATCGGCGGCCTTGTCGTAGAGCGGCAGACGCTTGGCGACGATCTTGCCCAGGGCCTCCGCTTCGATTGCCGCCGCACCTTCCTGCACTGCGGCAAAAATCTCCTCCACCAGATTGAGGAAGTAGCGACCGTCACCGTCCGCCATTGCAACCAGGGCTGCCCGCGCTTCCGGCGTCAGCGGCAAGGCCCGTCGCTCGAAGACCTCGGCGCGACGGATCAGCGCTTCGAGCGCATCTTCACTCAACCGGTTCAGGACCAGAACCTGACAGCGCGACAGGAGAGCGCCGTTCAGCTCAAACGACGGATTTTCCGTCGTGGCACCCACCAGCGTTATGGTCCCGTCCTCGACAAAAGGCAGGAAGGAATCCTGCTGTGATTTGTTGAAGCGATGGATCTCGTCCACGAACAGCAACGTGGACCGGCCCTGCTCGCGTCGCATCCGTGCCTGGTCGAATGCCTTCTTCAAGTCGGCAACACCGGAGAAAATGGCCGACATCTGTTCGAAGACAAGACCCGTCTCGCCCGCCAGAAGCCGGGCCATGGTTGTCTTTCCCGTTCCCGGCGGACCCCACAGGATGATGGACGGAATGCGACCGGCTGCCAGCATCCGGGTCAGCGTCCCGTCTGGCCCGACCAGATGGTCTTGGCCCACCACGTCGCCCAGTTTCTGCGGACGCAGGCGGTCTGCGAGGGGTCTTGGCCCTTCCCGCGTCACGCCACCTGCGTCGAAGAGGTTGCTCATCAGCGCAAACGGATGTTGAGCTGCTTGCCGTCGCGTCCAATGCCGATCGACCAGCTGGAAGGACCGGCGGCAACGGCGTCACGCAAATCCTGCACCTTGGTGATCTCGCTACGGTTCACGAAGAGCAGCATGTCGCCCTTCTTGAAGAAGCGCTGCGCCGGGCCATTGCCCACGTCCGTCACAACCACACCCTCCGCCTCTGCGGCCATGCCCACTTCCTCGGCCACCGCCGGGGAGAGATTGGCAACCGTGAGCCCCGCAAAGGGCGAATCCACCTTGACCGTCCATTCGTCGCGCGGGGTTGTCTCCGGGGCCGCCACCATCTTCAGTCGCGCCTCGAAATCCTTGTCGCCGCGGCGGAACTCGACAATCCGGCTCTCGCCGATTTTTGCAGTGCCGACCCGGAAACCGAATTCCTGCGCACTCTCGATGGCGTGCCCCTCGAATCCGATCAGCACGTCACCCCGTTTCAGGCCAGCCGCAGCCAGTGGGCTTTGCGGATGCAGCTTTGCAATGAGTGCTCCTTCCGGGCGGGCCAGGCCGAGGCTGTCGGCGATATCCGATGTCACATCCTGCAACTGCACACCGAGCCAGGGGCGGTGAATCCGGCCATCGCCGGATTCTGCGCTCTCCACCACGGTCTGCACCATGTTGGAGGGGATTGAGAAACCGATTCCCACCGAGCCGCCTGACTTTGAGAAGATGGCGGTGTTGATGCCGACGAGTTCTCCCCGCATGTTCACTAGCGCTCCGCCGGAATTGCCGGGGTTGATGGCGGCGTCGGTCTGGATGAAGAACTGGTAGTCGGTCACGCCGACGCGGGTGCGGGCCAATGCCGACACGATGCCGCTGGTCACCGTCTGGCCGACACCGAAGGGATTTCCGATGGCGAGGACAAGATCGCCCACTTCCAGATCGTCGGAATTGGCAAAGGGAAGCGCTGGCAACCTTTCGCCCTTCATGTCGATCTTCAGGACGGCAAGGTCGGTGCGCTCGTCGGTAAGCAGGATCCTGGCCTCGAATTCGCGCTTGTCCGGAAGCACCACGCGCAGTTCCGTGGCCCCTGCCACGACGTGGTTGTTGGTCACGATCACGCCTGACGGATCGACAATCACGCCGGAGCCAAGCGAATTCTTCACCCGCTCGCGCGGTCGGCCAAAGCTTCCGTCATTGCCGAAGAAGCGCCGGAAGAAGGGATCGGCAAACATGTCGGTTTCACGTTGGGCGACCAGTGTCTTGGCGTAGACGTTGACCACGGCGGGGGCCGCCCGCTTCACCACCGGCGCATAGGAGAGCGTGATCTCCATCCGCGACTGTGGCACCTGCCTTGCCGTTTGCGCCGGAGCAGCCGAAGCTGCGAGCATGCAGAAAAGGATTGCCGTGAAGATGCGAAGCATGAAGTCCGTCCTTGAAGTTTTCGCCCTGCGCCTGAGTCGCCGGCGGGCAGTTATCTGCGATCCAGTTTTGTTGACAAGATGACCGATGTTTCCACATCCGTCACGCCCGCAAGCTGCGTCATCTGGTCAATGAGGCGGTCGATCTCCTCCGCCGTCCCGGCCCGGACCACCGCCACATAGTCGAACTTGCCGCTCACCGCATAGAGCGTCTCCACCTGCGGGATGCGCGATACGGCGCGGGCGACATCCAATTGCTTCTTTGGCTCGGCTCCCAGAGATATCATGGCGGCCAGCCCGGCGGCGCGGGTTTCCCCGCCCAGCCTCACGGAATAGCCTGCAATCGTGCCATTCTCTTCCAGGCGCCGCAAACGGTCCTGCACCGTTGTGCGCGACAGGCCGAGCTTGCGCGCCAGGGACGCCACGGGTTCACGGGCGTTCAACCGCAAGAGACCGACGAGTTCATCATCCTTGGATGTCGTCATTTCATCACTCCGCCGGGATTTTCGTCGTTATGCCGGAAATTCCGGCGCTTGGCAACACATTGCCGTCTTTCAGCCGTCATCTGTGAAGGCCATGTTCCGGGCTCACAATCGGAGGGAATCAATGTCCGCAGCCACCGTCATCAGCCCCAACTTCGCACCGCGCAATGCCTATGAAACGGCTGGCGATGTGGCCGTTGCCCTGCAGCCGGATGAGCCGCTGTTCTGCTTCTCGGCCACCGAACTGAAATCGCGGGCACAGCAGTTCCTCGCGCTCTTCCCCGGGCTCGTCACCTATGCGGTGAAGTGCAATCCGTCGCGCGAAGTGCTGGCGACCCTCGCCGACGCGGGCATCTCGACCTGGGACGTTGCCAGCGTGCATGAAATGGCTGCCGTCCACGCGGTGCAACCGAAGGCCCGCTTCCACTATCACAATCCGGTCAAGTCTCGCCGCGAGATCAGCGACGCCTATAACGTTCATGGCTGCCGCCGCTTCGTTGTCGATTGTCGCGAGGAACTGCAAAAGATCCACGAGGTCATCGGCAAGGACGCCTCGGTCGAGATCTCGGTGCGCCTGGTCCTGCCGCGCGACCGTGGCTCGTCAACCCACGATTTTTCCACCAAGTTCGGCGCACCGGAACACACCTGCGCAGAGCTTCTGCAACAGGTGGTGGCCCTCGGCTATGTCCCTCTCCTCACCTTCCATCCGGGATCGCAGAGCAAGGAGCCGCAGGTTTATGTGCGCCACATCGAGGCCGCAGCCCGCATTGCCAGGCAGGCGGGCGTCGTCATCGGCACGCTCAATGTGGGCGGCGGATTTCCGGCCAACTACGAACTGTCCACCGCGCCGGAACCCGAAGTGTTCTTCCGCGCCATCGAGAACGCCGTGGTCCGGACCTTCGGCGCCAACCGGCCGAAGCTCGAATGCGAACCGGGGCGCGGCCTTGTCGCCACCTGCATGTCGTTGCTGACCCGCGTGAAGCTGGTGTGCAGCGATGGCGATGACATCTTCATCAATGACGGCGTGTATGGCGGCCTGATGGAATACATGCAGGCGCCCGACCTTCGTCCGCCCTTCCGCGTCTTGCGTGACGGCAAGGAGATCGAAGGCCATGCCAAGTCCTGGAAGGTGTTCGGCCCGACCTGCGATCCGCTGGATGTACTGCCCCACCGTCTCGACCTTTTCGAGGGACTGCAGGAAGGCGACTACATCGAATTCGGAACCGTGGGGGCCTATGGCCTTGCCACGGCCACCCGCTTCAATGGCTATGGTCAGCACCAGATCGTTGCGGTTGAGCACGTCTTGGAGATGTAGGGCGGCTCGCACGCATCATCACAAGCAAAAAGGCGGGCCACCTGGACCCGCCTTTTTCATGTCTGGCATGGAAGGAGCTTATGCAGCGACTTCAGCGGCTGCTTCTTCCTTGACCTGCTTGGGGCCGGAATCCTTGCCCTTCTCGTTCACGTCGCGATCAACGAACTCGATCACGGCCACCGGCGCATTGTCGCCGTAGCGGAAACCCGCCTTCATGATGCGAAGGTAGCCGCCGTTGCGGTCCTTGTAACGGGCGGCAAGCACGTCAAACAACTTCTTGACCTGTGCTTCGTCCTTGATCTGGGAGATGGCCTGGCGGCGGGCATGAAGGCCGCCCTTCTTGGCAAGCGTCACCAGCTTTTCGACGATGGGACGCAAGTCCTTCGCCTTCGGCAGGGTGGTGACGATCTGCTCGTGCTTGATGAGCGAGGCCGACATGTTGGCGAACATGGCGTTCCGGTGTTCGCTCGTACGGCTGAAGCGGCGGCCGCTAAATCCATGACGCATTTCAATTCTCCTTCAACGCGAGGGCGGGCGGATGAACGCCCCTGCCCTTTCAAAATCAGTAGTGGGTCTCAAGCTTCTTGGCGAGCTCTTCGATGTTCTCAGGCGGCCAGTTCGAGACTTCCATGCCGAGATGGAGACCCATCTGGGCAAGGACTTCCTTGATCTCGTTCAGCGACTTGCGGCCGAAGTTCGGCGTGCGAAGCATTTCGGCTTCCGTCTTCTGGATGAGATCGCCGATGTAGACGATGTTGTCGTTCTTCAGGCAGTTGGCCGAACGCACCGAGAGTTCGAGCTCGTCCACCTTCTTGAGAAGTGCCGCATTGAACGGCAGCTCCGAACGCTGCTCCTCGACCACGTGCTGCACGGGTTCCGAGAAGTTGATGAACACCGAAATCTGATCCTGCAGGATGCGTGCGGCATAGGCCACCGCATCTTCGGGCGAGACCGAACCGTTGGTTTCAACGGTCATGATCAGCTTGTCATAGTCGAGCACCTGGCCTTCGCGGGTGGCTTCCACACGATAGGACACCTTGCGGACCGGCGAGTAGATCGAGTCCACCGGGATCAGGCCGATCGGCGCGTCTTCCGGACGGTTCTTCTCGGCGGGGACATAGCCCTTGCCGGTGTTGACCGTGAATTCCATGCGCAGTTCCGCGCCCTGATCGAGGGTGCAGATGACGTGCTCAGGGTTCAGGATCTGGATATCGGCGGTCTGCTGGATGTCGCCGGCGCGCACGACGCCGGGGCCTTCCTTGCGGAGGGAAATCCGCTTGGGGCCTTCCGCGTGCATGGCAAACGCGATTTCCTTGATATTGAGGACGATGTCCGTCACGTCTTCACGCACACCGGCGATGGACGAGAATTCGTGCAGCACGCCGTCGATATGGACCGACGTCACCGCAGCGCCCTGAAGCGAAGACAGCAGGATGCGGCGCAGCGCATTCCCCAGCGTCGTGCCGAATCCACGCTCCAGCGGTTCGGCGACGATGGTCGCCACGCGGCGCTTGTCCTTGCCGGACTGGATGTCGATCTTGCTGGGGCGGATGAGTTCCTGCCAGTTCTTCTGATTGACCTGCATGTTCATTTTCCCAAGAGCCTCCGGCAGGCGCGTATTCGCCTGCCACTTCAATTCCGTCAGTGACCGGGGGCGTGGCCCCGGCCCAAGTTCACTTCACGAGGCCGTTAGACGCGGCGGCGCTTCGGCGGGCGGCAACCGTTGTGCGGAATCGGCGTCACGTCGCGGATCGAGGTCACCTGCAGGCCGGCGGCCTGGAGAGCACGAAGAGCCGACTCACGGCCCGAACCCGGGCCGCAGACTTCCACTTCAACCGTGCGCATGCCGTGTTCCATGGCGGCGCGGGCCACCTGCTCGCCAGCCACCTGGGCGGCGTACGGGGTGGACTTGCGCGAACCCTTGAAACCGAGCTTGCCGGCCGAAGCCCAGGCAATGGTGTTGCCCTGAACGTCGGTGATGGTGATCATGGTGTTGTTGAACGAGGAGTTCACATGAACGACGCCAGACGAGACGTTCTTGCGTTCCTTGCGCTTGCCGCCACGGGCTGCTGCTTCCTTAGCCATTGATCAGATGCCTCACTTCTTCTTGCCGGCAATCGGCTTGGCCGGACCCTTGCGGGTGCGGGCGTTGGTGTGGGTGCGCTGGCCACGAACCGGCAGACCCTTGCGGTGGCGAAGGCCACGGTAGGTGCCAAGATCGGTGAGGCGCTTGATGTTGATCGCCACCTCGCGGCGAAGGTCACCCTCCACCGTGTAGTCGCGGTCGATGATTTCACGGATCGCCAGCACTTCGGCGTCAGACAGTTCGTTGACGCGCTTGGAGGCCGGAATCTTGACCTCGTTGCAGATGATCTTGGCATTCACCGGGCCGATGCCGTGAATGTAACGCAGCGCGATTTCAACGCGCTTGTTGGTCGGAATGTTGACGCCTGCAATACGGGCCACTGGTAGTCTCCCAATTAATTCAAAGGCTTGAAGCCAAAACTGGTGTCTTCGGGTCGGCGCACGGCGGGTCAGTTCCGCACGATTTCCCAAACGTGTGAGGCCACGTCCGGAGGAGGAATCCCCCAAACGAGCCCCAATTAAAGCTGGAATTGGGTGTCCATAGGGGTGAATCGCCTAGGCGTCAACCCCATGGAAGGCCCTAAAATCAGCCCTTTACTTTCTTCAGCACCGCGCCAATCGCTTCGGTTACCCTTGCGATGTCGGCCATGCCGTCGATCACATGCAAATTGCCCTTTCCGGCGTAGTACGCAACCAGAGGTGCAGTCTGCTTGTTGTAAACCTGAAGACGGTCACGAACCGTCTTTTCGTTGTCGTCCGGACGGCGGGTGAACTCCGTTCCCCCACACGCGTCGCAGATCCCCGGCCTTGCCGTCGGGGCGAATTTGTCGTGATAGCCCTGCCCGCACTTGGCGCAGGTGAAACGGCCGGCGATACGCTCGACCAGGGCTTCGTCATTGACCTTCATCTCGATCACGGCATCAAGCTTCTGCTTGCGCCCGGCCAGCATGCGGTCCAGGGCCTCGGCCTGGGCCGGGGTACGCGGAAAGCCGTCGAAGGTCACGCCTTCCTTGATATCCGGCTTGTCCATGCGGTCGGACACGATGCCGATGATCACGTCATCGGAAACGAGGTCACCGCGGTCCATGATGGCCTTGGCCTTCAGACCCACCTCGCTGCCGGCTGCGATGGCGGCACGCAGCATGTCGCCCGTCGAGAGCTGCTTGAGCCCGTGCTTTTCTTCCAGGATCTTGGCCTGGGTGCCCTTGCCCGCGCCGGGGGGGCCCAAAAGAATGATGTTCATTTCTTCTTGCTCCGCAGAGATGCCTTCTCAAGGAGCTTGCCATATTGCTGCGCCAGCATATGGCCTTGCAATTGGGCAACAGTATCAAGCGTGACGCTGACGACGATCAGCAGCGAGGTACCGCCGAAGTAGAACGGGATGCCGGAATAGCCCACCAGGAATTCCGGAATGAGGCAGATGAAGACCAGATAGGCCGCGCCGATCACCGTCAGGCGGGTGAGGATCCAGTCAAGATATTCCGCCGTCTTTTCACCCGGACGGATGCCCAGGATAAAGCCGCCGGACTTCTTCAGGTTCTCCGCCGTCTCCTTCGGATTGAACATGATGGAGGTCTGGAAGAAGCTGAAGAACACGATCAGGACAGCGAACAGCACCAGATACAAAGGACGGCCATGGCCGAGCAAGGCTGTGATCTGGTTCAGCCATTCCGGGCCCTTGCCGGCCGAGAAATTGGCAACCGTGATCGGCAGCAGCAGCAGGGACGAGGCGAAAATCGGCGGAATCACACCGGCGGTGTTGATCTTGATCGGCAGGTGCGAAGAATCGGCCTGGGTCATCTTCATGCCGACCTGGCGCTTCGGATACTGGATCAGGAGGCGGCGCTGGGCGCGCTCGACCAGGACGATGAAGGCAATGACGGCGAGCGCCATGACCATGATCGCGAGGATCAGGAAGAACGACATCTGTCCCGTGCGCCCCAGTTCCAGCAGGGCAGCGAGAGCCGAAGGCAGGTTGGCGACAATGCCCGCGAAGATGATGAGCGAAACGCCGTTGCCGATGCCGCGCGACGTGATCTGCTCACCCAGCCACATCAGGAACAGGGTGCCGCCCGTGAGCGTGATCACCGTCGATGCGCGGAAGAACATGCCGGGATCGGTGACGATTGATCCCTGCCCTTCAAGCCCCACGGCAATGCCATAAGCCTGCATCGCGGCCAGCAGCACGGTGAAGTAGCGGGTGTACTGATTGATTTTCTTGCGGCCGGACTCACCCTCTTTCTTGAGGGCTTCCAATGTCGGCGAGACACTGGTCATCAGCTGGATGATGATCGAAGCCGAGATGTAGGGCATGACGTTGAGCGCAAAGATGGCCATGCGGCCAAGCGCACCACCGGCAAGGCTGTTCATCCAGCCCAGGATGCCGGCGGAATTCTGTGTTGCGAACTGCTCAAGGGCGATCGAGTCAATTCCCGGAATGGGAATGTACGAACCGAGGCGGTAGACGATCAGGGCGCCGAGGGTAAACCAGATGCGGTTCTTCAGTTCCTGGGAATTCGCCAGGGCGCTGAAGCTCATGTTCGCAGCCAGCTGTTCTGCCATAGATGCCATGGTCGTGCTCCACTATTCGCCGCAAAGCCCGTTATGTGGGCTTTCCGGCGAAGCCTATCAAGCCTGCTTGGCTTCCGGTGCGGGGCGCAGGATCTTCACGCTGCCGCCCGCCTTTTCAACAGCGGCAATGGCGCCCTTCGTGGCGTAATAAACCTCGAAGGAGAGCTTGGCCGTGAACTTTTCCTTGCCGATCAGGCGCACACCGCCCTCTTCCAGCTTGGAGATGACGCCGGCTGCAAGAAGTGCTGCTGCGGTGACGGGAGCCTTGGCGTCGAGCTTCTTCGAGTCGACGGCAACCTGCACGCGGGCAAGGTTCACTTCATTGTATTCCACCGGGTTGGGCTTGTTGAAGCCGCGCTTCGGCAGACGGCGGTAGATGGGCATCTGGCCGCCTTCGAAGCCCGCCTTTGCGCCGCCCTTTCGAGCGGTCTGGCCCTTGCCACCACGGCCGGCCGTCTTGCCGAGGCCGGAGCCGATGCCACGGCCCACGCGCGTGCGCGTCTTGCGGGCGCCCTTGTTGTCGGAGATCTGGTTAAGCTTCATCGCGCCTGTTCCTTATTCCACCACGCGCACGAGATGCGCGACCTTGGCGATCATGCCGCGCACGGCAGGGGTGTCCTGCAATGTCGAGGTGCGGCGGATCTTGTTGAGTCCAAGTCCGATCAGCGTCTTCTGCTGGATAGCGGGCTTGCGGTTGGCGCTCGCCACCTGCTCAACTGTGATCGTCTTGCCTGCTTCTTTCTTGGCCATGGCTTTCACGTCCTGTCTTATTCGGCCACGGCAGCGGCGTCACCGCCACGGCGCAGCACTTCAGCAACCTTCTTGCCACGGCGGTTGGCCACCATGCGCGGAGAGGTCTGCTTCTTCAGTGCGTCGATGGTCGCGCGCACCATGTTGTAGGGGTTCGAGGAGCCCGTGGACTTGGCGACGACGTCAGCCATGCCAAGGCTTTCGAAAACGGCACGCATCGGACCGCCGGCGATGATGCCGGTTCCGGGAGGAGCCGTACGCAGCGTGACCTTGCCGGCACCCCAGCGTCCATTCACGTCATGATGCAGCGTGCGGCCTTCGCGCAGCGGCACGCGGATCAGGGCGCGCTTGGCACCCTCGGTGGCCTTGCGCACTGCTTCCGGCACTTCACGCGCCTTGCCGTGACCAAAGCCAACGCGGCCCTTCTGGTCGCCAACAACGACGAGTGCAGCGAAACCGAAGCGCTTGCCGCCCTTCACCACCTTCGCCACGCGGTTGATGTGGACGAGCTTGTCGATGAACTCGCTGTCCTTCTCCTCGCGATCGGCGCGGTCCTTGCGCTCACCGCGTTCGGCACGTTCCTTAGCCATGTGTGCTCCGCTATCCTTAGAAATTCAGGCCGCCAGAACGGGCGGCATCGGCGAGCGCCTTGATGCGCCCATGATAGATGTAACCGCCGCGATCAAAGACGACATCCTTGATTCCGGCCTTGATGGCACGCTCGGCAATGCTCTTGCCAATGGCTTCGGCGGCAGCCTTGTCGGCCCCCGTCTTCTTGCCGGCCTTGAAATCCTTCTCCAGGGTCGAGGCAGAGGCGATGGTCACGCCCTTCGCATCATCGATGATCTGGGCATAGATGTTCTTTGAAGACCGGTGCACCGAAAGGCGCGGGCGGCCATTGAGGCGCTCGGCAAGCGCCTTGCGGACGCGGGCCTTGCGCAGGATGAGAGGAGTGACTTTCGCCATGATGCGTGTCCCTTACTTCTTCTTGCCTTCCTTGCGGAAGATCGTTTCGCCGGCGTACTTGATGCCCTTGCCCTTGTAGGGTTCGGGACCACGCCATTCGCGGATCTCGGCCGCAACCTGGCCGACCTGCTGCTTGTTGATGCCGGTGATCACGATCTCCGTGGGCTTCGGCGTCTTGATTTCGATGCCAGCCGGGATCGGATAGTTGACGTCGTGGCTGTAACCGAGGTTGAGCTGCAGGCTCTTGCCGGCAACCGCGGCGCGATAACCCACGCCGTTGATTTCCAGCGACTTGCTGTAGCCTTCCGTGACGCCCTTCACCATGTTGGCGACGAGCGTGCGCGACATGCCCCAGGCGGAACGTGCCAGCTTGGTCTGATTGATCGGGTCAACCTTGACGCCGCCCTGCTCCATCTTGACGAGCACCTGCTCGTTCAGGACTTCCTTGAGCTCGCCCTTGGGGCCCTTCACCGAAACCGTCTGGCCCGTCACGTTCACCGTGACGCCTGCCGGAACCGATACTGCTTTCTTGCCGATACGTGACATCGTTCTCTTCCTTAGAAGACCGTGCAGAGCACTTCGCCGCCGACGTTCTGGGCGCGGGCATCGGCATCCGACATCACGCCCTTCGGCGTGGAGAGGATGGAGATGCCAAGCCCGTTATAAACGGACGGCAGGGTGGTCACCGAAGCGTAGACGCGGCGGCCCGGCTTCGAAACACGGTGGATTTCCTTGATGACGGGAGCGCCGTCGAAGTACTTCAGTTCGACTTCGATCTCGGACTTGCCGTCCTTGTCGATGGTCGTGAAGCCACGGATGTAACCTTCACGATGAAGCACTTCGAGCACGCGTTCACGAAGGCGCGACGGCGGCACAGCCACCTTGTTCTTGCCACGCTCCTGGGCGTTGCGGATGCGCGCCAGCATATCGCCGATCGGATCGCTGATGTTCATGGACATGATCGTGATCCTCTCTTACCAGCTCGACTTGACCATGCCGGGGATCAGACCCTGGTTGGCCAGCTCACGCAGCGCGATACGCGACATCTTGAGTTTGCGGTAATAGGCGCGGCTGCGGCCCGTGACCTCGCACCGGTTGTGGATGCGGACCTTGGCCGAGTTGCGCGGGGTTTCCGCGAGCTTCAGGACAGCGGCGAAACGCTCTTCCATCGGCGTGTTCTTGTTCATGATCAGAGCCTTGAGACGCTTGCGCTTGGCTTCGGCCGACTTGGCCATCTTGCGGCGCTTGTCGTTGCGGTTGATCGAGCTTGTCTTTGCCATGTGGGTAAACTCTCTCCTTTAAGCCGCTTTGCGCTGGCTCTTGCGGAAGGGGAAGTTGAAGGCGGTGAGAAGCGCGCGGGCTTCATCGTCCGTCTTGGCCGTGGTGCAAACGATCACGTCCATGCCCCAAACCCGGTCAATCTTGTCGTAGTCGATTTCCGGGAAAATGATGTGTTCCTTGATGCCCATGGCGTAGTTGCCACGACCATCGAACGAACGATCCGTCAGGCCGCGGAAGTCACGCACGCGCGGCAGGGCCACGGTGATGAGGCGGTCGAGGAATTCATACATGCGGGTCTTGCGGAGCGTCACCTTGGTGCCGATTGCGAGGTTCTCGCGGATCTTGAACTGGGCGATGGCCTTGCGCGACTTGGTGAGCACCGGCTTCTGACCGGCGATCTTTTCCAGTTCGGCAGCGGCAACGTTCACCAGCTTCGAGTCCTGGGTGGCCTCACCAATGCCCATGTTGAGCACGATCTTGGTGATCTTCGGCACTTCCATGACGTTCTTGTAGCCGAACTGCTTGATCAGCTCAGGCTTCACGACCTCGTCGTAGTGCTTGCGTAGGCGCGGCACATAGTTCTCGGGCAGGCCGGCATTGGCGTTTTCCACGCCAGCCTTTTCAGCCGCCTTCTTGGGCGCCTTCTCAGCCTTGGCGGCAGGCTTTTCAGCCTTGGCAGCCGGCTTGGCTTTCTTTTCCTCAGCCATTGATCGTTTCTCCTGAACGCTTGGCGACGCGGACCTTCTTGCCGTCAGCGAGGGTCTTGTAGCCCACGCGGGTCGGCTTGCCGTCCTTCGGATCGCGCAGCGCGATGTTCGAAATGTGGATGGGCATGCTCTGCTGAACGATGCCGCCTTCCTGGCTCGCCGTCTGCTTGGTGTGGCGCTTGGCGACATTCACACCCGAAACGACGGCGCGGTTTTCCGTGGGGATGACGCGCAGGACTTCGCCCTGCTTGCCCTTGTCCTTGCCGGCGATGACAACAACCTTGTCACCCTTCTTGATTTTCAGCTTCGCAGCCATGTTAGAGCACCTCCGGTGCGAGCGAGATGATCTTCATCTGGTTCTTGGCGCGCAGTTCACGCGGAACGGGTCCGAAGATACGCGTGCCGACCGGCTCGCCCTGGGCATTGATCAGAACGGCAGCGTTGCGGTCGAAGCGGATTGCGGAACCATCGGCGCGGCGAATGTCCTTTGCGGTACGCACGACGATGGCTTTCATTACGGCGCCCTTCTTGACGCGGCCGCGCGGAATGGCGTCCTTCACCGAAACGACGATGATGTCGCCAACATCGGCGTAACGGCGCTTCGAGCCGCCGAGCACCTTGATGCACTGAACACGGCGGGCACCGGAATTGTCGGCAACGTCGAGATTTGTCTCTTGTTGGATCATGGTTTCACCTGTTCAGTTCAAGCCTTGGCCGCGTCGACCTTCTCAACCAGCGTCCAGCGCTTCTGCTTGGACAGAGGCCGGGCCTCCTGGATGCGAACAATCTCGCCTACCTTGGCTTCGTTCTTCTCGTCGTGAGCGTGATACTTCTTCGACACGCGCACGGTCTTCTTGAACACCGGATGGCGGAGGCGGCGTTCCACCTTCACCACGATGGTCTTGTCGTTCTTGTCGCTGACGACCACACCTTGCAGGATGCGCTTGGGCATGTTCTTGCGTCTCTCTTACTTGGCCTTGGCCGACACGGTCGCCTGCGTCTTGAGACGGGCGATGTCGCGGCGGATCTGGCGGATGCGGTTGGTCTTCTCAAGCTGACCCGACGCCCTCTGGAAGCGCAGGTTCAGCTGCTCCTTGCGGAGCTTCAGGATTTCGTCCTTGATCTGGTCGGCAGTCAGGGCGCGAACGTCGGACATCTTCATCTCTCGTTCCTCCCTTATTCACCGAGGCGCGCAACGAAGCGCGTCTTGATGGGCAACTTGGCGGCAGCAAGGCCGAGGGATTCCTCGGCCACATTGCGCGGCACGCCGTCGATTTCGAACAACACGCGGCCCGGCTTGACGCGGGCAGCCCAGTATTCGGTGGACCCCTTGCCGGAACCCATGCGGACTTCGGCGGGCTTCTTGGACACGGGCACGTCCGGGAACACGCGGATCCAGATGCGGCCAGCACGCTTCATGCCACGGGCAAGAGCGCGGCGGGCGGCTTCGATCTGGCGGGCCGTAAGACGTTCGGGTTCCAGGGCCTTGAGGCCGAAGTTGCCGAAGTCAAGCGTGTTGCAGCTTGTGGCGTTGCCGTGGATGCGGCCCTTGTGGGCCTTGCGGTACTTGGTTTTCTTGGGTTGCAGCATGATCTAGCTCGCTGTCTCAGTTGCGCTCTTCACGGCGCGGAGGACGGCTTCCGCCACCTTCCTGCAATTCCGCAAAGCGCTTGTCAGTGGCCATCGGGTCGTGCTCGAGGATCTCGCCCTTGAAGATCCAGACCTTGACGCCGTTGGTGCCATAAGCCGTGTGGGCCGTGGCAACACCGTAATCAACGTCGGCGCGCAGCGTATGAAGCGGCACGCGGCCTTCGCGGTACCATTCGGTACGGGCGATTTCTGCGCCACCGAGACGGCCGGCACAGGTGATCTTGATGCCGAGGGCGCCCATGCGCTGTGCCGACTGCACGGCGCGCTTCATTGCACGGCGGAACGCCACGCGGCGCTCAAGCTGCTGGGCAATGTTGTCGGCGACCAGGTTGGCGTCGATTTCCGGCTTGCGCACTTCAACGATGTTGAGGTGAACTTCCGAGCCGGTCATCTCGGCAACCTTCTTGCGGAGCTTTTCGATGTCGGCGCCCTTCTTGCCGATCACCACGCCCGGACGGGCGGAATAGATCGTCACGCGGCACTTCTTGTGCGGACGCTCGATGAGCACCTTGGAAACGCCGGCCTGCTTCAGTTCGCCCTTGAGGTATTCACGGATTGCCATGTCCTCGTGGAGAAGCTTGCCGTACTCGCGGCTGTTGGCGAACCAGCGGGAATCCCACGTCCGGTTCACACCCAGGCGCATGCCAATGGGATTGACTTTCTGACCCATTATGCGGCCTCCTTCGCATCGGCGGAGACTTCCCGCACGACGATTGTCAGTTCACTGAAGAATTTGTGGATGTGGCCCACACGGCCGCGCGCATCCGGGAACCAGCGCTTCATCACCAGGTTCTTGCCGGTCCAGGTTTCCGCGACGATCAGCTTGTTGATGTCGAGGTCATGGTTGTTTTCGGCGTTGGCGATGGCGCTTTCCAGCGTCTTCTTCACGTCCTTGGCGATGCGGCGCGGCGAGAACTGCAGGTGGGCCAAGGCCTTCTGCACCTTCATGCCGCGGATTTCCGCTGCCACATCATTCAGCTTGCGCGTGTTGATGCGGATTGAACGGGTGGTTGCCTTGGCCTCATTGGCCGGCAGCGCGCGCTTTGTTTTTGGCTTGCTCATGTGACCTTACTTTCCAGCAGCGGCCTTCTTGTCCGAACCGCCATGGGCCTTGAAGGTCCGGGTCGGTGCGAACTCGCCGAGCTTGTGGCCGACCATTTCCTCGGTCACGTGCACGGGAATGAACTTGTTGCCGTTGTGGACCTGGAATGTCAGGCCGACAAAGTTCGGCAGGATCGTGGAGCGGCGGCTCCACGTCTTGATTGCCTGGCGCGAGCCGCGGGCGGCGTCGGCCTTCTTCAACAAATACCCGTCCACAAACGGGCCTTTCCATACGGAGCGTGTCATGTCGCGCTACCCCTTAAGACTTCTTGCGGTCGTGGCGGCTGCGCACGATGAACTTGCTCGTACGCTTGTTGGTGCGGGTCTTCTTGCCCTTGGTGGGCTTGCCCCACGGCGTTGCCCAGTGCTTACCACCGTTGGTACGGCCACCGTTCGGGTGGTCAACAGGGTTACGGGCAATACCGCGCGAGATCGGACGCGAACCACGCCAACGGGCGCGGCCGGCCTTGCCGATCACTTCGTTCAGGTGGTCGGGGTTCGACACCGCACCGACCGACGCCATGCAGTTGGCGGCGACCATGCGGGTTTCACCCGACTTCAGCTTGATGATGACGTTCGCACCATCACGGCCGGCGACCATCACGTAGGTGCCGGCAGCGCGGGCGAGCGAACCGCCTGCACCGGGCTTCACTTCGACGTTGTGGACGATCGTGCCGACCGGAACGGCGCCGATAGGCATCGCGTTGCCGGGCTTCACGTCAACGTTCGCACCGGACACAACCGTGTCACCAACGGCCAGGCGCTGCGGCGCAAGGATGTAGGACAGCGTGCCATCCGTGTACTTGATGAGCGCGATGAAGGACGTGCGGTTGGGATCGTATTCCAGGCGCTCGACCGTCGCAGGCATGTCATGCTTGGTGCGCTTGAAATCGATCAGGCGATAGGACTGCTTGTGACCGCCGCCCTGCCCGCGTGTGGTGATGCGGCCCGTGTTGCCACGGCCACCGTTGTTCTTCTTGCCTTCCACCAGGCTCTTCACGGGCTTGCCCTTGAAGAGATCGGAGCGGTCAACCTGGATCAGGTGGCGGCGTCCGGCGCTGGTGGGATTGAATGTCTTGAGTGCCATTGTTCTTGACCCTTACAGACCGGTCGTTACGTCGAGACGTTCGCCTTCGGCGAGCGTGACGTAAGCCTTCTTCTTGTCGCTCAGCAGCGAAGTGCGGCCGCGGAACGTCCGGAGCTTGCCCTTGCGGACCAGCGTGTTGACGGCCTTCACCTTGACACCGAAGAGGCCTTCGACGGCCTTCTTGATGTCGGTCTTGGTGGCGTCACGGGCGACGTTGAAGACCACCTGGTTGGAAGCCGAGACCATCGTGCCCTTTTCCGTGATCGCGGGGGACAGGATGATGCTGTAGAAATGTTCCTTGCTCATTTGAAGCGAGCCTCCAGAGCTTCGACAGCCGCCTTCGTCAGAACCAGGTTCTTGCGACGCAGGATGTCGTAGACGTTGATGCCCTGGATGGGCAGCACGTCAATGTTCGGAATGTTGCGGGCAGCCTTGGCGAAACCCTCGTTGAGGGCGGCGCCGTCAATGATCAGCGCGTTCACCAGGCCGAGCTTGTCAAGGGCCGCCTTCACCGACTTGGTCTTGGCCTCGGCGAGTTCAGCCTTGTCCACGATGATCAGTTCGGAAGCCTTCACCTTGGTCGAAAGCGCATGCTTCAGGCCGAGGGCGCGAACCTTCTTGTTCAGCGCCGTCTCGTGGCTGCGGAAGCGCGGACCGAAGGCCTTGCCGCCACCCACGAAAAGGCCGGGCTTGCGGGAACCGTGACGGGCGCCACCGGTGCCCTTCTGGCGATACATCTTCTTGGTCGTGCGGGACACTTCGGCACGGGTCTTGGCCTGATGTGTGCCCTGCTGGCGCTTGTTGAGCTGCCACTGCACCACCCGGTGAAGGATGTCGGTGCGCGGGTCGAGGCCGAAAATGGCGTCGGACAGTTCAACCGAACCGGCGGCCTTGGCTTCGAGTGTTTTGACGTCGAGTTTCATGATTCAGCGCCTCACTTAACCTTGCGCTTCCGGAGCGGCCTTGAAGGCGCCCGGCTTCGGAGCACCGTCCGGCAGCTTGCGCTTCACTGCGTCGCGGACGCTGACCCAGCCACCACGAACACCAGGCACGGAGCCCTTGAGCAGGATGAGACCGCGATCAGCGTCGGTGCGAACCACCTGGACGTTTTGCGTGGTCACGGTTTCAACACCGAGGTGACCCGGCATCTTCTTGTTCTTGAACACCTTGCCGGGATCCTGGCGGTTACCGGTCGAACCGATGGAGCGATGGCTCACCGACACGCCGTGCGTGGCGCGCAGACCGCCGAAGTTCCAGCGCTTCATGCCGCCGGCAAAACCCTTGCCCTTGGTGGTGCCGGTCACGTCGACGAACTGGCCGGCGACGAAATGATCGGCCGTCACTTCCGCGCCAACCGGCATGGTCATGTCGGGGGCAACGCGGAATTCCTGCAGCTTGCGCTTCGGTTCCACCTTCGCCTTGGCGAAGTGGCCACGGTCGGCCTTGGTCAGCCGCTTGATCTTGGGGGTGCCTGAACCGAGCTGAATGGCGGAATAGCCATCCTTCTCGGCCGTCTTGTGGGCGACCACGTGGACAGAGTCCACCTTCAGCACGGTCACGGGCACCTGTGCGCCCTCTTCCGTGTAGACCCGGGTCATTCCCAGCTTTCTGGCGATAAGGCCTGAACGCATTTTTCTCTCCAGAGGCTCTTTAAACTCAGAGCTTGATTTCAACGTCAACACCGGCGGCGAGGTCGAGCTTCATCAGCGCGTCCACGGTCTGCGGCGTCGGATCCACGATATCGAGCAGACGGCGATGCGTGCGCATCTCGAACTGCTCGCGGCTCTTCTTGTCCACGTGGGGTGAACGGTTCACAGTGAACTTCTCGATGCGCGTCGGAAGCGGCACAGGTCCACGGACCTGTGCGCCGGTGCGCTTCGCGGTGTTCACGATCTCGCGCGTCGAGTTATCGAGGATGCGATAATCGAACGCTTTGAGACGGATCCGGATATTCTGGCGTTGCATGTTGTGCCCTGCCCTTAGTCAGTGATCTTGGCGACGACGCCGGCGCCGACGGTGCGGCCACCTTCACGGATGGCGAAGCGGAGCTTCTCTTCCATCGCGATCGGCGTGATCAGCTCGACATCGAACGAGATGTTGTCGCCCGGCATCACCATTTCCGTGCCCGCCGGCAGCGTCACGATGCCCGTCACGTCCGTCGTGCGGAAGTAGAACTGCGGGCGATAGTTCGCGAAGAACGGGGTGTGGCGGCCGCCTTCCTCCTTGGTCAGGATATAGGCCTCGGCCTCGAACTTGGTGTGCGGC
>JAEUMJ010000082.1 GCA_016792865.1 Hyphomicrobiales bacterium | reverse complement strand
GGCGAAGTGGCTGGGCAAGGACAAGCTCATGCACTGGGACAGGAATGCGCCCTTGCCCCAGGAAGACACCCGCGACATCCCATGGGATGAAGCGCGCGAGACGGTATTGTCCGCCTACGGAGAATTTGCCCCGGAGATGGCGGCGATTGCCCGGAGCTTCTTCGACAGGCGCTGGATCGATGCTCCTGCGCGGCCGGGAAAGTCACCCGGCGCCTTCGCGCATCCGACCGTGCCCTCGGCGCATCCCTATGTGCTGCTCAACTATCTGGGCAAGCCGCGCGACGTGATGACACTTGCCCACGAGCTGGGACACGGCGTCCATCAGGTTCTGGCCGCGCCGCAAGGTGCGCTGATGGCCTCAACGCCGCTCACGCTGGCGGAAACCGCCTCGGTCTTCGGCGAAATGCTCACCTTCCAGCGCATTCTCCGGAACACCACCGACCCGAAGAAGCGCAAGGCGCTGCTGGCCTCGAAGGTGGAGGACATGATCAACACGGTCGTGCGCCAGATCGCCTTCTATACCTTCGAGCGCAAGGTTCACTCTGCCCGCAAGGATGGTGAACTGACGCCCGACCAGTTGAATGCCATCTGGATGGAGGTGCAGCATGAAAGCCTGGGCGACGCCATCACCTTCGGCGAAGGCTACGAGGTGTTCTGGACCTATATTCCGCACTTCATCCATTCACCGTTCTATGTCTATGCCTATGCCTTCGGCGACTGCCTCGTGAACTCGCTTTATGCGCGGTACACGGAAAGCGAGGCGGGCTTCCAGGACAAGTATTTCGCCATGCTGAAGGCCGGTGGCACCAAGCATCATTCCGAGTTGCTCAAGCCTTTCGGTCTCGACGCCACCGATCCCGCCTTCTGGCAAAAGGGCCTGAGCGTCATTTCCGGCATGATCGACGAGCTTGAAAGGATGGAGTGAGGGGCGGGGAAGCCCCCCTCCCGACGCCCGCCCCCTGCGCCAAAAGGTTACGATTTGCCCGCCTTGCGCACCGCTGCCGCCCCGGCTAAGCGTGTTGGCATTGCAGATTCAGCCATTTTGAGGGAACAGCATGGCCGACCACTCTCCGTCACACACGCCGCGCGGATTTGAAGACCACAAGGAAACCTATGCAGGGTTCCTCACGGGCTCCATCGCGCTGGGCATCATTTGCGCCTACACCCTTGTTGCCCTTGTCGCCTTTGGCTTCATGGACAATTTCAACGTGCTCGTCGGCTTTGCCGGATTGATCGTCGGCTTGATCGCCACGCTCATCGACGCCCGTGCGGGTGGCAAATGGTACCTTTCCGGAGGACTGCTGGTCCTCTTCGGGCTCTTTGTTGCCATCAACCTTTAAGCAGACAAGACCATGAAAATCGCGATTCCCGCCGAAAATCATCCGGGGGAGGCGCGTGTCGCGGCCTCGCCCGACGTGGTGAAGGCCTACATCAAAAAAGGAGCCAAGGTGGCCGTGCAGTCTGGCGCGGGCCTTGGCTCAAACATTTCCGATGACGACTTCAAGGCCGCCGGTGCCGAGATCGTAAAGGGCGACGCGGTCGTGAAGGGAGCCGATATCGTGCTCACCATCCGGCGTCCCGGCGACAAGCTGCTCAAGGCCATGAAGGACGGTGCCATCGTTGCCGGTGGACTGGAACCCTACGGCGACCGCAAGGCCCTGGAAGCCTTTGCCAAGTCTGGCGTCACCGGGTTCGCCATGGAACTGATGCCGCGCATCACCCGCGCCCAGGCCATGGACATCCTCTCGTCGCAGGCCAATCTCGCGGGCTACAAGGCGGTGATCGATGCGGCCGCCAACTATGGCCGCGCCTTCCCCATGATGATGACGGCGGCGGGCACGGTTCCCGCCACCAAGGTCTTCATCATGGGTGTAGGTGTGGCGGGGCTTCAGGCCATCGCCACGGCCCGCCGGCTGGGGGCCATCGTTTCGGCGACCGACGTGCGCAAGGCCACCGAAGAACAGGTGAAATCCCTCGGTGCCAAGTTCGTCTACGTCGATCTTGCCGAGGCCGCCACCGCTGCCGGATATGCCCGCGAACTGACCGCCGAGGAAAAGGCCAAGCAGTCCGAACTTGTGGCCTCGCACATCAAGTCGCAGGACGTGGTCATCACCACCGCGCTCATCCCCGGTCGCCCCGCGCCGACGCTCATCACAAAGGAAATGGTGGAGAGCATGAAGCCGGGATCGATCATCGTGGACCTCGCGGTGGAGCGCGGCGGTAACTGCCCGCTTTCCAAGCCGGACCAGATCATCGAGCACAAGGGCGTGAAGATCATCGGCACGCTGAACCTGGCAGGGAAGCTGGCGGGCAATGCCACGCCTCTCTTTGCCAAGAACATCGCCAACTTCCTCGACCTGATGATCCAGAAGGACGGGACGCTGAGGATTGACGAAGCCGATGAATGCATTTCCGGCACGCTGATCGCCAAGGGCGGCAAGCTCGTGCACAAGATTTACGAGGCGAAATAATGGAACAGTTGGCCCATTCAATCGACCCCTTCATTTCGCTGCTCGGCATTTTCGTGCTTGCGGTGTTCGTGGGTTACTATGTGGTTTGGAACGTCACGCCTGCGCTGCACACGCCGCTGATGAGCGTGACCAACGCCATCTCATCGGTGATCGTGGTGGGGGCGCTGCTCGCCGTCGGGGCAGGGGCGATTGCTTCCGGTTCCACCCTGGCGATGATCTTCGGTTTCATCGCACTGGTGCTGGCCTCGATCAACATCTTCGGTGGCTTCATGGTCACCTCGCGCATGCTTGCGATGTACAAGAAGAAAGAGAAGTAAGATGAGCGCCAATCTCGCAGCACTTCTCTACCTCGTCGCCGGCGCGCTGTTCATCATGGCGCTGCGCGGGCTGTCGTCTCCCGCCTCGTCGCGGCAAGGCAACATGTTCGGCATGGTCGGCATGACCATCGCCGTTCTCACCACCCTCGCACTGGCAAAGCCTGTCGGCGTGCTGCCCTGGCTGCTGATCGTGGGTGGCCTCGGCATCGGTGCCGTGATCGGCGGCATCACCGCGAAGCGGATTCCGATGACGGCCATGCCGCAGCTTGTCGCTGCCTTCCACTCGCTCGTCGGCCTTGCAGCAGTCTTCGTGGCCGCCGCCGCCTACTACGCCCCGGACGCCTTCGGCATCGCCACGGATGGCGTGATCCATGCCCAAAGCCGTATCGAAATGGCGCTGGGTGCCGCAATCGGCGCCATCACCTTCACGGGTTCGGTGATCGCCTTCCTGAAACTCGATGGCCGCATGTCGGGTTCGCCCATTCTCCTGCCGGGCCGTCACGTGATCAACATTGCCCTGGGCCTGGCGCTGCTGGCCGCAATCGTGATGTTCTTCCAGACGCCGGCAGAAATCTGGTTCTGGGCCATTGTGGTGATCAGCTTCATCCTGGGCTTCCTGCTGATCGTGCCGATCGGCGGCGCAGACATGCCGGTCGTCGTCTCGATGCTGAACTCCTATTCCGGCTGGGCTGCCGCGGGGATCGGCTTCACGCTGGCGAACACGGCACTGATCATCACCGGCGCACTCGTCGGCTCGTCGGGCGCCATCCTTTCCTACATCATGTGCAAGGGCATGAACCGGAGCTTCTTCTCGGTCATTCTCGGCGGCTTTGGCGGCGAAAGCGCAGGCCCTGCGGCAAAGGGTGAAAGCAAGCCCGTCAAGCAGGGATCTGCGGATGATGCGGCCTTCATGATGAAGAATGCCGAAACGGTGATCATCGTGCCGGGCTACGGCATGGCCGTCGCACAGGCCCAGCATGCGCTTCGGGAAATGGCGGATCACCTCAAGAAGTCCGGCGTCACCGTGAAGTATGCCATCCATCCGGTGGCGGGGCGCATGCCCGGCCACATGAACGTGCTGCTGGCCGAAGCGAACGTGCCTTATGACGAAGTCTTCGAACTGGAAGACATCAACAGCGAGTTTGCCCAAGCCGACATCGCCTTCGTCATCGGTGCCAACGACGTGACCAATCCCGCCGCCAAGGAAGACCCGGCCTCACCGATCTACGGCATGCCGGTCCTGGAGGTGTGGAAGGCCAAGACCGTGATGTTCATCAAGCGCGGCATGTCGTCGGGCTATGCGGGCATCGACAACGGCCTGTTCTGGCGCGACAACACGCTCATGCTGTTCGGCGACGCCAAGAAGATGACCGAGGAAATCAACAAGGCGATGGGCTGAGCCGCCGCAAGCCTGCGGCGATCATGCCCCCCGCGCATCTTTTTGCCTTTTTTGGCGTGAACAAACACCGCTTCACCTTGTGAAGGGAGGCGGCTTCATGCGGGTCCATGCGGTTTTCTGCCTTTTGACGGCGCTCCTGTTTCCGTTCGCACCGGCATGGGCGGAAGACGTCGATCTTGAGCTTGTGCTGCTTGCCGATGCTTCCGGCTCCATCGGCAATGACGAAATCCGCTACCAGCGGCAAGGCTATGCCGATGCGCTGGCTTCGGCGGACGTCCTCGATGCCATTGCCACCTCTGGTCGCCATCAGAAGATCGCGGTCACCTACATGGAATGGGGACAGTGGGATTCCCAGGTCGTGGTTGTGCCCTGGCGCGTGATCGCCAGTGCCGAAGATGCCCGCAACTTCAAAGCCGAACTGCTGGCCGCACCACGGACGGCCCGTGGCCGCAACGCCATCGGCAACGCCCTGATCAAGGCCGCCGCCGCCATCACCTCAAACACCTTCGAAGGAACGCGCAAGGTGATCGACCTTTCGGCAGACAGCGTCAACAGTTGGGGCGGGGCAGGTGTGCCCGAAGCGCGGAAGGTTGTGCTGGAGCAGGGAATTACCATCAACGGCCTGGCGGTTCTCTGCCGCAAGTGCAGCAGCGGTCGTCCGGTATCCTATGATCTCGAACAGGCCTTTGAGGACACGATCATCGGCGGCACGGGCAGTTTCGTCGTATCGGCTGACGAGCCTGCCAATTTTGCCCTTGCGGTGAAGCGCAAGCTTATCCTCGAAATAGCCCGGCGCCAGCCCCAGACCGAAATGGCCGAACAGATGAGCGCAAGCCGCACACGGCCTGAAGAGACCGTCTCACAACCGGACTGAACCCCGTTCCCCCTCGTCGTTTTCTCGTCTAACTTGCTCCATAACAACGGCCAGCAGAGCCGGAAGGGGTGGAACGATGGCACAGGACTCGCCGCAACTTGAACAACCGATGGTGCATCTCGTCCACATGGCGGTGTTCACGCTTGTGGTCGCGGTGCTGGTGGCGGTCATCTACAGCGGCATCAAGGCCGCCTTCATGGCAAATCCCTTCCTCAACGGCCTGATCGTGGCAACGCTCCTGCTGGGCATGGTCTACGCCTACCGCATGGTGTGGCGCCTCATGCCGGAAGTGAACTGGGTGAACAATTTCCGGCTGGGCGAAAGCCCGGAACAACCCGTGCCGATCCTGCTCGGCCCCATGGCGACCATGCTGGGTGACGCCGACCGCCGCACCATCCTCTCGCCGTCGTCCATGCGCTCGCTTCTGGACTCGCTTGCCTCGCGCCTCGATGAATCCCGCGACCTGATGCGTTACCTCGTGGGCCTGCTCATTTTCCTCGGCCTGCTCGGAACGTTCTGGGGCTTGCTCGAAACGGTGTCGTCGGTGGGCGATGCCATCCGCGGCCTTGATGTCTCGACGGCGCAATCGAGTTCCGTGTTCGAGGAACTGAAGAACGGCTTGCAGCGCCCGCTCGCAGGCATGGGGCTGTCGTTCTCGTCATCGCTCTTCGGCCTGTCCGGCTCTCTCATTCTGGGCTTCATGGACCTGAAGGCCTCGCAAGCGCAGAACCGTTTCTATCAGGATCTGGAAGACTGGCTTTCCACCATAACCGACCTGCAAGCCGGGTCTGGCGAAGGGGCCAACCAGGGCGGAATGCCCGCCTTCATGCGCATCGACCTTCAGGGCCTGCAACGGTCCCTTGATCGCCTCTCCCAGCAGATGAGCGAGAACACCGCGACGCCCACGGTCATAGCGTCCAATGGCGGCGGTAACGAAACCATAGAACAACTGGCCGATGCGGTTGCCAGCCTCGTGGCCCAGATGCGGGACGAGCAGAAGATGGTGCGCAACTGGATCCAGACCCAGCAAGTGCAGCAAAGCGAAATCCAGCGCCTCCTGATCCGCCAGAGTGGCGGACGCAGCCGGGAATAGCGCCCCATGCCCGCCCTTTCGCGCCGCAGACGCCAGGAGGAAGCGCCTTACTGGCCGGGCTTCGTCGATGCCATGGCGCAGCTCTTGCTCGTCATCACCTTCCTCTTGTCGGTCTTCATGATCGCCCAGTTCCTGCTGGCGCGTGAAATCACCGGGCAGGATTCGGCCCTCGGCCAATTGCGTTCGCAGATCGCCGAGCTGACCCAGCTTCTCAATCTGGAAAAGGCCGCAAAGGCGGATGCGGAGGCCCAGCTCCTGTCGCTCACCGACGACCTGAATGCCGAAAAGGCCAAGAGTGCAGGGCTTCTGGCTGATCTTCAGGCCGAGAACGAGAAGGGCCAGTCGGCAGGCTCGATTGTCTCGACGCTGCAGACCTCGCTTGATGCGGAAAAGAAGATTTCCTCGGATGCCCTGGCCAAGGTTGAATTGCTGAACCAGCAGATCGCCGCAATGCGCCGCCAGCTGGCGCAGTTGAATGCCCTGCTGGATGCAGCCGAGGAACGCAACAAGGCGTCGGAAGCCCAGGTCGCTGACCTGGGAAAGCGTCTCAACACCGCCCTAGCGCAAAAGGTGCAGGAGCTTTCGAAGTACCGTTCGGAATTCTTTGGCCGTTTGCGCCAGATCTTGTCGCAGCGCTCCGATATTCTCGTGGTTGGCGACCGTTTCGTCTTCCAGGCGGAAGTGCTTTTTCCGAAGGCCAGTGCCGACCTGAACGAGGCGGGCAAGGTGGAAATGCTGAAGCTGGCGGATGCGTTGCGTCAGCTTGAACGCGAAATCCCGGAAGACATCGCCTGGGTGTTGCGTGTGGACGGCCACACCGACAGTGATCCCATTCAGTCACCGTTGTTCCAGTCCAACTGGGAATTGTCCTCGGCCCGTGCCATCACGGTGGTCAAGTTCCTGATCGCGCAGGGGGTTCAGCCCAAGCATCTCGTGGCGGCGGGCTTCGGTGAAAACCAGCCGATCGTCGAGGGTGACAGCGAGGACGCCAAGGCGGAAAACCGCCGCATCGAACTCAAGCTGACGGACCGGTGAACTGGAGCTTCGCGAGCCGGGCGTAAAGCTCGTTGCTTTCGATCAAAGCACCGTGGGTGCCTTGCGCCACCAGCTTGCCCTGATCCAGCACCAGAATGCGATTGGCGTTGCGTACCGTCGCAAGGCGATGGGCAATCACAAGCGTGGTGCGGTGCTGGGTGATCGTCTCCAAAGCCTGCTGGATCAATTGCTCGCTTTCGGCATCGAGTGCGCTCGTTGCTTCATCCAGCAACAGGATGGGCGCATTGCGAAGGATGGCGCGGGCGATGGCAACGCGCTGGCGCTGGCCGCCTGAGAGGGTGACGCCGCGCTCACCGAGCGGCGTGTCGTAGCCTTGCGGAAGGGCGCGGATGAAGCCGTCGGCACGAGCGGCAACAGCAGCTGCTTCAACCTCTGCCATGTCGGCACCCGGCCGTCCGAAACGGATGTTCTCGGCAACGGAGCCGGAGAAGATCACCGGATCCTGCGGCACAGTCGCGATTGTGTTGCGCATCTGCGTCAGGTCGGCGGTGGGCAGGGCCACGCCGTCAATGGAGATCGTTCCCTTCTGCGGATCGTAAAAGCGTTGCAGCAGGGCGAAGATGGTTGTCTTGCCCGCGCCGGAGGGGCCGACGATTGCCACCACTTCGCCGGGGCGGGCTTCGAAACTGAGGTCGTCAAGGATGTTGGCTTCGGGCCGTGTCGGATAATGGAAGGTCACGTTGCGGAAGCTGACGAGGCCCTTGCCCGGCTTCGGCATCTCCACGGGCTTTGCGGGTGAGGTGATCCCCGGTTCTTCCCGGAGCAATTCCGAGATCCGTTCTGCGGCACCTGCCGCCAACTGGATTTCGCCATAGACCTCCGACAACTGCCCAAGGGAACTTGCCGCGAAGACGGCATAGAGCACGAACTGGCTCAGCGTGCCGCCAGACAGCCGTCCCGCCATCACGTCTCGTGCGCCAAACCACAACAGCCCGACAATGGCGCCCAGCGCCACCTGGATGATGAGGAAGGTCAGCACGCCGCGCGCGAAGGTGCGCTTGGCGGCGGCATCGAAGGCGGTGCGTGTCGCGGCGGCGAAGGACTGGTTGGTGGAAGCCTCCTGCGTGTTGGATTGCACGGTGCTGATCGCGGAAAGCCGCTCCTGCGCAAAGGCGGCGCTATCGGCCAGCGTATCCTGCGCCAGACGTGACAGGGACCGGACCTTCCGCCCGTAGAGCACCAGCGGCAGGACAATCAGCGGTATGGCCAAGGCTGCGAGACCGGACAGCCGCGGGCTGGTGTAGATCATCATCGCCAGCGCACCGGCCAGCATCACGATGTTGCGGAGGGCGATGGAGGCGGTGGAGGAGAAGGCGCTCTTGATCTGGGTGGTGTCGGCGGTGAGGCGCGAGATCACTTCGCCCGTCTTCTGCACTTCATAGAAGGAGGGCGTGAGCAGGGTCAGGTGGCGGAACAGGGCATCGCGCACATCGGCCACCACGCGCTCGCCGATCCACGTCACATAATAGAAGCGCACGGCTGAGCCGACGGCGAGAAGGCAGACGACTGCAAGCATCACCGCGAAGTACTGATCGACAAGCCCGGCATTCTCTCCGGTGAAGCCGTGGTCCAGAACCCGCCGGACGGCGATGGGGATGATGAGAGTCGCAGCCGAGGCCGTGAGCAGGGCAAGGAGGGCGATAAAGACCTGGGGCTTGTAGGAACCGAGGAAGGGCAGGAGGCCCCGGAGCGGGCGCAAGTTGTTGGATTTGCCGCGCCTTTTGGCTTCCTGTTCGTAGACGTTGCTCATCTCAGACCCTGTTCTTCGGAGGGCCTTGCAGGCGCTCGCGGCCTCCTATATAGGACCGCCACATTCCTTGTCACCCGCGCCTTTTCAGACTTTGGAAAGGCGCAGCTTGTTTTTATGAAGAGATTGAAATCATGAAGTCCGGCATTCATCCCGACTACCACCCGATCACCGTTGTGATGACGGACGGCACCAAGTTTGTCACCCGCTCCACCTATGGCAAGGCCGGCGACACGCTCAACCTCGACATCGATCCCAAGTCCCATCCCGCCTGGACGGGCGGCCAGCAGGGCCTTGTTGACCGTGGTGGCCGCGTCTCGCGCTTCAATCAGAAGTTCGGCTTCCTCAAGAAGTAATTTCCGGTTCCGGAAAAACAAAAACCCGGCTCTTGCAGCCGGGTTTTTTCATTTCACGGGGGCGGGAATTCAGCGCGTGCCGAACGCGCGGGCCAACTGGTCAAGCTGCGAGGCAACGGGATTGTCGGACGTGACCGGAGCCTGCTGCTGCTGGCGAGCGATCATGATATCCAGTGTCTTGATGCGTTCCAGAAGGCGGATCGAGCGTTCCACCAGGTCGCGGAGGCCCTCCGGCAATTGATCTGCCCCCGGAATGTCGTTGCCGCGGCCGATGTCGCTCAGGCTGATGCGGTTCTTTTCCTTGCGGGCTTCTTCGCTGCCGAGTTCGCCGGAAGCGATGGCGCGTTGCAGCAGCAGCCACGAGGCAAGCTGCATGAGGCGCGTGGTGAGGCGCATGCTCTCCGTGGCGTAGGCGATGGCACCGGCACGGTCGAGCGCCTTGCTGTCGGCACGGCCCGGTCCATCCAGGTAGTTGGCGGTTTCCTCAACCAGCCCCATGCCTTCCTTGAAGACCTTGTCGAATTGGTCCGATCCTGTGAACTTTGACAGGAAATCGACCGTTCCCCGGCCAAATCCCGCTCCCGCCGCATTCCCCATGGTGAACAACCTCTTACTCACATCGTTTCGCTTTTAGCATTCCGCCGATCATTGTCCACCGGATGGCTGTGGACCATTCTGGGGCAAATGCCGGGTTCGCAAAGGGACTGAGCAAGAGAGAGGCCACACCCCTTCCCGTGAGGGCGGCAAAAAAAAGCCGCGGAAACCGCGGCTTGAGTTCTAACAGGGAGGCGTCAAACAGAGTGGACAGAACCACTCAGAGAATCCGGATCGCTCCGGATGATTGGTAAGGTAAACGACAAAACTTGATGAATGGTTAATACAGACAGTTTTAACGGTCAGATTTTTCTTTTTCTTCACTTCGCCGTTTAGCTTTTGAAGAATGCATCGGCAGCCGCCTTCGACGCCTTCTTCTTCGCGATTTCCGCTTTCAAACGGGAAATTTCTCCCTCAAATGCAAGGATTCGCTGCTCAAGTTCGGCAACGGAAATGGTGTCGAGAGGCTCGCCCACGGTGAGCTTCGGGGCAGGTTTTGGTAAATCGTCGAGGTCCATTTCATCCTCCGGTGTGTGTATGAAGTCTGGCCCAGAGATTAACCTTCCGCAAGTTCAAGGAGATGCACGATGAACATGATGAACGCGATTGGCATCCGGGAACCTGGTGGCCCGAATGTGCTGGTGCCCGTCAATCTCGTGCGGCCCGTTGCGGGAGAAGGGCAGGTGTTGATCCGCGTTGCGGCGGCGGGCGTGAACCGGCCGGACGTGATGCAACGCAAGGGCGCATATCCGCCGCCCCCGGGTGCACCCGCCACGCCCGGCCTCGAGGTGTCCGGTTACATCGTGGAACTGGGCCGCAACGCCGGGCGCTGGAAGGTCAGCGATCCCGTCTGTGCCCTCGTGCCCGGCGGAGGCTACGCGGAGTATTGCGTGGCGGCGGCGGAGAACTGTCTGCCCGTGCCGCGCGGCATGTCCCTGGTGGAGGCAGCGGCGCTTCCCGAAACCTATTTCACGGTGTGGACAAATGTGTTTGACCGTGGCGGCCTGAAGGCCGGAGAAATCTTCCTGGTTCATGGTGGCACGAGCGGGATCGGTTCCACGGCGATCATGCTGGCGAAGGCCTTTGGGGCAAAGGTCGTCACGACTGCGGGCTCCGATGAAAAATGTGCGGCGGCGCGCGCCTTCGGAGCCGACCTTGCCATCAATTACCGCACGCAGGATTTTGTCGCGGTGATGAAGGAGAAGGGCCTTGCCCCGAACCTCATCCTCGACAT